>NZ_JBITTM010000078.1:0-32482 GCF_044541955.1 Kitasatospora sp. NPDC085464
TCCGCCGGACGGGCGTAGGCCACCCGGCCCACGCCCGACAGCAAGATCAACACCTAGTCCAACCGGGTGTCGTACACCTAGATCGTGATAGTCCCTGATGGCCGGCCCGGCCACTCGATGAGGTGTGCGGTGATCCCGCCGACGCGGGCGGCGTGGGAGCGGAGGCCAGTGAGGAGGCGGAAAAGCCACCTCGCGCCGAGCCGGAAGCTCAGCGGCCGGGGCGGGCACGGGGGCGAGGTGCGCGAGCGCACCAGAGCACGAGGAGGTCGATCACCACGGGCGGCAGGTCGTCCAGGGCCTCGTCACGGGGAGGGTAGAAGGAGGCGGCCGCCTGGTCGAGATGGTTCTTGGCCGTGTCGTAGTGTGCCGTGGCGGTGGCGAGGGACGCGTCGTCGGGGAAGGACTGCCCGGCGAGCTTGAGGTCCGGGTTGGCGGCCGCGACAGTGTGTGCCTGCTCGGCCTCCGCCTTGTGCTGCCGGGCGGCGACGGCCGCGCGCTCCAACTCGGCGGCCTTGGGCTGGTGTTCCGTGAGAGTCCGGTACCAGGTGTCGAGTGCGCCGTACGCGGTGGTGATCGAGTCGGAGGCGTCCCGGAGGTAGTCGGGGAGCTTGCCGAAGTTCTTGGCGAAGTTGTCGGCGGCCGGGCCGGTCCACTGGCCTTCGTGGTCGGAGATCTGCGACAGCGTGGTGTGGACGCCCGACAGGTGCTGGGCGACGCGGCGCAGGGTGGTGCTCAGGTTCGCGACGGTGGCCGGGTCGCCCGGCGTCGGGTTGACGCCGAGGCCGTTCCAGGCCGGGTTCTGGTCGGGCATCAGTGGCTCTCCGGACTGAAACCCTTGGCGATGCCCTGCTCGGTGCCGCCGTAATCCTGTTGAGTCTGGTCCAGGCCGCCTGGAGGCTCTTCACACACTCGCGGACCTTGTCGAGCCCGTACTCCCACGTGTCCTGGAAGTGTTTGCCGGCACCCTCCAGGAAGTCGTGGCCGAGCCCGTTGCGGCTCGCCCGCTTCAATGCCTGCAATCCATGGTCGAGTTCGTCGCCGCAGCCCTTGAGGTCCTTGGAGAGCTTGGCGAGGACTCAGGGCTGACCGTGAAGTCGGCCATCTGCATCCCCCGTGCGCTGATCGCTGATCACTGTGCCGGAGGAGAGGCTAACCGGAGGTTCGTGTGCGGTCCGCCCATGCATGAGTTCCTTCGGCCGCGCTGGAGGCTCAGCGATGACGTCGTGCCGGGAACAACGCGGTGAGCGCCGCGCACACGGTGGACCCGAACAGCATGCCGATCCACAGCACCCCGGAGCCGGGGCTATGCGCGACCAGCGTGCAGGCGAGGTAGCCGAGCGCGCCGCCGGCGAAGAAGAGGACGAAGGCGCGAAGCGCGGAGCGCCACCTGCGGCGGGCTGTTCCTGAGGTCACGGTAGGGATTATCCACACGAGACGGCGGGTGCCGACGGCGGTGCCCGATTCGCCGTCCCGGCGACTGCAGGATGTCAACCACCCGCTCGGTAACGGTGGATGATGGCGACGGCCATGGCGCCTTCGCCGACGCCCGACGCGACGCGCTTGATCGAGCCGGCGCGCACGTCTCCGGCCGCGAACACGCCTGGGACGCTGGTCTCCAGCAGGTGGGGGTCGCGTTCCAGGGGCCAGGAGGTCGGCCGTTCGTCGGGGCTCATGAGATCGGGACCGGTCAGGACGAAGCCGTGGTCGTCGCGGTCCACGACGTCGTCCAGCCAGCCGGTGCGGGGCCGCCCGCCGATGAAGGTGAAGACGAAGTTCGCCGGCTCCACGGTCCTGCGGCCGGTGGCGTCGTCCTGGAGCGTGATGTGCTCCAGCCGTTCCGATCCGTCCAGGGCGAGGACCCGAGTGCCGAGGCGCACCTCGATGTTCGGGGTCCGGTGGATCTCCTCGACGAGGTACCTCGACATCCCGGCCTCCAACGAGTCGCCCCGCACCAGCACGGTGACCCTCGCCGCGTACCGGGCGAAGTGGATCGCGGCCTGTCCGGCCGAGTTGGCGCCGCCGATGATGTGGACGTGGTGCGAGAGGCAGGAACTGCTCTCGGCGGTCGCGGCCCCGTAGTACAGGCCCTCGCCCTCGAACCTCTCCGCGCCCGACACCTCCAGGCGGTTGTACGAGATGCCGGTGGCCACCAGCACGGTCTCGGCGCTGATCTCCGAGCCGTCGGCCAACGTCAGGATCCGGGCGGGGTCGGCCCGGCGCAGCCCGACGACGCCCACCGGGTGGAGCAGTTCCGCACCGAACCGGGTGGCCTGGCTGACCGCGCGCCGGGCGAGGTCGGCGCCCGACAGGCCGGCGGGGAAGCCCAGGTAGTTCTCGATCAGGCTCGACGTACCGGCCTGTCCGCCGGGCGAGTCGGCGTCCAGCAGCAGGGTGGACAGGCCCTCCGAGGCCGCGTACACGCCGGCGGCGAGCCCGGCGGGGCCGGCGCCGACGATGACCGTGTCGTAGTGCGGCCGGGAGGCGGTGGTGACCAGGCCGAGGCGGTCGGCGAGCTCGGCGGTGCCCGGGGCGGAGAGCGCGGTTCCCTCGGGGAACACCACCAGCGGCAGTCGCACCTGTGGGCGTTCGGCCAGGAGCCGCCGGGCCTCCGGGTTGTTCTCCGCGTCCAGGAAGCGAAACGGTGTGCCGTTGCGGGTCAGGAAGTCCCGTACGGAGTGCGTTCCGGCGGAGACGGGGTGCCCGACGACGCGGATGCCCCGGTAGGCGGGGCGGTACGAGGCGGTCCAGTCGGAGAGCAGGTCGTCCAGCACGGGGAAGAGCCGCTCGGTGGGTGGGTCCCAGGGCTTCATCAGGTAGTAGTCGAGCCGCACCTTGTTGATGGCGGTGATCGCGGCGTCGGTCTCGGCGAACGCGGTGAGCAGTACCCGTTTGGCGTCCGGGAATCGGCTCACGGCCTCCAGGAGGAAGTCGATGCCGGTCATGTCCGGCATCCGGTGGTCGACCAGGAAGAGCGCCGGGTCCTGGGCACGCTCGTCGAGGGCGTCCAGGACGCTGAGCGCGTCGGCGGCGGAAGCGGCGCTCAGCACGCGGTAGCGGTCGGCGTACGCGGAGCGCAGATCGCGGCGGACGGCGCGGAGCACCTGGGGGTCGTCGTCCACCGCGAGGATCACCGGCTTCCGGGCCGCGTCGGTCGCGGCGGCGGTCATCCGACGGAGTCCAGGAGGAGCCGGTCGGGGAAGCACCAGACCCAGCGCTCGCCCGGCTGGTGCGAGGCGACCAGGGGGTGGCCGGTCGCCTCGTGGTGGCGGCCGGCGTGCTTGTTCGTCGAGGAGTCGCAGCAGCCGATGTGGCCGCAGGTCAGGCACCGGCGCAGGTGCACCCAGACGGCGCCGGCTTCCAGGCACTGTCGGCAGGCGGCCGGTTCGGCGGGGTCGGCTGGGGCGGAGGGCTCGTCGGCGATCGCGTCGAGGTGGGAGCAGGTGGGCATGGGGGGTCCTTTGCGGTGAGTGGCCCTCGGGGCGCGGGGAGCAGTGGTGCTCCCCGCGCCCCTGATCGGCTGCAAGGTGCCTCAGGCGAGCGTCTCGGCGAAGTGCCGGACGGCGAGGGTGGCGGCCTCGTCGACGGTGGAGTCCCGGTCGTAGAAGTCGAACTGGGTTCCCTCGGTCCAGACGAGGGTCTTCGGGCCGCCCAGGTCGGCGTGGAACTTCTCCGCGCCCTGCGGGATCGCGGCGTCATGGCTGGTGACGATCAGCGTGGGTGCCGTGATCCGTGCCGCCGCGGGGTGCGGGTCGAAGGTGAGCCAGTGCGGCCAGGACATCACCGCGAACCGGTTGTCCCAGGTCGGCACGGCTCCGCGCTGCGCGTCCAGGTAGTAGTCGAAGGGGCCGAACATGGCGGCCGAGGGGTCGGTGGTGCTCACGGCGGGGACGTAGTCCACCGGCTCGCCCAGCTCGTACCGGGACCGTGCGGCGAGCCCGAGGTCCATCTTCTGCCGGACCCCCTCCGCGCCGCCGTAGATGTCTCGGACCAGCGCGGCGTCGTGCAGCCACGGCGCGACCAGCGTCAGGCTCCGCACGCGCGGGTCGTTCGCGGTGTTGACGGCGGTGTACCCGGCCCCGGCGCAGATCCCCAGGGCGCCGATCCGGTGCGGATCGACAGCGGTGTGCCGGCCGAGGAAGGTGACGGCGCTGTGGACGTCCCGGATCTTGCGGGCCGGAGACTCCAACTGGCGGGGCCGGCCGCCGGACTCGCCGTATCCGGCCGGGTCGAAGGTCAGCGCGTGGAAGCCGGCCTCGGCCATCCGCCGGGCGTACGCGGCGGCCATCTGCTCCTTGACGGTCGTCCAGGAGCCGAGGACCACGACCGCCGGGCCGCGGCCCCGGTTGGCGGAGCGGTACAGGGTGCCGACGAGCTGGACGTCGTCGCTGTCGAAGGCGACGTGCTCGGTGTGGACGGTGTCGGTCATACCGCGGCCCCCTTGATGGCGCGCAGGATCTGCGACGGGTCGGTGAAGGACTTCCAGCGCACGATCTTCCCGTCCCTGACGGTGAGCCACTGGATGAACTCGATCTCGAACGCCATGCCGGTCTTCCTGACGGTGGACCGCTCGTGGAGCACGCCCATCGCCTGCTCGCCGTCGACGACCAGCTCGACCAGCTCCTCCTTCCCGAGCTCGACCACGCCGGCGAAGACGCCGAGGCTGTCCTTGACGGCGGCCTTGCCGCGCAGGGTGCCGATCCACGGCATCGCGTCGTTCCAGCCGGGCACCGGCGTGTAGTTGATCCACTCGACGTCGTCCGCCAGGTAGCCCAGCGCCCGCTCGAAGTCGCCGCCGGTGAGCGCGTCGAACCAGCCGGTGGCGGTCTCCCGTGTCGTACTCATCGCTTCGTCCTCTCCAGGCTGTGCCGTTCCAGGATGTGCCGGTTGCCCTCGGCCCACACGGCGGTCATCGTCAGGCCGTCGATCCGCCATCCCGCCGCCGTGCGGCGGAGCGTGAACCGGTAGTGCCCGCCCAGCGTCCACAGCGGACCGCCGAGCGCGTTGGGGAGCAGGTGCGTGGCCTGGAAGTCGGCCGTGGCGACGGCGGTGTCGCCCTCGGCCCGCACCAGGTGGTTGGTCAGCAGGTGCTGGGTGGCGGTCAGGCCGGAGAGCAGGCCGCGCCAGGCGGCGATCAGGTCCTGCGCGGCCAGCCCGGCCGGCTCGCCGCCGTCGAGGCTGCTGTAGTCGACCAGGACCTCGTCCGCGAAGACGTCCGTCCGCAGCCGGTCCCACTCGCGCTTGTCGGTGTGCCAGCACATCCGGGTGCACGTCTCGACGATGTCGAGGCGGTCGAGGAGTCCGGAGCCGGTCATGCGCCGGTCTCGCGGCCCAGGATCCAGTGCTCCTCCAGCAGGAGGGTGTGGACGTACCGGGGTTCGGCGATGCGGCCGAGGTCGGCGAGCAGCGCCTGGTACTCCGGGGTGCTGCGGGCGGTCTCGTACGCCTGCGCGTCGTCGAACCAGAGCTGGTACGCGGCGTCCAGGACCGCCTCGCCCACCCCGTAGAAGGCGTCGCGGGTGTGGTTCTGGACGTACCGGCGCAGGCCCGGGACCTTCTCGGCGAACGGAGCGTGCCGGGTGAGGCTGTCGGCCCGGAACGCGCCGAGCGGCAGGCCCTCGCGGCGCTTGACCAGGAACATCACCTTGACCGCGGGCGCCTCGCCGCCGCCGGGCACGACCACGTGTGCGTCGGTGTCCAGGACGACCGTGCGCCAGAACGCCGCCCAGCGGGGCTCGTCGAGGCGGGCGCCCTCCAGGAACTCCGGGCTCTGCAGCGAGGCGAGCTGCTCCTGCTCGTTCTCCAGCCAGATCTCGGCGACCCCGCTCCACAGCGGGTCCTCCTCGTCGCCGGGCCTGGGGACGCGGGTGTCGACGCAGTACCGCTTGATCTGCGGGATCTTCGCGGCGTACCGGACCGCGTGCTCCTCGATCCAGTAGCGCTGGAACTCCCGCTCGGACATCCCGGGCTTCGGGTGGGCCAGGATGATCTGATGGATCACTTCTCCTCCTTCGGGCAGGTGCCGGCTCGTCAGACCCGGTAGCGCTTCTTGACGTCCTCCGCGAAGCCGAGGTAGTCGCGCAGCGGCCAGACCTCCTCGAACTCCAGGTACTCGCGCATCGGCAGCCGGCCCAGCGCGGTGCGGTCGAGCTCCTCGGCGTCGGGGGAGTCGATGATCGCGATCACCCGCTTCTGCGCCGCGACCTTCCAGATGCCGACGCAGAAACCCGAGTCGATGGTGTCGACGGCGTGCTCGGCCTCCTCCTGCTCGACCTCCCACAGTTCGTCGAGCGAGATCCGGCCCTCGTGCTTCCACTTCATCTGGACGTAGAACAGCATGCTTCGCTCCTCAGCGGCGTTCGGTCAGGACGAGGGTCAGGGGGTGCTCGGCGCCCAGGCCCTTGCGGGCGATGTCGGCCGGGAGCTTGCCGTCGTGGCCGACCAGGTCGAGCCGTGCGCCGGCGCCGACCAGGATCCGGGCGCACTCCTCGTAGCCGTGCCAGAGCGCGTCGTGCAGCGGCGTGTAGCCGTTGGTGATGCCCTGGAAGTCCAGGTCGACGCCAGGCACGGCCGCCAGCAGCGCGGTGATCCCGGCGTGGCCGTTGTAGACGGCCTTGTGCAGGGGTACTGCGCCGAAGGTGGGCTCGGTGGCGTTGACGTCGGCTCCGGCGGCGAGCAGCTCGCGGGCGATCTCCTCGTGCCCGTCGCGGCAGGCCACCAGCAGCGGGGTGTGCGCGTCGTTGAAGCCGTTGACGACCGGGAAGCGGGCGTCCACCTCGGCGCCCTCGGCGAGCAGCCCGCGGACGGCGGAGAGGTCACCGGCGACGACGGCGGCCATGAGCTTCTGCTCCTCGGCCGCCTCCTGATCCGCGTGCGTGCGGGCGGTCAGCAGGCGCTCGGCCGCCAGCAGCTCGTCCTTGCCACGGGTGTTGACGTTGAGCTCGTACTCGAAGTGCTCGCGCATCGAGAAGCCGTAGTGCGTCGACAGGTTGAGCCCTGCCTGGTGCGCCAGCAGGACGGCCGTCACGGCAGGCCACTTGTACCAGAGGGCGTCCATCAGCGGGGTGTGCCCGGTGGTGGCCGCGACGGCGTCGACGAACGCGCCCGCCTCCAACAGCACGCGGACCGTCTCCGGGTCGCCGCCCTGGACGGCCTTGTGCAGCGCGGTGCCGCCGCCGCGCGAGTCCGCGGTGTAGAGGTCGGCTCCGGCCTCCAGCAACTGCCGGACCAGCGCGGCGTTCCCGCGGCCCGCGGCGATCATCAGGGCGGTCAGCCCGCTCCGCGCGTCGCGGATGCCCGGGTCGGCGCCGGCCGCCAGCGAGCGCCCCACGACGCCGGCGTCACCCCGGTGCACGGCCGTGAGGAATTCCTCGGACGGATTTCTCGTCATTCTTGTAATCGCCTGCCTTCTTCTCCAACGAATCGGCGACCGGGAGATTATCCAGGGTGGGGCGGGTCCATGCGGCGACCTGACAAACTCTGCCCCCGGGGTCGCTTCTTGACGCCGCCCGAACGTGACCTCACCAACTCGCGGCGACCTCACAAACTGGATGCGGGCCCTTTGACAGGCACGCCCCCCACCTTCAGTCTCAATGTCGGAAACCGCCGGTGAAGGAGGACGGGGAAATGCCCAAGCACATTCTGATAGTTCTCTCGGAATACGGTTACTGGGCCGAGGAACTGGTCGGCCCGCTCAGCGAGTTCGACCAGCGCGGCTACCGCGTCACGTTCGCGACCCCCAACGGCAAAAGGGCCCGCGCACTGCCGCCGAGCCTCGACGAGGAGTACGTCGACCCGCCGCTCGGCCGCTCGGTGACCACCGCCGAGGTGGCCGCCCTGGGCCGCGCCGTGGACAGCGGCAACCGGCTCGACGACCCGCTCGACCTCAGCGCCTGGATCCCCGAGCGGCCCTACACCAGCTCGCCGGACCACCTGCGCAAGCTGGAGGAGTACCACCACACGCTGGAGCGGATCGACGCCAACCTGCGGACCTACGACGCCCTGCTGATCGTCGGCGGCAGCGGCCCGATCGTCGACCTGGCGAACAACGAGCGGGTGCACGACCTGATCCTGGCCTTCCTGCGGGCCGGCAAGCCGATCGGCGCCGAGTGCTACGGGGTCGCCTGCCTCGCCTTCGCCCGTGACTGGGGCGACCGGAAGAGCATCATCCGGGGCAAGCACGTGACCGGCCACTGCAAGGAGTACGACTACAAGGACGGCACCGGCTTCCTCGGCACCGACTTCGTGATGGGCCCACCGCCGTACCCGCTGGAGTACATCCTGCGCGACGCCACCGGGCCCGACGGCGCCTACCACGGGAATTTCGGAAAGCCGCTGTCGGTCATCGTCGACTACCCGTTCGTGACCGGCCGCTCGACCCCGGACTCCTTCCTCACCGGCCGGAAGATGGTCGAAATGCTGGAGAACGGGCTCACCCGGTTCGGCTGGTAGGCAATCCGATGGCCGAGAAAGGACAGGAGTGATTCGGTGACGGGAAAGACGGGAAACGTCAAACTCATCGAGCAGTTCCAGGCCGACGGTATCCATCTGATGTTCGGGAACCCCGGAACGGTCGAGCAGGGATTCCTGGACGCGGCGGACCACGCCGAGGGGTTCCGGTACGTGCTGGCGCTGCAGGAGACCGTGGCGGCGGGCATCGCCGACGGCTACGCCCGGGCGACCGGCGGGCCGGCGTTGCTGCAGCTGCACTCGGGCGTGGGCCTCGGCAACGGGATCGGCATGCTCTACCAGTCGCTGCGGGGGCACACCCCGCTGGTCGTCATCGCCGGCGACGCCGGGGTGCGCTACGACGCCATGGACGCGCAGATGGCGGCCGACCTGGTCGCCATGGCGCGGCCGGTGACGAAGTACGCGACCCGGGTCACCGATCCCCGTTCGCTGCTGCGGGTGGTCCGCCGTGCGGTGAAGACCGCGATGACCGAGCCGCGCGGCCCGGTGTTCGTGGCCGTGCCGATGGACGTCCTCGACGAGCTCAACGACGAGCCCGTCCTGCCCACGACGCTGCCGCTCACCGCCTCCGCCCCGCCGGCGGAGGCGGTGGCCCGCGCCGCCGGGCTGCTCGCGGGCGCCGAACGGCCGCTGATCCTCGTCGGCGACGGCGTGTCGGTCGCCGGGGCGCAGACGGAGCTGGTGAGGGTTGCCGAGACCCTCGGTGCGGACGTCTGGTCCGTCGACTCCTCCGAGGTCAACATGCCGGCCTCGCACCCCCTTTCGCGGGGCCAGAGCGGCCACATGTTCGGCGAGCGCAGCGCGGGAGCGGTCGCGGCGGCGGACGCGGTGCTGATCGTCGGCACGTACGTCTTCCCCGAGGTCTTCCCGGTGCTCACCAACCCGTTCCGGGCTGAGGCGCGAGTCGTGCACATCGACCTCGACGCGTACGAGATCGCCAAGAACCACCCCGTGGACCTCGGTCTGGTGGCCGACCCGAAGCCGAGCCTGGCCGCCCTCGCTGCCGAGTTGTCGGCACGCATGACGCTACGCCGGAAGCGCGCGGCCGCAGCGCGGCTGGCCGCCTGCAGGGCCGAACGGCGGCCGGTCGCGCCCGGGGACACGGCGCTGGATCGGTTCGTCCAGGAGCTCGCCCGGCAGACCGGCGGCGACCTGATCGTCTTCGACGAGGCGCTCACCTCCTCCCCGGCCGTGGTCCGACACCTGCCGCCGGACCGGCCCGGCGACTACTTCCTGACCCGGGGCGGCTCGCTCGGAGTCGGCATCCCCGGAGCGATCGGTGCCAAGCTGGCCCACCCCGACCGTACGGTGGTCGGCTTCACCGGCGACGGCGGCGCGATGTACACCTACCAGGCGCTGTGGACCGCGGCCCGGTACGGCATCGCCGCCAAATTCGTGGTCTGCAACAACCGCAAGTACCGGCTGCTGGACGACAACATCGCCCAGTACTGGAAGGAGCGGACGATCCCCGCGCACGAGTTTCCCGCCTCCTTCGACCTCTCCCGCCCGGACATCCGCTTCGCCGAGCTGGCCCGCGCCCTGGGCGCCGACGGCATCCGCGTGGAGAAACCGGAGGAGGCCGCGGCCGCCGTCGAGCGGATGCTCGCCGCCACCGGGCCGTTCCTGGTCGACCTCCAGGTCTGACGACACCCAAGGAGTCTTCGCGATGCCGGAGCCCGCCTCCGCAGGGCCCCTCCTCACCGAGCGGGCCGTCCGCACCCTCGTCGAGCAGTGGTACGCCGCCCTGGACCGGCACGGTGACCCCGACGAGGTGAAGCGGTTCCTGGTCGACGACGGCCTCGAACTGCGCTTTCCCGAAGGCGTCTTCCGCGGCCACGCGGGTTTCGCCGACTGGTACCAGGCCGCCGTCCACCGGTTCTTCGACGAGGAGCACACCGTGCTCCGGGTCCGCGCCGCCATCGACGGCGCCGAGGCCGAGGTCCGCGTCAACGTCAACTGGCAGGCCAGGGCCTGGCGGGCCCCGGCCGCCGACAGCCAGTGGCTGGGCTTCGACGCCGACCAGACCTGGATCGTGGTGGCCGGCGAGGACGGCCGCACGCCGCTGATCAAGACCTACACCTGCAACGCGCTGGAGCCCATGCCCGGCTCCGCCGCCCTGTGACCGGGAGGGGACGATGAACGCCCGAGAGGTGCTGGCCGACTACTACGTCCACGCCAACGAAGGCGACTGGGACAGCTGGTGCGACCTCTTCGCCGAGGACATGGTGATGGACGAACAGCTCGCCGGCCGGATCGAGGGTCGCGACAGGCTCCGCGCGATGATGCGGGGCATGGGGGCGATGTACGCCTCCTTCGAGAACGTCCCCCGCTACTTCCTGGTCGACGCCGGCGGCGAGGAGGCGGCCGTGGTGTCCCACATCTCGGCCCGAAGCTCCTCCGGCAGGCCGATCGAGGCGGACGTCATGAACTACTTCCGCATCCGCGACGGCCGGATCACCTATATGTCGAACCACCACGACACCCTGCCGTTCCAGGTGCTGTCCCAGAGCTCGGGACTGTGATGAGGGAGGAGTTCGACTACGTCGTCGTCGGCGCGGGCACGGCCGGCAGCGTTCTGGCCCACCGCCTCACCGAGGACCCGGACGTGCGGGTGCTGGTCCTGGAAGCCGGTGCCGCCCGCGTCCCGGCCGAGGTGGACGACCCCACCGCCTGGATGCGGCTGCTCGGCAGTCGCATCGACTGGGGCTACCGGAGCATCCCACAGCCGGGCCTGGACGGCCGGGCCACCCGCGAACCGCGCGGCCGAGGCCCCGGCGGCAGCAGCAACCTCAACCTGATGATGCACGTCCGCGGCCACCCGGCGGACTTCGACCACTGGGCCTACCAGGGGGCGGCAGGCTGGTCGTACCGCGACGTCCGGCCCTACTTCGACCGGACGGAAGCCGACCGGCCGCTCGCCCACGCCGGCCTCGACGCGGCCAACCCGGCCTCCCGGGCCTTCGTCGACGCCTGCGTCGAGCTCGGCTACCCGCGGCTCGCGGACTTCGCCGACGGACCGAGGCACGGAGCCGCCTGGCACCGCCTGGACATCGCCGGCGGCCGGCGCCGGGGTGCGCTCGCCGGGTACCTCGAACCCGCCCTCGGGCGGTCCAACCTGACGCTGCGCACCAGCGCCCAGGCGCTGCGGCTGGTGCTGACCGGAGGCCGCTGCGTCGGCGTCGAGTACCTCCAGCGCCCGGAGCCGGCCGGCCTCGACGGGCGCGCGGTGCGCGACGTGCACGGCGAGGAGCCCTGCGTCGGCATCCACCAGGCGTACGCGGCCGCCGAGGTGATCCTCACCGCCGGCGCGATCGAGTCGCCGAAGCTGCTGCTGCTCTCCGGCATCGGGAACCCCGACCACCTGCGGAACCTCGGCATCACCGTCCACGCCACGCTGCCCGGGGTCGGGGAGAACTTCCACAACCACGTGCTGACCGCAGTGATGTCCGAGGCGCGCACCCCCGTTCCGCCCGCGGGGCAGAACCTGTCGGAGGCGGCCCTGTTCCTCGCCTCCGAACCGGGACTCATCGTGCCCGACCTCCAACTCGCCTTCGTGCACGTTCCGTTCGATCCGGCGGTGAGTCGTGAACACCCGGACACGGTGAGCGTTCTGCCCGGCGTCGTGCGGCCCGCCTCCCGCGGCTGGGTCAGGCTGGCCGGGGCCGACGCGCTCGCCCGGCCGCTGGTCAACCCCAACTACCTCGGCGACCGCTCCGACCTGGAGCGGCTCGTCCAGGGCGTCAAGCTTGCCAGGGAGATCATCGGCACCTCCGCCTTCTCGCCCTGGCACAAGCAGGAGCTGTGGCCCGGGCCCGCCGTCCGCGGCGACGAGCAACTGCGCGCCTTCGTCCGACGCGCCGCCGACAGCTACCACCACCAGGCCGGCTCCTGCCGGATGGGCACCGACGACCTGTCGGTGGTGGATCCGCGCCTGCGCGTCCACGGGATGAGCGGGCTGCGCGTCGCGGACGCCGCCGTGATGCCCACCGTGCCCTCCGCGAACCCCCATGCCGCCGTCGTGATGATCGCCGAACGGGCGGCCGACCTGATCAGGGAAGGGACCCATGGCTGACATCGCCGTCCGGGAAGGGCAGCTGACCGGCACCCGTGTCGCGGTGCTGGTGGAGAGCGACTACTACGAACCGGAGATCACCTACTACCGGCACCGCTTCGCCGAGGAGGGGGCCGGGGTCGACCTCCTCAGCCGCCTCTGGGGCAAGAGCGAACTCACCTTCACCGGCCACGAGTTCCGTGCCCCGCTCACCGTCACCCGCAGCCTTGAGGACGCCGACCCGCGCCGGTACGGCGCGATCATCGTGCCCTCCGGCATGGTGGCCGACCGGCTGCGCTACAGCGAGGACGTCAACCGGCTGGCCCCCGCCACCCGCCTGCTGCGCTGGGCGCTCTCCGAACCGGGAGTGGTCAAGGGCATCATCTGCCACGGCATGTGGCTGGCCTCCGCCATCCCGCAGACCGTCAGGGGCCGCAAGGTCGTCTGCCACAACAACCTGATCGGCGACGTGCGGAACATGGGCGCCGAGTACGTCGACCAGGACGTCGTGATCGACGGCGATCTGGTCACCGCGCGCACCGGCGAGCACCACCACCTCCTCGCCAGGACCGTCATCGACCTGCTCGCCGACCGGAGGAGCCGGTGATGCGCTGGGCCCACGTCGGCCTCAACTGCCGCGACCAGCGTGTGACCGAGGAGTTCTACACCCGCTGGTTCGGCTTTCACCGGGCTCGGACCGTGCAGGTCGGCGACGGCGAGATCCTCTTCCTGCGCAACGGCGAGGCCTACCTCGAACTCTTCCCGGCCACGGACGGGCCGGCCGCCCCGAACGCCACGGCCGACGGCCCGGCACAGCCGGGCGCGGTGCGCCACATCGCCTTCCGGACCGAGAGCGTCGACGCCCTGCTCGCCGCGATGGGCGACGCCGCCGAAGTCACCCTCGGCCCGCTGGACTTCGACGAGGTTTTGAACGGCTGGCGGACGATGTGGCTGCGGGACCCGGACGGCGTGGTCGTCGAGGTCAGCCAGGGCTACCGCGACCAGGACGTCATCGAGACCACCGAAAGGGAGATCCATGTCTGACACGGTGAACTTCACGTTCTCCGACACCATCGCGGGCTACGTCACCGCCCACCACCGCGACGCCAGGCGCTTCACCCTCCGCACCACCGACGGCCGGGAGTTCGAGATCTCCACCGTCGGTGAGGTCTCCGCGGAACTGCTGCGCAACCTGGACGAGCCGTACGCCGACGCCGGCGGCCGCCTCGACACGATGCTGGAGCCCGGGCGCTACCTCCACGCCCACGTCGTCTTCTACCCGGAGGGCGGCACGACGCGGATCGAGGCCAAGCGCCTGCTGTTCCCCGGCCGCCGCCCCGGGGCGTACCGCTTCGAGGAGACCGACTGGTGGATCCGCCAGCTGGAGTCCATCGCCGGCTTCTACCGTCGCGCCCAGTTCGGCGACGGTCCGGTCGACTTCACCGGCTACCGCACCCAGCTGCGCTTGGGCGGTGACAAGACCGCCGGCCACGTCCAGGAGACCGACACCATCTCCCGCCTGGTGTACGGCATGGCCTCAGCCTTCATGCTCACCGGCGACGACGAGTACCTGGAGGTCGCCGAACGCGGCACCGAGTACCTGCGCGAGCACATGCGCGTGGTGGACCCGGAGGAGGACGTCGTCTACTGGTACCACGGGCTCAGCGTGGACGGGGACACCGAGAAGAAGCTCTTCACCTCGGAGTTCTCCGACGACTACGACGCCATCCCGATGTACGAGCAGATCTACGCGCTGGCCGGACCGGTCCAGACCTACCGGGTCACCGGAGACCCGCGGATCAAGAGTGACGCCGACGCCACCCTGCGGCTGTTCGAGAAGTTCTTCCTCGACCGCGAGCAGGGCGGCTACTACTCGCACATCGACCCGATCCTGTTCCGCGCCGACCACGAATCGCTCGGGCCCAACAAGGCGCGCAAGAACTGGAACTCCGTCGGCGACCACGCCCCCGCGTACCTGATCAACCTCTACCTCGCCACCGGTGACGAGACCTACGCCCGGATGCTGGAGTACACCTTCGACACCATCGTCGAACACTTTCCCGCCGACAAGCACAGCCCGGACCGCAAGAACAGCCCGTTCGTCCAGGAGCGCTTCCACCGCGACTGGTCCCACGACACCACCCACGGCTGGCAGCAGGACCGCGCGGTGGTCGGCCACAACCTGAAGATCGCCTGGAACCTGATGCGCATGCACGCGCTGCGCCCCAAGCGGGAGTACCTGGCGACGGCCACCGAGATCGGCGAGCTGATGCCCGCAGTCGGCAGCGACCGCCAGCGCGGCGGCTGGTACGACGTGGTCGAGCGCGTCCTCGCCGACGGGCAGGAACACCACCGCTTCGCCTGGCACGACCGCAAGGCCTGGTGGCAGCAGGAGCAGGCGATCCTCGCCTACCTGATCCTCCACGGCGTCACCGGCGAGGGGCGGTTCCTGCGCGACGCCCGCCACGCCGAGGCCTTCTACAACGCCTACTTCCTGGACCACGACGAGGGCGCCGTCTACTTCAACGTGCTCGCCAGCGGCACGCCCTACCTGCTCGGTACCGAGCGGCTCAAGGGCAGTCACTCGATGAGCATGTACCACTCGGCCGAGCTGTGCTACCTCGCCGCGGTCTACAACAACCTGCTGATCGGCGGCCGGGGCATGGACTTCTGGTTCAAGCCCGATCCGGCCGGCCTCCCGGACGGGCTGCTACGGGTCTCGCCCGACCTGCTGCCGGTCGGCTCGGTGCGGATCGCCGAGGTGGAGCTCGACGGCGTGCCGTACGCCGACTACGACCCCGACGCGCTCGCCGTTCGCCTGCCGTCCGGCCGGGGCCGGGTGAAGGTCCGGGTCCGCCTCGAACCGGTGGGGAAGGCGTCATGACCGTCTCGGTCCGCTCCCGGGAGCAGGACGGCGTCACCGTCGTGGAGCTCGAAGGGGAGATCACCAGCGTGACCTCGGCCGAACTCCAGGCCGACATCCTGCCGTTGATCGGCGGTACTGCGACCACCGTCATCGACCTCAGCGGGGTGCCGTACATCTCCAGCGCGGGACTGCGCACCCTCCTGCTGGTGCACCGGCAGGCGCTGCGCCGGCAGACCGTCACGGTCCTGGTCGGGCTGGCGGAGGAGGTGCGGTTCGTGATGGCCTCCACGGGCTTCCTCGACTTCTTCGACGTCCGGGAGAACGCGTCGGCCTTCCTCGGACCGGTCGGCGAATGAGTACCGCCGACCGCATCGACGCCTACCCGACCCGGACCATCGCCGGCTACGGTGTGCGGTCCGGCCGCCCGCTGCCCTTCGGAGCCACGACGGTGCCGGGCGGCGTCAACTTCTCGGTCTACTCGGACCGGGCCACCCGGATGTGGCTGGTGCTGTTCGAGGCGGGCGCCCCGCGGCCACTGGCCGAACTGGAGTTCCCCGCCGAGTTCCGCACCGGCAGCGTCTTCGCGATGACCGTCTTCGGCCTGGACGAGGAGGACCTGGAGTACGGCTTCCGCGCCGAGGGCCCCTTCGCCCCTGAGCACGGCGACCGCTTCGACGCGGGCCGGGTGCTCACCGATCCGTACGCGCGGATGATCTCCGGTCGGGACGTCTGGGGCAGTCCACCGGACCGCGACCGCCCCTGCCCGTACCGTTCCCGGCTGGTGCGGGACGACTTCGACTGGGGCGACGACGCGCCGCCGCGCATCCCCACCGAGGACCTGGTCGTCTACGAGCTGCACGTACGCGGCTTCACCCGCCACCCGTCCTCCGGGGTCTCCGCCCCCGGCACCTTCGCCGGGCTGCGGGAGAAGATCCCCTACCTGGAGGAACTCGGCGTCAACTGCGTCGAGTTGATGCCAGTCTTCGAGTTCGACGAACACGGCAACCCGCGCCGCGATCCGGCGACCGGTGCCCCGCTGGCGGACTACTGGGGCTACAACACCGTCGGCTTCTTCGCGCCCAAGGCCGGCTACGCGGCCACCGGACGCTTCGGCATGCAGGCCGACGAGTTCAAGGCACTGGTCAAGGACCTGCACGCGGCCGGCATCGAGGTGATCCTCGACGTGGTCTTCAACCACACCGCCGAGGGCAACGAACAGGGCCCGACGATCTCCTTCCGGGGCCTCGACAACGCGACCTACTACATGCTGACGCCGGAGGGTCACTACTACAACTTCAGCGGCACCGGGAACACCGTCAACTGCAACCACCCCGTGGTGCGCGACTTCATCCTCGACTGCCTGCGCCACTGGGTGTCCGAGTACCACGTCGACGGCTTCCGCTTCGACCTCGCGGCCATCCTCGACCGAGCGCCGGACGGCACCCCGCTGGCCAATCCGCCGCTGGTGGAGCAGCTCGCGCACGACCCGGTGCTGCGGCACTGCAAGCTGATCGCCGAGGCCTGGGACGCCGCCGGCCTGTACGAGGTCGGCAGCTTCCCCGACTACGGGCGCTGGGCCGAATGGAACGGGAAGTACCGCGACACCGTGCGCCGGTTTCTCAAGGGGGACGAGGGCACCGTCGGCGAACTGGCCACCCGCCTGGTCGGCTCGCCCGATCTCTACAGCGGCCGCGGCACCGCCGCCTCGGTCAACTTCGTCACCGCCCACGACGGCTTCACCCTGCACGACCTGGTCTCGTACGACGACAAGCACAACGAGGCCAACGGCGAGGGCAACGCGGACGGCGCGAACGACAACCACAGCTGGAACTGCGGCACCGAGGGCCCGACCGACGACCGGGAGATCCTCCGGCTGCGCGGGCGGCAGATGAAGAACGCCCTGGCGATCCTGCTCACCAGCCAGGGCGTGCCGATGCTGCTGGCCGGCGACGAACTGGCCCGAACGCAGGCCGGCAACAACAACACCTACTGCCAGGACAGCGAACTGTCGTGGCTGGACTGGGGATTGCTGGAGGCCAACGCCGAGCTGCACCGCTTCGTCCGTGGCCTGATCGCCTTCCGGCGCGCCCACCCGCTGCTGCGCGGCGCCGACCACCCGGGCGGCGAGGTCAGCTGGCACGGCGTCCGGGCCGGGGAGCCCGACTGGTCCCGGACCAGCCGGCTGCTGGCGGTGCTGCGCGGCGGCGACGAGCAGATCTACGTCGTCATGAACGCCCACTGGGAACCGCACGACCTCGAACTGCCGTGGCCGCGCCCCGGCACGGCCTGGCACCTGGTGGCCGACACCGCCGCCGACAGCCCGCACGACCTCCACCTGCCGGGTACGGAACCGCTGTTGGAGAACGCGGGCCGTTACCGGATCACCCCGCGCTCCACGGTGATCCTGCTCGCCCGCTGACACCCGAACGCCGACGCCGTCCCAACGACGCCGGCACACCCGAACGAACCGGAGATACCGTCCATGGCCCTCACCGTCTCGGTCACCACCTCCACCGACACCGCCACCATCAGCCTCGTCGGCGAGTTGGACGCGGCAAGCGCGCCCGCCTTCCACGACACCATCGAGCAGGCCGCGGCCGCCGGGGTCACCCATGTCCTCATCGAGGCGAACCGCTTGACCTACATGGCCAGCGCCGGCCTGCGCTCCCTGGTGTTCGCCCGCCAGAAGATGGGCGACGACGTCAGCATCACCGTGTCCGGCGCCAGCGCACCGGTGGCCCGGACCATCCGGCAGGCCGGCTTCGACCGCAGTGTCACGCTCGTCGACGAGTGAGACCGGAGAGACTCCCGCAGATGGACGCCCTGCGCATCGTCGCGACGCTGACCTCCCTGGATGAGGTCGCACGCTTCTGCCATGAGCTCGCCGAGCGGGCGGGGCTCGCCCCCGAGGCGGCCTACCGGCTCCGGCTCGCCACCGACGAGCTCGCGACCAACGTGGTGGTGCACGGCTACCGCGGCGGCGAGGGGGAGTTACGGCTCGCGGGCGGGATGGACGAGGACACCGTCTGGATCCGCCTGGAGGACGACGCCCCGCCCTTCGATCCCGCCGCTGGGTGCAGACCCCCCACGCGCGGCGTTCCGCTGTCGCAGCGGCCGATCGGCGGACTGGGTATCCACCTCGCCCTCACCGCCGTGGACGACTTCAGTCACCGCTACGCCGACGGCCACAACCGCAGCACCCTCGTGATGCGGCGACAGCGAACCTCATGAGGAGCCCCCCATGCCTGACGTGACAGCGCTCCTGGTCGACCAGGAGCGCAACCCGCCCCCCGCGCTGCTTTCCGCGCTCGCCGACGAGGACGTCGCCGTCGAGGTGCGCACCCCTCAGGAAGCCCTGGAGGGCGAGCCGACCTGGGCGGAAGTCCTGCTGACCCCGGCGGCGATGCCGCCGCGGGCCGTGCGGGAGATCGCCCGGCGCCTCGCCGAGAGCGGGACCACCCCGATCACGGTGGTGTACGCGGAGGACGACTTCGACGACATCGAGCAGCACATCAGGCTGGGCCACGACTACATCGTCCCGCCGTTCCTCCCACCGATGGTGCGGGCCCGGCTGCGCAGCTGCTACGAGCGGGCCAAGCTAGGCCGGGCGATGGAGGAGATCGAGGCGCAGGCCGAACTCCTGAGCTACGAACGGGAGCTGAAGATCGGCCGGCAGATCCAGGAGGGCTTCCTGCCCGAGGAGCTGCCGGGCCCCGACGGCTGGGACCTGGACGTCCGCTTCCGGCCCGCCCGCAAGGTCGCGGGCGACTTCTACGACGTCTTCGAGCTGGTCAACCGGCGCCGGCTGGCCCTGGTGGTGGCCGACGTGTGCGACAAGGGAGTGGGCGCGGCGCTGTTCATGGCGCTGATCCGCAGCCTGCTGCGGCACACGGCCGAGCACAGCGGCCTGCAGAGCCCCATGACGACCCACCAGGCCGCCGACCCCGCACACGTGATCCCCGTGGTCGGGGCCACCCCGCTGATGAACGCCGTGGTCGGCACCAATGGCTACCTCACCCGCAACCACAGCGGCCAGGGCTACTTCGCGACGATGTTCTTCGCGGTCCTCGACCCGGCCACCGGCAGCCTCGTCTACATCAACGGCGGCCACAACCCTCCCATGCTCGTCCCCAGGGAGGGCGGCGATCCGACCCCGCTGGAGCCCACCGGGCCCGCCGTCGGCGTGATCCCGGACTGCGCCTTCTCCCTCGGATACGCACAACTCCGCCCGGGCGACACGCTGTTCGTCTACACCGACGGCGTCCCCGAGGCCCGCGACGAGCACGGCGCGTTCTTCGGCGACGAGCGCGTGCTCGACCTGCTGCGCGAGCCGACGCCGTCCGGACGGGCACTGCTGGAGCGGATCGAGGCGGCGCTGCGGGAACACTCCGGCGCCGCCGAACAACACGACGACATCACCATGATGGCCGTCCACCGGACCGCCGGACCGGGCTGACCCGGCGCGGACACCATCACGGGCCCCCCGGACGATCGGACAGGAGAGATGGCACAGATCATCGCGATGCACTCGCACCGAGGGGGGACGGGAAGATCCACCCTCGCGGCCAACCTGGCCCGGCTGACGGCCGACGACGGCCACCGGGTGGCCCTGGTGGACACCGACATCCAGTCACCCGCCGCGCATGCGCTGTTCGGCGGCACCGAGGCGCCGGCCCGCACCCTCGCCGACTACCTGGTCGGCCGGTGCGAGGTCGAGGACGCGGCCCTCGCACTGCCCACCGCACCAGGCGGCGCCGGGCTCTTCCTCGTCCCCGCCCGGGCGGAGGCCTCCGGGATCCACGAGATCATCGCGCAGGGGTACGACGTCGGCCTGCTGCGCGAGGGCTTCGACCGGCTGATCGACGTGCTGCGCCTGGACGTCCTGCTGCTCGACACACACGCGGGCATCAACAACGAGACGGTCACCGCCGTGGCGAGCGCGGACACCCTGGCCGTGGTGACCAGGTCCTGCCACCTGGACCTCGGCGGCGCCGGGGAGACCATCGAGTTCGCCGGCCAGCTCGGCTGCGCGCGCCGCGTGCTGCTGGTGAACATGGTGCCGCCGGGCGTTCCGCGAGAACTGGCCGAGCGGCAGGCCGAGGCGGCGTACGGATCGCCCGTGGAGGCCGCCTTCCCGTACACGCCGGAGCTGGCCGTCGTCGCCGGGAGACGGCTGTTCGTCGACGCTCATCCCGACCACCCGTTGGTGGAACGTTTCCGCATGATCATCCCTTTCCTGGTGCACCGGAGGTGACGGCAACGATGGAGACCCTGTCCGCGATCGCCCTGGTCGGAGGCCGGGGAGTGCGGGCTCGGCCGCTGACCCTGAACTCCTCGGACTACCTGCGCAGCAAGGCCGCCATGAGCCTGGCCGGCCGCAGCCTGATCGAGTGGGCGGTCGGCATCCTCCAGGCCCAAGGCGTCGACCGCTTCTTCGTCGCTGCCAACGGCGGGGAGAACCGCGCCCAGACCAAGGCCATCCTGGAGCACGGGGAGCGGCTCGGTGTGTCCGTCCGCTACTCCAGGACCCGCTTCGACAGCTGCAACACCGGCTCCGGCGAGGCCACCCTGCGCTGCCTGGAGTACTGGGACCTCTCCGGCCCCGCGCTGGTCTTCCCCTCCGACTCGGTCTTCGAATTCGACCTCGCCGCCATGGCCGGCGCCCACCGGGCGAATGACGCCGTGGTCACCCTCGCCACCGTGCTCCGGCCGGCCGTCGAGGCCGCGGGCAAGTACGGCGTGGTGCTGCGCCGGCCCTGCGGCGCGGTGGCGGGCTTCCTGGAGAAACCGGACCTGGCCACCCTGCGGGCGGAAGGCGCGCTCGACGGCGCGGGCCGGGTCGAGACCAACGCCGGGATGTACCTGGTCGACTGCGACCGCCTACGGGTGATCGCCCGCGAGCCCGCCCTCGCCGCGCTCGCCCGCCGCAGCCTCGACTGGGGCGGCGACCTGCTGCCGTACCTGGCGGCCCGCGGCCACCGGATCGCCGCCCACTCCATTGCCAAGTTCGGGGACCTCGGCAGCCCCCGCGACTACCTCACCACCCTGCGGGAGGTCCTCCGCGACGAGTACCCGATGCTCAGCGGCCGGATCGACCCGCCGGTCGGTGCCCTGGCCGGCGCCCGGATCCACGAGAGCAGCCTGTACCTCAAGGACGAGGCCACCGGCCGGACCCTCGCGGAGAAGGTCGCCGACGGCACCGTCCGGATCGGCCCCGGCGTCCGGATCGGCCGGGACGTGGAGATCGGGCCCGGCGTCGTCCTCGCCGAGTCCGACATCGGCGACGGCGTGGACCTCGGGGAGGGCAGCTCGCTGCGCGGCGTCGCCTGCGGTGACCACAGCATCGTCGGACCCGGCGCCCGGATCTCCGACGTCTTCCTGGGGACCATGGTCGACATCCGCTCCACCCTCCGCCGCCCGGTCGTCCTGGAGGAGTTCTGCGCGCTCGGTGACGAGGTCAGGGTCGGCGCGGGTAGCCATCTGCGCGGAGTGAGCGTGTTCCCCCGGCTCGACATCGGGAGCGAGGCGCGGATACCCGCCGGTGCCAGCCTCTCGGGACTCAAAGACCTTCTGCACTGGCTGGGCGGAACGCCCCTGAACGGAAGGGCGGCATGATGCGCGTCGACCTGCTCACCCGCGAGTACCCGCCGCACGTCTACGGCGGCGCCGGCGTCCACGTCCAGCAACTCGCCCGGCAGCTAGGGCAGGTGGTGGACCTCCGGATCCAGTGCTTCGACGGGCCCCGCCCCGCGCCGCACGTCACCGGTCACCGGTCGCCCGCCGACCTGGCAGGAGCCGACGGCGCCCTTCAGGCCGTCGGCACCGGCCTCGCCATGGCCGCGGCCGCTGCCGGAGCCGATGTCGTGCACAGCCACACCTGGTACACCAACCTCGCCGGCCACCTCGCCAAACTGCTGTACGGCATCCCGCACGTGGTCACCGCCCACAGCCTGGAACCGCTGCGCCCCTGGAAGGCCGAGCAGCTCGGCGGCGGCTACGCGCTCTCCTCGTTCTGCGAGCGCACCGCCCTCCTCGGCGCCGACCGGGTGATCGCCGTCTCCGGCGCGATGCACGACGACGTCCTGCGCTGCCACCCGGAACTCGACCCCGACCGGGTCGTGGTGGTCCACAACGGCATCGACACCGAGGAGTTCGCACCCGACCCAGGCACCGCCGAATTGCACCGCCTGGGCATCCGAACCGACCGGCCCACCGTCGCCTGCGTCGCCCGCCTCACCCGGCAGAAGGGCCTGACCCACCTGCTGCGCGCCGCGCCGCACCTGGCCCCCGGCACCCAGCTGGTCCTGTGCGCCAGTGCCCCCGACACCCCCGGGATCGCCGAGGAGTTCGCCGCCGCGGTGCGCGAGGCGCGCGGGCTGGGCGCCGACGTGGTGCACGTCGCCGAGCCGCTCACCCGCTCGGCGGTGCGCCAACTGCTTTCGTTCGCGGACGTGTTCGCCTGCCCGTCGGTCTACGAGCCGCTGGGCATCGTCAACCTGGAGGCGATGGCCTGCGAGACACCGGTGGTCGCCACCTCCGTGGGCGGCATTCCGGAGGTGGTCACCGACGGGGAAACCGGCCTGCTGGTCCCGCTCGGCGGTGACGGCGAGCCCGCCGCGCCTGAGCTCTTCGCCAGGGAGTTCGCGCTGCGGATCAACGGGCTGCTGGCGGAGCCGGACCTGGCCCGCCGGATGGGCCGGGCCGGGCGCCGCCGGGCGGCCGAGCACTTCTCCTGGACGGCGGTCGCCGGACAGGTCCACGACGTCTACCGATCGGTGAGAGGAAGGTCCGAAGCCCGATGACCGTCGAGTCGATCCTGCCCGCGAAGGAGCTCCGCCCGCACCAACTCCCGTCCCCCGTCGGGCGGATCCCGATCACGGAGGTGCGGCCCTCGGTCGACCAGGGGCGCAGACCCGCGCGCGCGGTGCCGGGCGAGCCCTTCGAGGTCTCCGCCACCGTCTTCCGCGAGGGTCACGAGGAGATCGGCGCCCAGGTGGTGCTCACCGGCCCGGACGGGCTGGAGCGCCCCGGGGTCCCGATGGCCGAGAAGGTGCGCGGCACAGACCGCTGGAGCGCCGAGGTCGTCCTCGACCTGCTGGGGGAGTGGACCTTCCGCGTGGAGGCCTGGAGCGACCCGCTGGCCACCTGGCGGCACGCGGCGGAGGTCAAGATCCCGGCCGGTGTGGACGTCGAGCTGACCCTGGAGGAGGGCGCCGCACTGCTCGCTCGCGCCGCCCTCGGACCGCTCGCCGTCGGAACCGCCGCGCAGACCGGGCTCGCCTGGGCGGCGGCCTCCGTACGGGACACCGGCCGCCCGGCCGAGGAGCGGCTGGCCGCCGCTCTCTCCCCCGAGGTCACGGCCGCAGCCGGGGCCGGACCGCTGCGCGAACTCCTGACCATCGGACCTGAGTTCCCCGTACGGGTGGAGCGCGAGCGGGCGCTGTACGGCTCCTGGTACGAGCTCTTCCCCCGCTCGGAGGGCGCCGTCCTCGACCCGGCCGGCGTACAGCCGCCCCGCTCCGGCACCTTCCGCACTGCGGCACTCCGGCTGCCCGCCGTCGCCGCGATGGGCTTCCACGTCGTCTACCTGCCGCCGATCCACCCGATCGGCACCAGCCACCGCAAGGGCCCCGGCAACAGTCTCACCGCCGGCCCGCACGACCCCGGATCCCCATGGGCCGTCGGCTCGCCCGCGGGCGGGCACGACGCCCTGCACCCGGACCTCGGCACCGACCGGGACTTCCGGCACTTCGTGCGCACCGCCCGCCGCCTCGGCCTGGAGGTCGCGCTCGACTTCGCCCTGCAGTGCTCACCCGACCACCCCTGGCTCCGCGACCACCCCGAGTGGTTCCGCCACCGGGCCGACGGCAGCATCGCCCACGCCGAGAACCCGCCCAAGCAGTACCAGGACATCCACCCGATCGACTTCGACGCCGACCCGGACGGCATCCACGACGCCTGCCTGAAGGTGCTCCACCACTGGGTGGACCGGGGCGTGCGGATCTTCCGGGTCGACAACCCGCACACCAAACCGCTCGGCTTCTGGGAACGGCTGCTCGCCGACGTCCAGGCGACCGACCCTGACGTCCTCTTCCTCGCCGAGGCGTTCACCCGCCCGGCGATGCTGCACGCCCTCGCCCGGATCGGCTTCCACCAGTCCTACACCTACTTCACCTGGCGCAACACCCGCGAGGAGATCGAGTCCTGCCTCGGTGAACTGGCCGGGCTCGACGGCGAGGAGTCAGCCGCGTACCTGCGGCCCAACCTCTTCGTCAACACCCCTGACATCCTCCCGCGCTACCTCCAGCACGGCGGGCGCGCCGCCTTCGCGGTGCGGGCGGTGCTGGCCGCGACCACCGGCCCGTCCTGGGGCGTCTACGCCGGCTACGAGCTGTGCGAGGCGGCTGCGGCCGCGCCCGGCGGCGAGGAGTACGCCGACTCCGAGAAGTACCAGTACCGGCCGCGTGACTGGGCCGCCGCCGAAGGGCGCTCCCTAGCCCCACTGGTCACGGCGCTCAACCGGATCCGCGAACACCACCCGGCCCTGCACCACCTGCGTAACCTGCGCTTCCACTCCTGCGACAACCCGCAGATCCTCACGTACTCCAAGCGGCTCGGCGAGGACGCCGTCCTGGTGGTGCTCAACCTCGACCCGCACCGCGCCCAGCAGGGCACCGTCACCCTCGACCTCGCCGAACTCGGGCTGGAACCGGGCGCGGCCTTCGACGTCCACGACGAGCTCGGCGGAGCCGAGTACCGCTGGTGCGCCGAGAACGGCGTCCGGCTCGACCCGCTGATCGGCCAGGTCGCCCACGTCTTCACCATCCGGCCCCTGACGAGGACTTCACGGTGACCCCACTTCCTGACCCGGTCCCGCCGACACCCGGAGAGCTCGACCTCCACCTGATCGGCGAGGGGCGTCACGAGCGGCTCTGGCAGGTGCTGGGAGCCCACACCCGCGCCGGCGGCACCGACTTCGCGGTCTGGGCCCCGAAGGCCCGCGCGGTACGGGTGATCGGCGACTTCAACGGCTGGCACGGCGCCGGGCACGAGATGGAGCCGCTCGGCTCCTCCGGCATCTGGCAGCGGTTCGTTCCCGGAGCGGGTGAAGGTGCCCTGTACAAGTACGAGGTCCTGCGCACGGACGGCACCTGGCGGCAGAAGGCGGACCCGTTGGCCTTCGCCGCCGAGTGCCCGCCGGGGTCGGCGTCCAGGATCCACACCTCCTGGCACCGCTGGACCGATGCCGCATGGATGGCGGCCCGGTCGGCACACCGACCGGCTCGGACGAGCGTCTACGAGGTTCATCTCGGCTCCTGGCAGGCGAGCCTGACGTATCGTCAACTCGCGGATGAGTTGCCGGAATACGTCAAGGACATGGGTTTCACCCACGTCGAGCTCCTGCCCGTCGCCGAGCACCCCTTCGGTGGCTCGTGGGGGTACCAGGTCACCTCCTACTTCGCCCCGACCTCCCGGCTCGGCACCCCGGACGACTTCCGGCACCTGGTCGACGCCCTCCACCGGGCCGGCCTCGGAGTGATCGTCGACTGGGTCCCCGCGCACTTCCCCAAGGACGACTGGGCGCTGGCCCGGTTCGACGGCACCCCCCTCTACGAGCACCCCGACCCGCACCGGGGCGAACACCCCGACTGGGGGACCCTGGTCTTCGACTACGGCCGCCCCGAGGTGCGCAACTTCCTGATCGCCAACGCGCTGTACTGGTGCGAGGAGTTTCACGTGGACGGCCTGCGGGTGGACGCGGTGGCCTCCATGCTCTACCTCGACTACTCGCGCGGACCCGGCCAGTGGACGCCCAACGCCCACGGCGGCCGCGAGAACCCGGAGGCGGTCGCCTTCCTCCGGGAGCTCAACACCACCCTCCACCGCCGCTTCCCCGGCGTGCTCACCATTGCCGAGGAGTCCACCGCCTGGGAGGGTGTCACCCGGTCCGTCGAAGCCGACGGGCTCGGCTTCGACCTGAAGTGGAACATGGGCTGGATGCACGACACCCTCGCCTACCTCCGCCAGGACCCGGTGCACCGGCGCCACCACCACACCGGCATGACCTTTCCGATGATGTACGCCCACGCGGAGAACTACCTGCTGCCCATCAGCCACGACGAGGTCGTCCACGGCAAGGGCTCACTGCTCGGCAAGGCACCGGGCGACCGGTGGCAGCAGCTCGCCTCCGTGCGCGCCTACCTGGCCTTCATGTGGGCCCATCCAGGCGGTCAACTCATCTTCATGGGACAGGAGTTCGCCCAGCCGTCGGAGTGGTGGCACGACGGTTCGCTGGACTGGCCGCTGCTGGACACTCCCGAGCACCGGGGCGTGCGCGACCTGGTCCGCGACCTCAACCGGCTCCAGCACGCCGTCCCCGCGCTCTGGCAGTGCGACGGCGAACCCGGCGGCTTCCGCTGGATCGACGCCGACAACGCGGACGAGAACGTCCTTTCCTTCATCCGCTACGACGCCGACGGGGAGCCCCTGGTGTGCGTGTACAACTTCTCGCCGGTGGTGCGCGACCCGTTCCGCCTGGCCTTCCCCCGGGTCGGAGTCTGGAACGAGGTGCTCAACACCGACGCCGGCTGCTACGGCGGCAGCGGCGTCGGCAACCTCGGCGCCGTCACGGCCGAGGCGCGGCACCGGCAGGGACTGCCGGCCGGCGCCGACGTCGTGCTGCCGCCGCTCGGCTCGCTCTGGCTGCGCCCGCAGGACGGCGGGGCCGGTCGTGGCTGAGATCCTGCTCCTGGTCGTCGGCGCGACCCTGGTCTCCGCCGCCGCCCACCGCACCGGCGTCTCCCCGCCGATCGCGGCGGTCGTCGCCGGACTGCTGGTCTCCTTCGTCCCGGGCGTCCCCGACTACCACCTCGACCCGGACCTCGCGCTGGTCGTCTTCGTGCCCCCGCTGGTCTACTCCGACGCGGTGGAGAGCTCCTACCTGAACCTGCGGGCCAACGCCCGCCCGATCGGCCTGCTCTCCGTCGGGCTCGTCCTGTTCACCACCTCGGTCGTCGGCCTCGCGGCGCACGCGGTCGTCCCCGGGATGCCGTGGGCGGACGCCTTCGTCCTGGGCGCGATCCTCGCCCCCACCGACGCGGTCGCCGCGGTCTCGATCGCCCGGCGGCTCGGGCTGCCGCGCCGCATCGTCACCATCCTGGTGGCGGAAAGCATCGTCAACGACGCCACCGGCATGACCGTCTTCCGGCTCACCCTGGCGGTGGCCCTGGGCGGCGCCACCACTTTCCTCGACGGTGTGGCCGAGTTCGCCTACACCTCGCTGGCAGGCGTAGCGGTCGGGCTGGCCCTGGCGCTGCCGGTCCGCCGGCTGCGCGGCTGGCTGGCCGACGCCGTCACGGAGAACGCCGTGATGCTGCTCGTACCCTTCGGTGCCTACGCGGCCGCCGAGTCCTTCCACGCCTCCGGAGTGCTCGCCGTGCTCGCCGCCGGGCTGTACCTCGGGCACCACTTCGCCGGGGCCTCGCACGAGGCCAGGCTGCAGGAGAAGGCCACCTGGCGGCTGGCCACCTGCGTACTGGAGGCGGTGTCCTTCGCCCTGATCGGCCTCCAACTGCGCCCGGTGCTCCAGGCCCTGCACACCACGGACGCGGCGGCGCTGGGCCGTTACGCGGTGGTGGTGTTCGCGGCCATGCTGCTGGCCAGGGCCGTCTGGATCTTCCCGGCCACCTATCTGCCCCGCCGGCTGTCGGCCCGGTTGCGCGGACGCGACCCGGCGCCCCCGTGGCAGCACCCCGCCGCGATCTGCTGGGCCGGCACCCGCGGCGTGGTCTCGCTGGCCGCGGCCTTCGCCGTACCGCCCGACCTGCCGGACCGGGACCTGGTGCTCTTCCTCACCTTCTCCGCGGTGCTCGGCACCCTGCTGGTCCAGGGCGTCGGGTTCCCCGCGGTGGCCCGCCGGCTGCGCCTGCGGGACGAGGGGCAGGCACGCGAGGACGGCCTCGCCGAGGCCATGGCGCAGGAGGTGGCGGTCCGGGCGGCCTGGGCCCGGGTGGAGGAGAGGGTCGCCAACGGCCAGGAGGACGTACCCGGCCACGTCCTGGACCGCTTGCGGGACCTGGCCGAGCACCGCTGCTCCACAGCCTGGGAGCGGATCCGGGCGGACGGCGCCCGGGCGCCGTCCGAGCCGCCGACCGCCGCGTACCGGCGGCTGCGGCGGGAGATGCTCGCCACCGAGCGCGGCGTCTTCGTCCGGCTCTGCCGAGAGGGCCGGATCCACGACGAGGTGCTGCGGCGGGTGATGCACGAGCTCGACCTGGAGGAGGCGGCACTCTCGCGCACCTGACCGGAACAGGTCCGTACGCTGTGCCAACAATTTCCCGCAGTACCGGCCTTCCCGGGTGCACCCGATCGCGCCGCATATGGAACTCGCTAAACCGCTGCCGTCCGGTTCTGCCGGAGTCGGTTCTCTGCTCTAATGGGCGCTCGAGCTCAGCAGTGCAGATGGCCTTTCGGGAAATCAGTCCGGTCCGATGATTTTCCCCGCTCTGCCATGCCCGGAATGGCGAACAATTCCGCCGGGCCGTGGTATTCGCGCATTGCTTCGAGGAGGGATGGGTGTGGACGCCGGATTCGATGGATTCGATCCGCAGGACCTTTCTCAGGATCGGGTGGACCGGCTGTGCGGGCAGTTGCTCGCCTCGGTTCCGCGCAGTGACCAGCGGCGGTGGGGCGAGTTGTACGTCCGGGGGCTGCTGTCCGCGAAGGGGCGCAAGACCATGAAGGGCATCGCCGAGGCTGCCGACAGCAGCGCGATGCAGAGCCTCCAGCAGTTCATCACCACCTCCCCGTGGGAGTGGAAACCCGTACGCCAGTCGTTGGCCCGCCTCGTCGACCGGGAACTCCAGCCCGTCGCCTGGATCGTCGAGCCGCTCGCGGTGCCCAAAGCGGGCCGCCACTCCGTCGGCGTCTCGCGCCAGTTCGTCCCCGGACTCGGCCGGATGGCCAACTGCCAGCAGAGCACCGGGGTGTGGTTGGCCTCCGAGGAGGCGAGCTGCCCGGTGGACTGGCAGCTCGCACTGCCGGCGTCCTGGGTTGCGGGCGACGAGGCGCGGAGAAGAGCCGCCGTCCCCGACCACGTGAGATCCCAGACCCCGGTGCAGTGCGCCGTCGGTTCGGTCGTCTCCATGGCCGAGGACTGGCGACTGACGCCGCGCCCGGTGGTGATGACCGCCGCCGGCGGCGACCTTGCCGAGGTGCTCGGGGCCTTCGCGCCGCGCCGGATCCCCTTCGTCCTGGGCGTCGATGCCTGCCTGCGGGTGGCCCCCGCGGACCCGAGGCTGCCCGTCGGTGACGGACGGCAGCTGCCGGCGGAGCAACTCGTGGCGTCCGTACGGGAGCTGGGTGCGGCGGTGGAGTGGCGCGACAGCTGGTACGCCCGGCGCAGGGTGGCCAAGGTGGTCGGTGTGCGGGTCGCGCTGCAGACCGCCCTCGACCGTTCCACGGGCATGCCGCCGCTCTTCCTCATCGGCGCCTGGACCGACCCGCACCAGGCGCGGCCCACCGAGCTCTTCCTCTCCAACATCGGCCACCTCTCCTCGTCGGCGCTCTTCCGGATCGCCAAGTTGAACCGGCGCGTCTCCCGCGACCTGAAGGACGTCTGCGGCGAGGTGGGCATCCGTGACTTCGCCGGGCGCTCCTTCCGGGGGTGGCACCACCACGCCACGCTCGTCTCGATCGCGCACGCGATCTCCGTCCTGGCCCGGCTGCCGAGACAGTCGGGTCGGCTGCTGCCGCAGCGGCGGTTGCCGCTGATCGGATCGCGGTGACCGCGCCGGCCCCGGTCCGTGGTGAGCGGCTGCGGGGCATCGAGCTCTTCACCGACCTGACTGATGACCAGCTGGATTGGCTCACCGAGGTGTCCGAGGAACGGGTACTCGCCGACGGCGACACCCTCTTCCACGACGGGGACGAGGCCACCCACTTCTACGTGCTGCTCGACGGCGAGCTCCTGGTCGTCAAGAGCGTGGACGGCCGGGAGGAACTGCTCACCCGGCACCGGGCCCGTGCCGACGCCGGCGGGGAGCACGACGCCAAGCCCCCGGCCGCCCACCGGTTCACCGGGGAGCTCGCGTTGCTGACCGACGGCGTGTACGTGGCCACCGCCGTCGCGGCGGGCCGCACGACCGTCGCCGCCTACCCCAAGCAGGTCTTCCTGGACATGCTGGTGCGCTGCCCCGGCGTCGCCCGGGTGCTGCTGCCCGTCCTGGCCTGGCGGATCGCCTCCTCGGAAGCCCAGGCCCGGGGCAGGGCCACGGTGGAGGCCATGGGCACGCTCGCTGCCGGCCTGGCCCACGAGCTGAACAACCCGGCCGCGGCCGTGGCCCGCGCCGCCCAGGAGCTCGGCCCGGCAACCGACCGGCTCGCCGCCACGGCACGGCGCTGGGGTGCCGCGGCCGTCACCCGGGAGACCGAGGCGCTCGACCGGCTCGCGGTGGAGATCGGGCGGACGCCGCTCACCTCCGAGACCGACCCCGTGGCGTCGGCGGACCTGGAGGACGAGGTGTTCGCCTGGGCCGAACGGCGGGGCGCCGCACAGCCGGTGGGCCTCGCCTGCGCGATGGCCGAACGAGGCCTCGGCACAGGCTGGTTGTCCGGGCGGCTGTGCGGGCTGTGCCCCGGGGTGCTTCCGGTGGCCCTGGAACACCTGTCCGCCCTGCTGGAGGTCCGGGCGCTCACGGGGGAGCTGCGGACGGCCGGCCCGCGCATCTCCGCGCTGGTGGCCGCTGCCCGGGACTACGCGAACCTCGGCCGGGCTCCGCAGGGCCGGTTCTCCGTGGTCGACGGCATCGAGGCCACCCTGACGATGCTGCGGCCGAAGCTCGCCGGGGTGCGGATCGTGCGCGAGTACACGCCGGACCTCCCGGAGGCGTCCGGTCACCCGACCGAGCTCAACCAGGTGTGGACCAACCTGATCGACAACGCCGTCGACGCCATGGCCGGCGCCGGGACGCTCACCGTACGGACCGGCCGCCAGGGCACCTGCCTCACCGTCGAGATCGGGGACACCGGCTGCGGCATCCCGGCCGACGCGCTCACCAGGATCTTCGAGCCCTTCTACACCACCAAGGACGTCGGCAAGGGCACGGGCCTCGGCTTGCACCTCTCCTACCGCATCGTCACCCAGCGGCACCGCGGCTCGCTCACCGCCCGCTCGGTACCCGGCGACACCTGGTTCACCGTGCGAATTCCCACACCGACCCGAAAGGACCTCGAATGACGGAAATCACGGCAACGGACGTGCGAGCGATTTTCGAGAAGCAGCTCGCGGCGGTGACCGCCGGCGATCTCGAATCGATCGTCGCGCATTACACCGCGGACGCCGTTCTCGTCCGGGCCGACCGGAGTTTCGTCGGCGCGGACGGAATTCGCGAAGCGTTCTCCGGGTACCTCGCCCTCCGGCCGAGTCTGGTGGAAATGGTGGAGTACGCCGAACACGGGGACACGATCTGTTACCGGGCGGTCATGGAGGTCGCCGGTGAACGGAGGGAGACGGTCGGCACCATGGTCATGAAGGACGGCGGGATCTGGCGGCAGACGGCCTCGTTCCGCCCGGAACCGACCGTCAGCATGACACCGCTGGAGGTCTACCGGGCTTGGAACGACTACCTGCTGGCGGGCGACATCGCGGGGGCCACCCGTCTGATCGACGCCGACCGGTGGACCGAGAAGTGCCTCGGCCTGACCGGCTGGCTCACCGACTTCCAGGTGGCGCTCACCCACTACGCGCGGAACATGGTCGAGCCGTGGGAAAACCTTGAGATGTCCGAGGAGGAGGTGGTCGAGGGGCGGGACGCCGTCACCATCCGCTTCCGCGTCGAGGCCACCCACATCGGGGAGTTCATGGGCATTCCCGCCACCGGCCGACGGGTCTCCTTCGACGCCATCCGTATCGTCCACGTCAGGGACGGCAAGGTCACGGGACAATGGGCGCAGCTCGACCTCTGGGGCTTGCACCGGCAGTTGACGGATGGCCGGCCGACCGCACTCTGACCCGAATCCGCAGGTAGTGGCCGATGGCCAGTCAGTTGATCTTTGTGCTGGCCGTCGGCGTGTGTCCGGCGTGTGTGGGTAGGCCGGTG
>NZ_JBITTM010000079.1:0-31587 GCF_044541955.1 Kitasatospora sp. NPDC085464
CCGACCCGTCAGGAACCGACCCGATCTGGTGATCCGTCAGCGAGCTCATCAGCGTCTCCCTTGATCAGGGTGTCCACCTGATTCATGACACTCCCTCTGACGGACCGCGTTCTGGAGCGGGCTCCGCATCGACGGCTGACCGGTCGCACCCGCCGCACGCCCGCCGGCCGGTGCGGGGTGGGTTGGGTGCCCCGCACCGGTGGGTGTGTGGTGGGTCAGCCGAGGGCGAGGGCGCGGAGGCGGTCGGGGGCGCCGTTGAAGTAGTCCTGGTCGCCGGGGAGGGTGCCGGAGTCGGCGTGCTGCCAGAAGGTCTGGTAGCTCCAGCCGTTCGGGAGGGTGCCGGTGGTGGAGGCGTAGCGGGCTATCCAGAGGGGGTTGGTGGCGGCGAAGCCGGCGTAGTTGCCGGTGCATTGGGTCCACCAGTTGGTGGTGGTGTAGATGGTGGGGTAGCGGCCGGTGCGGGTGTGGACGGTGTTGCTGAAGTCGCGGATCCAGTTGACCATGGCGCTTTGGCTCAGGCCGTAGCAGGTGGCGCCGTAGGGGTTGTACTCGATGTCGAGGGCGGGTGGCAGGGTCTTGCCGTCGGCGGACCAGCCGCCGCCGTGGTTCACGAAGTAGTTGGCCTGGGTGGCGCCGGAGGAGGAGTTCGGTAGCGCGAAGTGGTAGGCGCCGCGGATCAGGCCGGCGTTGTAGGAGCCGTTGTACTGCTGGGCGAAGTACGGGTTGGTGTAGCCGGTGCCCTCGGTGGCCTTGACGTAGGCGAACTTGGCGCCGTTGGCCGCCACCGAGGACCAGCCGACGTTGCCCTGGTAGCTGGCGACGTCCAGGCCGGGGGTCTGGGTGGCGGCGAGGGAGAGGACGGGCGCGCCGGCGGCGCGGCCCTCGTGGGCGGCGACGGTGGAGCCGGCGAAGTCGCGGTCCGGGTGGAAGGCGGCGGTGCCCTCGACGGTGGGGGCGGCGGCAGCGGGGGCGGGGTCGGCCGCGTAGGCCGGTGCGGCGACGCCGGCGACCAGGGCGGTCGCGGCCGCGAGCACGGCGGCGGGCAACCGGCGGGCGGTACGGCGGGTGGTACCGGTGGTGCGGGAGGCGGTGCGGGCGGAGCGGGAAGAGCGGGGCATGAACACTCCTCTGGTCCGGTGCGGGGATGGCCCAAGTGGCCCGGAAAGGCCGGGTGTTGGCGCGGCCGTACCGCAGAGTAGCCATGTCCCCGCCAGTGCCGCCAGGCATCTTCGGCCCCACGGCGAACCCGCGGCACACGTGCCGGATCGCCACCACCGGCAACGCGCGTTGCCGGTCTTGCCGGTCCCGGCCCCGGGGCCGCCCGGGGCGCTGTGACACGATGCCCGCGTGCCGGCCGTCACGGGCGGCACCAGCACGGAGGAAAGGACCAGTCATGACCGACACCGCACCCGACACCGCCCGGACCGTCGGGGAGCCCGCCTTCCGGCCCGCCACGCCCGCCGACGTCCCGGCCCTGGTCGAGCTGGTCGAGTCCGCCTACCGCGGTGACTCCAGCCGGGCCGGGTGGACCACCGAGGCCGACCTGCTGGCCGGCCGGCGGACCAATCCCGAGGCCGTCGCGGAGGCGGTCGGCCACCCCGAGGGGCTGGTGCTGCTCGCCGAGTGCGACGGCCGGCTGGTCGCCTGCTGCCAGTTGGAGCGGCGTGGCGAGCGGGCGTACTTCGGGATGTTCTCGGTGCGCCCCGGCCTGCAGGGTGGCGGGGTGGGCCGGGCCGTGCTGGCCGAGGCCGAGCGGCTGGCCGGCGAGGAGTGGGGCGTCGCCGCGATGGAGATGACGGTGATCGAGCAGCGCGCGGAGCTGATCGCCTGGTACGAGCGGCGCGGTTTCCGCCGCACGGGCGAGTTCAGCCCGTTCCCGTACGGTGACGAGCGCTTCGGCATCCCGCTGCGGCCGGACCTGCGCTTCGAGCACCTGGTCAAGGAGCTGAAGGCCTCCTGAGGCGTACGCGGGCGGGCGCTCGCGGGCGGGCCCGGTCGCCGGGCCCGCTCGCGGTTCGGTCCGGGCTCGCCGGACCGGATCGCGGAAGGTGATGCGGCGTCAAGTCGCCGACCTGGGGCGATGCGGAGATGTCATACCTCGTTCATGATTGGTCTAGGCCAATGTGAGAGGCTGGGCGCGAACGGCCACGTACCGTCCGATGCCCAGGGGGGCCACTTCCGCATGCCCGTACTCCATGGCACCGCCATGCCCGCACCCGACGCCGGTCCGCGCCGGAAACCCGCGGACCCCGACCTGCGCCTGCCCGCCCCGCCCGACGACGAGGAGCTCTACTGGTACTTCGGCCCGCAGCGCCGCTGGGTGCTGCTCTGCGCCACCCTCTCCTACGCGGGAGCCACCGCCACGCTCGGCCTGTTCGCCCTCAGCAAGCCGCTGCTCTGGCCGTTCCTCGTGCTCACCGTGCTCAACGCGGCCACCTGGCTGCTCTCGCTCACCGACGGCCAGCGCGCCCGCCGCTTCACCCGCGACTCGCACGACCTGCTGATGCGCGCCTGGCAGCCCGCCCGCCACCCGAGCGTGGACCTGCTGCTGCCCACCGCCGGCGAACCACTGGCCGTCCTCGACAACGCCTACCGGTACACCGCCGCCGTCCGCTGGCCCGGCGAACTGACCGTCCTCGTCCTCGACGACGCCGACCGCCCCGAGGTCCGCCGACTCGCCGAGTCCTACGGCTTCGAGTACCGGGCCCGCCCCGACCGGGGCCGCTTCAAGAAGGCCGGCAACCTCAACCACGGCCTGGCCGAGGGCACCGGCGAGATCGTCGCCGTCCTGGACGCCGACTTCTGCCCCCGCCCCGACTTCCTGCACCACCTGGTGCCCTACCTCGACAACCCCGGGGTCGGCATCGTGCAGAGCCCGCAGTGCTTCGACACCGACGCGGACATGTCCTGGCTCGAACGCGCCGCCGGAGCCACCCAGGAGATCTTCTACCGCTGGATCCAGCCCTCCCGGGACGCACAGGACGGCACCGTCTGCTGCGGCACCAACGCGCTCTACCGGCGCGCCGCGCTGCAGCGGATCGGCGGCTTCGCCGAGATCGACCACAGCGAGGACCTCTACACCGGCCTCGCCCTCGCCCGCGCCGGCTGGTCCACCCGCTACGTGCCCGCACTGGTCGCCAAGGGCATGTCGCCCACCGGCCTGCCCGCCTTCATCAGCCAGCAGTACCGCTGGTGCCTCGGCTCCCTGGCCCTCGTCCGCGACCCGGACTTCCGCCGCGGACCGCTGCCGAAGTCCGCCCGGCTCTGCTTCTGGAACGGCATCCTCGGCTATCTCACCAGCGCGGTGAACGTCTTCGCCGTGCCGCTGCCCGCCCTGATCATGCTGTTCTTCCGGCCCGAGGAGATCGCACCCTGGCAGGTGCTGCCGTTCCTGCCGCCGATCTGGGTCGCCCTCGTGCTGCTGCCCGCGATGTCCCGCACCCGGTGGCGCTTCGAGGTCACCCGGGTCCAACTCCTCGGCGGGCTCTGCCACGTGGTCGCCATCGCGCACGCGCTGCGCCGCCGCTCCGCCGACTGGGTGCCCACCGGCGCCGTGTCGGGCGGCAGTTCACTCGCCCGTACGGTCGCCCGGATCGGGGTCGGCTGGCTCGGGTTCGTCGTCCTCGCCGGCGCCGCCGGACTCGTCCGGGCCGCGCTGCTGCACGGCTGGCGGCCGTACTGGGCGCTCGCCGCGCTGCTCGCGCTCACCGCGTACACCATGATTCCGCTGATCAGGGCCCTGTGGCCGCTGATGAACGGGTCGAAGGGCGGCAAGGGCGCCGCCGTCGGCGAGGTCGCCGCGCCCGTACGGAGCCGCTCCGACCTCGGGTTCGGGCGCGCCGATGCCGTCGCCGTCACGGCCGTGCTGCTGCTCTGCGGGCTGCTGGCGTCCGGCTGGGCGGACCCGCTGCTGTTCTGACCGGCCAGTTCTTACGTACCAGTTCCAACGCTTCGTCAATTCCGTTCCACAGTAACGAACTTCCCTGCGCGTCGCCCCACCGGCGCGGACTCCGCCCGGCCGCCCCATCGGCCCGGCGGGCCCGACCACCGCTGCCACCCTGCCAAGGAGCGCCGCCGTGCCCACGGCCGTACCACCGTCGTCCGCACCTGCCCCTGTTCCCGTTCCCGGGCCCGCCGACCTGCTTCCCGAGGTCGTCCGGGTGGGCCGGGAGCCCGCCGACTCAAGGAGTGCCGCCGTCGCCGACCGCGGGCAACCCCGCGGGCGAGCCGCCTTCCGCCCCGACATCGAGGGCCTGCGCGGCATCGCCGTGCTGTCCGTCCTCGCCTTCCACGCCGCCGTACCCGGCCTGACCGGCGGCTACGTCGGCGTCGACGTCTTCTTCGTCATCTCCGGCTTCCTGATCACCGGCCTGCTGGTCGGCCGACCGCTCGGCCTGTGGGACTTCGCCGCCCGCCGCGCCCGGCGCATCCTGCCCGCCGCCGCCACCGTGCTGGTCGCCACCGCCGCGGCCGGCGGCGCCCTGCTCGACCCGCTGCGCGGCACCGACCTCGCCCGCGACCTGATCGCCGCCGCCGGACAGTTCGCCAACTGGCGCTTCGTCGGTCAACAGACCGACTACCTGGCCGCCGAACGCGACCCCAGCCCGCTGCAGCACTTCTGGTCGCTCGGCGTGGAGAACCAGTTCTACCTGCTCTGGGGCGTCCTGCTGCTCGGCCTCGCCCGCTACCTGCACGGCCGCCGCCGCACCCTCGCGATCGCCCTCGCGACGGCCGGCACCGGCGGCGTCTCGCTGGTGCTGTGCCTGCGCTGGACCCACACCTCGGCGCCGCTCGCCTACTTCTCCACCGGCAGCCGGCTCTGGGAGTTCGCGGCCGGCGCCGGCGCGGCGCTGCTCGGCGGCGCGCTCGCCACCCGCGGCGAGCGGCGGTCGGTGCGGTGGTCGCTGCGGCTGCTCGGCTGGCTCGGGCTGGCGGCCGTCGCGGCACCGGTCCTCCTGTACGACCGCAGTACGCCGTTCCCCGGCTCGGCCGCGCTGCTGCCCGTCCTCGGCACCGCCGCCGTGCTGCTCGCCGGCCACGGCCCGCTGCGCGCCCCCGACGCCGGCCGACTGCTCGCCGCCCGCCCGCTGCGCGCCGCCGGTCGCCTCTCCTACGCCTGGTACCTCTGGCACTGGCCGGTGCTGACCATCGCCCAGGCCCGGTACGGCGCGCTGCCCTGGACGACCCTGGCCGCGCTCACCGCCGCCAGCGCGCTGCCCGCCTGGCTCACCCTGCGCCTGGTCGAACAGCCCCTGCGGTACGGCAGCAGCCCGGCGCCCCGGCGCGGGCTCGCGGTCGGCGCCAGCGCCCTCGTCATCCCGCTGATCGCCGCGCTCACCCTCGGCGGCGGCACCGTCCGCGCCCTCGGCGGGACCGCCGACGCCCCGGCCGCCGCCCCCGCCGGAGCCGCCGACGGCCCGGCCCTGCTCGCCGCCGGCACCCGGGTGCTCACCCTCACCCCCTCGCTTGCCCGCGCGCGAGAGGACTTCCCGCCCGGCAAGGGCTGCGAGATCCCGCTCAACGCCGACAGCAGCCCGCGCTGCCTCTTCGGCACCGAGGACAGCCCCGACCGGATCGTGCTGCTCGGCGACTCGCACGCCGGCCAGTGGATCTCCGCCGCCCTCGCCGTCGCCGAACAGCGGCACTGGGCGCTGGAGGTGCTGGTCAAGCCCGGCTGCCCGCTGGCCACCCTCACGGTGCGCAACAACGTGCTCGGCCGCACCTTCGACGAATGCGACCGCTGGCGCGAGAACACCCTCACCCGGCTCACCTCCGGGCCCAAGCCCCGCCTGGTCCTGATGGCCGGACTCAACCGCTACGGCAGCCAGGAGGAGCGCACCGAGGGCTGGACCCGCACCCTCGACCGCCTCACCGCGCTCGGCGCCCCGCTCGCCTACCTCGGCGACACCCCGATGCCGGGCAAGGACATCCCGACCTGCCTGGCCGCCTCCGACGGGCGCTCGGACGCCTGCTTCTTCCCCCGCGACACCGCCTTCGAGCCGGACCCGCTGCTCGACGGCGGGCTCGCCGCCCGGTACGGCGTCCGGACCCTGGACCTCGGCCCGCTGCTCTGCCCCGGCACCGGGCCCTCCTGCCCGGCGGTGCTGGAGGGCGTGGTGCTGTACCGGGACACCGGGCACATCACCGACACCCTGGCGCGGGTGCTGGCGCCGCGGCTGGACCGGGGCCTGCTCGGGACGGCCGGGGCTCCGGGGGCGTCGGTCGGGGCGCCGGGGGCATCACCCGGCGCGCCGGGGACGTCGGCCGGTACCGGCAGCCCGGCGGCTCGGCCTTGAGCGCTGCGCCCGGGCAGCTCAGCCGTAGACGCTGCGGCAGAGGCGGGCCTGCTCCGAGCCGGCCGGCCAGCGGCCGACGCGTTCGGCCTGGTCACAGATGCTGCCCGGGCCGGCGCTCGGCACCGACCCGCCCGACCCCGGCCCCGCCTGCGCGCCCGGCGTGGCCCGGGCCGGGGCGGTGGCCCGCGGGCTGTGGCCGGGCTTCGGGCGCGGGCTCCCCGACGCGCGCTGGGCGTCCGCGGCCGCGGGATCGGCCGCCGTCGCGGGTGTCGCCGCCCCGGCGGCCCCGGTCACCGCACCCATCGCGCCGACCCCCGGGACCGGGGCTGGGACCGGGGCCGGGGCCGGGAGCGGCGAGGGCGCAGGCGTGGCGGGCGGCGGGGACACCGGCACGTGCGAGCCCGCACCCGAGGCGGACGGCGAGGCCCCCGGCAGCGCCACCGTCCGCACCTCGTCGCCCGACCCCGGCCCGCACATCACCAGGACCGAGGCCAGCACGGCACCCGTCCCGACCGCCGCGACCGCCCACGCCTTGCGCGAGCGGTGCCTCGGCGGAGCGGGAACGGGCACCGGCGGCAGGGGACTCGTGGGGACCGGCGGAGGCTGCCACGCGTCCTGCGGCCACTGCCACTGCCCTCCGGTGGGCTGCCCAGTCATGTGCTCGTCCTTCCAGCGGCCCCCCGTCGTACCTTTCCGTGCTCAACGAGCGCGCCGACGCCGGGACATGACCCGGAAGAGGGGTCTGAACGGGCGTTGATTGCCGCCGCGCCACATGCTTGGGGTCATGGAGACCAACAGCACGACCGCACCCCTGGTCGAGGTGGCCGAGTTCCGGACCGACAGCCGCTACCGCCTCGTCCACTTCGAGGGCCACGGCTGGGAGCCGCTCGCGCCGGAGGAGTTCGAGCCACGCGTCCACCAGCTCTTTCCGGACCTCGACCCGCGCGACCCGCAGCGCGTCCACTGGGCCGACCGCCCCTGGGAGTGGCCCGCCTGGCACCCCGGCGAGGCCTGAGCGGTCTCCGTACGGCGGTCACGCTCCGCGCGGTGGCCGGGACTTCGTTACGCTGAGCGGGTGAGTGTGGATCACTTCTGGTGCCGCTTGCCGGGGCAGGCCGTGGACAGCTGTTCGCCCGAGGAACTCGGCGAGCTCGTCCCCCGGGACCCCGACGTCCGGTACGACCGGCTGGCCGCCGCCGGGCTCGCCCTCGGGGTCCGGCGCACCGCCGTCCTGATGGAACTCGCACTCACCGAGAACGGCCTGCACCCCGACCCCGCCGCCCGGCTCCCCGTCTACGGCGGCGGGCCGCGCGAGCCCGGCACCGGGATGCCCGTGCTGCGCCCCGACCAGGTCGCGGCCGCCTCCCTGTTCCTGCGGGACTCCGCGCTCGGCGAGCTCGTCCGCCAGCAGGACAGCGTGCTCGCCCGGACGGCCGCCCACCTCGGATACCCGGCGCCGTGGTCCGAGTCGGTGGCCGCCCGGGTCGTCAACGACCTGCGCGACCTGCGGGACTTCTTCGCCGGTGCGGCGGCCGCCGGCGACGCGGTGATCGTCCGGGAGGCGGAATGAACGACGGGCCGGTCGGCGTGGCGAGGGCGGCGGGCGCGGGAGGCGCGATGGGTGTGGGAGGCACGGCGGGTGAGGTGGGTGCGGTGGGTCCCGGAGGCACGGCGGGTGCGGCGGGAACGGCCGGGTACGGGGAAGCGGTCGAGCAACTCGCGGTCCAGTACGAGAGCGTGAGCTTCGCCGAGGTCCACCGCGAACTGCTGCACCTCTACCCGCCGCCACCCGCCGCCGTCCTCGACATCGGTGCGGGCACCGGCCGTGACGCCGCGGCCCTCGCCGCCCTCGGGCACCGGGTGGTGGCCGCCGAGCCGACCCCCGAACTCCGCGCCGTCGGCGAACGCCTGCACGCGGGCGCCGGCATCCGGTGGGTCGCGGACGCGCTGCCCGGACTGCCCGGGCTCGCCGCCGAGGACGAGCGCTACGACCTCGTCCTGCTCACCGCCGTCTGGATGCACCTCGCCCCCGAGGAGCGCCCACCCGCCATGGACGCCCTCACCGCTCTCCTCGCGCCCGGCGGCCGCCTGGCCCTCACCCTCCGCCACGGCCCCGTCCCGCCCGACCGCCGGATGTTCGACCTGCCGCCCGAGCCCACCGTCGCCCTCGCCGCCGAGCGCGGCCTGCGTCTGCTCCACCGCACCGCCCGGCCCGACCTGCACGGGCGGGCGGGGGTGCACTGGTCGTTGCTGGTGTTCGAGCGGTAGGCAGCCGGGGCCGGTGGTGGGTGCGCGAGAAGCCGGTGTCGTCGACTTCTTGTGCTCCCCGTGGCCGGTCCACGGCGCGGCCCGTCCTGGTGCGGGGGCGCGCGTGGGAAGTCGGCCGGGTCGACTTCCCACGCGGGCGGCGGTGCACGTGCCGGCGGCGTGCACGTACGAGTCCTGCGAGCCGGGCCGCGTGAGCGCCCGGGACGTTCCGGGCGGGGGTGGGGAGACGGGGCCCTACCGGGTGCCGAAGTCCTCCTCGACCAGCCGGGTGGCCCACCGGGTCAGGGCGGGGACGAGGGGCGGGTGGGCGAGGCCCGCGGCGGTGGCGAGGCGGTCGGCGGAGGCGGTGTCGTAGCGGTCCTCGGAGAGGAAGGTGAGGGTCTCCGGGTCCGTGCCGGTGAGGGCGCGGGGGAGGCGGCGGACGAGGGGGACGGGGATCAGGGCGCGGGGCGGGCGGACGCCGAGGTGGGTGGCGAGCAGGGCGATCAGGTCGGGCAGGTGGGGGGTTTCGGGGTCGAGGACGGTGTGGGCCCGGACGGGCCCGTGGTCGTGATCGGGTACCGCGGCCAGGAAGCGGGCCAGGTGGTCGACGGTGACGACGGGCAGGAAGGTACGGCGGGTGCCGGGCAGCAGGGGGAGGCGGCCGCGGTGGAGCAGGCGGACCAGCTGGGCCGGGCCGAGGTACTGGCCGGCCTCGCCGGTCCGCGAGTGGCCGATGACGCTGCTCGGGTTGACGGTGGTGAGCGGCACGCCGAGGTGGGGCGCGGTGACCCGGACGGCGGCGTCGCCGAGCTGCTTGGAGGCCTCGTACGCGCCGAGGCGGCGGTAGAGCGCGGCCGTGGTGTGCTCCGCGAGCGGGTACTGCGGGTGCGGGTCGCGGCCGACGCGGTAGCCGGAGAGGTGGACCAGGCGGCGCAGCCCGGGGCGGGTGGCGCACCACCGCAGCGCGTGCAGGGCGCCGTGCACGTTGGGGGGTTCGGCCTGGGCGCGGGTGAGGCCGAAGTCGTAGCGGGCGGCGAGGTTGTGGACGTCTCGGACCTCGGTGAGCCGGGCGTCGTCCTCGGGGGAGAGGCCGAGGCCGGGGCGGGTGAGGTCGGCGGTGACGGTGGTCAGGGCGGTGTCGTCGGCGTCGTGCTCGCGCAGCCAGTGGCGGAGGGCGGGTGCGCGGTCGGTGTCGCGGACGGCGACGGCCACGGGTTCGCCGCGGGTGAGGAGTTCGAGGGCCAGCCAGCGGCCGAGGAAGCCGGTGGCGCCGAGGACGAGCGTGCGGGGCGGCGGGGCGGACGTCATGCTGCGCTCCAGGGGTCAGGAATTCAGTAGACCGGTCTGCATATTTTTCGGGCCTGCGGAGGTGCGCCGCGCGAACGGCGGCGCACCTCCGGCTTACGCGTCGCGGTGGCCGGCCCCGCCGCGCCCGCTGTTCCCGGCGGGCCTGCCGAGCAGCTGTCGGACGGCGTACCGGGCGTGGTCCAGTGGTTCGCGGCTGCGCCGGACGGAGGCGAGCAGGACGGCGCCCTCCAGCAGGGCGAGCACCTGGCCCGCGGCGGTCTCGGCCTCGGCCGCGCCGAAGCCCTCGGCCTCCAGCCGGCCGGCGAGCACCTGCTGCCAGCTCCCGTACACCTCGGCGCAGACGGTCCGCAGCGGCTCGTTGGTGCCCGCCGTCTCCAGGGCGACGGTCGCGATCGGGCAGCCGCTGGTGTAGTCGGACTCCGCCAGGCGGCCGGCGAAGGCCTCGACCAGCCGTTCCGCGAGGGCGGCGGTGTCGGCGCCCTCGGCGGCGAGCGCGGCGAGCAGCGCCTCGACCTCCTGGCCGGCCTCGGTGAGCGCGGCCGCCACCAACTGGTCCTTGCCGCCGGGGAAGTGGAAGTAGAGCGAGCCGCGCGGCGCGCCGGTGGCGGCCACGATCCGGTTCAGACCCGTCCCGAAGTAGCCCTGCGCTTCGATCAGTTCCCTGGTGCCGGCGATCAGCCGGGCCCGGGTCTCCTCGCCCTTGACTCCCATGCGGCGATAGTAGACCGGTCTGCATATTCTGTCGATGCCGGATTGACGGAACGTCAGTGGCGCTTCCCGGGCACGTCAGCAGCGAACCGCCGGCGGGTACCCGGTCCAGCGCAGCTCCTCGGGCAGGTGGCTCTGGTCGTTCAGCAGCAGGACGGCGGGCGGCCGGCCGGGCGCGTAACGCAGCACGGTCAAGCCCGCGTTGGCGGCGTTGACGCCGAGCCAGCGCCAGTCCGGGGCGTCCAGGGCGTGCCGGACCAGCCAGCCGACCAGGAAGGCGTGCGTGACGACCAGCTCGTGCCGCTCCTCGCCGCCCACCACCGGCCCGGTGAACCGCTCGACCGCCCGCTGCGCCAGCACCGCCCCGCTCCTGGCTTCCTCCGTCGTGGTGCCCGCGAGGAAGTCCAGGAGGAACTCCGCGCTGTCCTCGGGCAGTTCGGACCGCTCCGGCAGGTGCGGGACGAAGTCCCCGGCCTCCTCGCACACCACCGGTGCCACGCCGTCCCGTTGCAGCTGCTCGGCGACCAGCCGCGCGGTCTGGGTGGCCCGGGGCAGCGGCCCGTGGTGCAGCGCCGTGATCGGCCGGCCCGCGAGCCGGCGGCCCAGCAGCTCGGCCTGCCGGCGCCCGGCGTCGGTGAGGCCGCTGTCGTCCGCGTGCGAGGCTTCGCCGTGACGGGCCAGGTAGAGGTAGCGGGTGGCGAGGTCGGTCATGCTTCGGAACTCCTCGACGGTCGGCGGGTCGTGTCGTCCCGAAGCGACGCGCGACGCGCCCCACCGGTTCCGCCGCTCCCGGGTGCCCGGCCGGTGGGCCCCGCCGGGCGTGCGCCGCGGGCCCGCTGCGCACGCGGGTCCGTGCTCAGCGGCTCGGTGCTCAGCCGGTGGCGGCCTCCGCGGTGTGGGCCCCGTCCAGCAGGGCCAGCTCCTCGTCCGACAACCGCAGCGCGCCGGCCGCGATGTTGTCCTCCAGGTGCGCCACATCGCCCGTGCCCGGGATGGCCAGGACGTGCGGGCCGCGGTGCAGGGTCCAGGCCAGGCGGACCTGCGCGGTGCTCACCCCGCGCGCCTCGGCCACCGCCCGCACCTGGGCCGGCTCGGCCCCGCCGGCGCCGTGCTGCCGTCCGGCGCCGGCGATCGCGTAGAAGGGGACGAAGGCGACGCCCTGCTCGCGGCAGAGCCGCAGCATCTCGTCCTGCCGGGACCACCCGCCGATGCCGTACGGGTTCTGCACGCACACCACGGGCGCGATGGTCTGCGCCTCGGCGAGCTGGTGCGGGTGGACGTTGGACAGGCCGAGGTGGCGGATCAGCCCGGCCTGCCGCAACCCGGCCAGCGCGCCGAAGCGTTCGGCCACCGAGTCGGTGCCGACGATCCGCAGGTTGACCACGTCGAGGTGGTCGCGGCCGAGCTGGCGCAGGTTCTGCTCGACCTGGGCGCGCAGCCGCTCGGGGGTGCGGGCGTGCTCCGCCCACGAGCCGTCGGGGTTGCGGCCCGAGCCGACCTTGGTGGCGATCACCAGGCCGTCCCGGTACGGGGCGAGCGCCCGGTTGATCAGCTCGTTCGCGGAGCGCAGCGGGGAGAAGTAGAAGTCGGCGGTGTCGATGTGGTCGACCCCGAGCTCGACCGCGCGGCGCAGCACCCGCAGGGCCTGGTCGCGGTCGCGCGGCACGGCGTGCGGGACGAGTGCGGGGCCGGTCTGCGGCAGGCGCATCGCGCCGAAGCCGATGCGGTGGACGACGAGGTCGCCGAGGGTCCAGGTGCCGGAGGCGGCGGTGGTCACGGGGGTGGTGGGGGTGGTCGGGAGGGTCTCCGTAGTCATGTCCGTCATGATCGCCACGGCGCTATCCTGACCGCCAACGATTCGAACATGCCTGAATCCACGGGGGTGGGGGCTTGGCGGCCGAGCTGCTGTTCACGGCGGGCGACCTGGCGCGGATGCGCTTCGCGGTCTCGCCGATGTGGGAGGTCGGCCCGAGCCTGCGGCTGCTCGGCTCGGGGCTCGCCCACGCCGTCCACCGCCCGTGGGTGGAGCAGGTGCGGCCCCGGCTGGCGGCGCTCGGCCCGGCGTACGCGCTGCTCGCCGAGCTGGTCCCGCCCGCCGGGTACGTGCCGGACTTCATCAACCCGGTGCCCGCCGGCCCCGCCCCGACGCTGGCGCAGGAGCTGGCGGCGATCCGGGCCACCCCGGCCGAGCAGGTCCGCCGCGACCTCGACCGGCTGCGGGACGACCGGGGCGGCCGGCTCGGGCCCCGGCTGCGCGCGCTGCACGGCGACCCGGCGGGCGGGCTGGGCCGGCTCACCGAGGCGGTCGAGGCGTACTGGGGGCTGGCGCTCGCCCCGTACTGGGTGCGGATCCGCGCCGTCCTGGACGCGGACGTGCTGCACCGCGCCCGGCAGGCCGCCGAGCACGGCGCGGCGCGGGTGCTGAACGACCTGCACGCCGAACTCCGGTGGACGGAGGACACCCTGCGGCTGCGCCACCGCACCCGCCCGCTGCCGGGCCGGACGGCCGGGGCGGGCCTGCTGCTGATCCCGTCCGCCTTCACCGGCCCGTCCCTCTACACCCGCCTCGCCCCGCCGGACCCGCTGCAGCTCGCCTACCCGGCGCGCGGCACCGGCACGCTGTGGGCGACCGCCACGGCGGCCGGCACCGGGGCGCTGGCCGCCGTCCTCGGCCGCTCCCGCACCCGGCTGCTGACGGAGCTGGCGGCCCCGGCGTCCACGACCGAGCTCGCGCGGCGCACCGGGCTCTCGCCGTCGGCGGTGTCGCAGTACCTGACGGCCCTGCGGGATGCCCGGCTGGTCAGTGCGCACCGGGCCGGGCGGTCGGTGCTGTACGCGCGGACCGCGTCGGCGGAGGCCTTGCTGGCGCCGCTAGCCGAGGGCTGATGATCGGTTCCTCCGCCTACCGTAATGTCATCCCACTTCCCGGATGTCGGCGGCCGGAGCGGCCCCGACGCCCGTAGCGTGCGGGGCATGACACCCATGCGGCAGCACCAGCACCCCCGCCGTCGCCGGACCGGCCCCGTGGTCGCGCTGCTCGGGGCCGCCCTCGGCGCCGTGGCGCTCACCGGGGCACCCCTGCCGCCGGCCGCCCCGGTGTCCGACACCCCGGTGGCCGACACCGCGCTGCGCCCGGGCGGCGCTCCGCCGACCGTGTACGCGCACCGTGGCGCCTCCTCCGCCGCCCCCGAGAACACCCTGGTCTCCGACGAGGTGGCCCGCCGGGCCGGCGCCGAGTGGATCGAGGACGACGTCCAGCCCAGCCGGGACGGCGTCCCGTACGTGCTGCACGACGACACCGTGGACCGCACCACCGACGGCACCGGCCGCATCCGCGACCTGACCGCCGCACAGCTGGACGCCCTGGACGCCGGCTCCTGGTTCGCCCCGTCGTACGCCGGCACCCGGCTGCCGACGCTGGCCGCCCAACTGGAGGACCTGCGCACCCGCGGCGGCAGGCTGCTGCTGGAGATCAAGGGGCCGCACACCCGGGAGGAGGTCGCCCGGATCGTGCGGGAGGTGCGCGACCACGGCATGACCGACCGGGTCCTCGTCCAGAGCTTCGAGGTGGACGCGCTGCGCCTCACCCGCGAACTGGCCCCCGAGCTGCCGCTCGCCCTGCTCCGCTCCACCCTGGACGCCGACCCGGTCGCCACCGCCCGCGACCTCCGGCTGGCCGCCTACAACCCCTCGGACGACGCGCTCTCCGCGCGCCCCGGCGTGGTCCGGGAACTGCACGCCGCCGGGGTCGCCGTCAACGTCTGGACGGTCGACCGGCCCGACCGCTGGAAGGCCCTCACGGCCGCCGGGGTGGACGGCATCATCACCAACCGCCCGGCGGAGCTGGCCGGTTGGAGGTCCGGCGCGGCCGCCGGTTAGCCACCCGGCGTGGCGGAGGGCACCGCGAGAGCGGGCGCCGGAGCAGGCGCGGGAGACGGCGCGGGGAGCGGGCACCGGTTCCGTCCGTGAGGCCACCGGCTCCTGCGGCCACTGGCTCCCGAGGCCGCCTACGACCGGCTGAAGCCCCCGAACGCGGCCGGCTCGGCCGGGCGGTAGCTGAGCAGCGCCGCGCCCGACGCGGTGATCCGGGAGGCCGTGAGCGCGAAGGCGGTCGGCGGCCCGCCCTCCGGGAACAGCCGGATGCCCGCGCCGAGCGCCACCGGGGCGACCACCAGGTGGTACTCGTCGATCAGGCCGTGGCCCATCAGCGTGCGCGCCAGGGCGCCGCTGCCGTGGATCTGCAGTTCGCCGTCACCGTCGAGGTGCTCCTTGAGCCGGGCGACCTCGGCCGGGACGTCCCCGCCGAGCAGCGTGGTGTTCGCCCAGCGGGGATCGGTGAGGGTGTGGGTGGCGACGTACTTGGGCAGGCCGTTCAGCTTGGCGGCCACCCCGTCGGCCGGATCGGTCACCCCGGGCCAGTAGGAGGCGTAGATCTCGTACGTCCGCCGCCCGAGCAGGAAGGCCTGCGGGCGTTCGAACACCTCGTCGACGAACCGGTCCGTGTCGGCGTCCAGGAAGGGCGCCAGCCACCCGCCGTGCGGGAAGCCCCCGGCGCGGTCCTCCTCGGGGCTGCCGGGGGCCTGCATCACGCCGTCGAGGGTGACGAAGGTGGTGAGGGTGAGTCTGGCCATCGCGGGTCTCCTCGGTTCCGGTGCCGGTGAATCCCCCTCCGCGGGCCAATCTGACAGACCGGCGGGCCGCAGCCGGACCCGGCGCGCCGGGTGGGCGGGGCGCTCTGCCAGAGTGCGGGTATGACGATTGCGACCCTTCGCTGCGCCGTCCTGGACGACTTCCAGGGCGTCGCCACCAGCTTCGCCGACTGGTCCCCGGTCACCGACCGGGTGGCGGTGACGGCCTTCAAGATGCACTTCCGCACGGAGAAGGAACTGGCCGACGCACTGGCGGACTTCGACATCGTGGTCACCCTGCGCGAGCGGGTGCCCTTCCCGGCCTCGCTGTTCGCCCGGCTGCCGAAGCTCAGGCTGCTGGTCGCCACCGGAATGCGGAACTCGGTGATCGACCTCGCGGCCGCCGAGGCGCACGGCGTGACGGTCTGCGGCACGGCCAGCTCCGGCACCCCGCCGGTCGAGCTGACCTGGGCGCTGCTGCTCGGACTCGCCCGCGGCATCGTGGCGGAGAACACCGCGCTGCGCGAGTGCGGCCCCTGGCAGAGCACCGTCGGCGCCGACCTGCACGGACGGGTGCTCGGCGTGCTCGGCCTCGGCCGGATCGGCAGCGCGGTCGCCAGGGTCGGGCTCGCCTTCGGCATGGACGTCGTCGCCTGGAGCCGGAACCTGACCGACGAGCGGGCCGCCGAGGCCGGCGTGCGCCGGGCGGCGACCAAGGAGGAACTGCTGAGCGGCAGCGACTTCGTCACGGTCCACCTCGCGTCGAACGAGGGCACCCGGGGGCTCGTCGGCGCGGCCGAACTCGCACTGATGAAGCCCGGGGCCTACCTGGTCAACACCTCCCGGGCGGCCGTCGTCGACCAGGACGCGCTGCTCGCCGCACTCACCGGGGGCACGATCGCGGGCGCCGCGGTGGACGTCTTCGACACCGAGCCGCTGCCCGCCGACCACCCGATGCGCAGCGCGCCCCGGCTGCTGGCCACCCCGCACCTGGGGTACGTCTCGCAGGACAACTACCGGCGCTACTACCGCGAGGCGGTGGAGGACATCGCGGCCTTCCTGGCGGGCGAACCGATCCGCCGGCTGGGCTGACGCCTCTGACACCTCTGACGCCTCCGCAGCCTCCGCCGCCCGCAACGCCCCGGGCCGCATACTGACCGCATGGGTGACGGCACGGCGGACCGCAGGGGCGACGGCACGACGGGTGACGGCACGACGGTTGGCGGCGGTGTCCGGGCCACCGGCCGGCGCGGGGTGCTGCGGGCGGGCGCGGCGGCACTGGTCCTGGGCGCGGTGGCGGGCTGTACGAGCGGGAGCAAGCCGCCGGCGACGGGGCCGGGCACGCCGGCGCCCGGGACAGCGACCGGAACACCGCCCGGTGCGGGGACGCCCACGGCCACACCGACGCCGACCGCCGTCGCCACCCCGCTGCCGCAGCCGCCGCTGTGGCAGCCCGGCCCGTCCGAGATCCAGCCCGACGTGAAGCGCCGCGCCGTCGAACTGGTCGCCGCGCTGGGCGCCTGGCCGCCCGGCGGGCAGGGCGTGGAGGCGGCCCGGGCCCGGGTGGCGGCGCTCGGGCTGCCGCCCGCGCTGGCGGACCAGGCGGGCCCGCTGGCGCCACCGGCGGTCGAGGCGAGCCTGGAGGTGATCGTCGCCCAGTACGGCGGGATCCCGGCCGACTCGGCGAGCGTGCTGGTGGTGTGCCGGCAGTGGACCCGGGGCGCGGACGGCTCGGTGGCCGAGGGCGGCACCACCGTGGACGTCCGGCTGAGCCGGGCCGCGCCGCGCTGGACCGTCACCGACCTGCACCCGGGCGTCGCGGGCCCGGCCGCCGCCGCACCGCCCCCGGCGGTCGCCCGGGTGCTGGCCGAGCCGAGGATCGAGCTGCCGCCCGAGGCGGCCGCCGACCTGCGCAGCGGCACCGTCCACGACAGCGTGCCGGAGGCGATGCTGCGGCTGGCCGGCCCGTACACGCTGTCGGTGAGCGTGGTGCGGACCGGCCACCCGCTGGACGTCTTCGGGACGACCCGGCCCAGCGACCATCCGCCGGGCCGGGCCTTCGACGTCTGGCGGATCGACGGCATGGCCGTGGTGGATCCGGCGACGCCCCGGCAGCTGATCGAGTCCTTCATGCGGGACGCGGCCGCCGCCGGTTCGTACAACGTGGGCGGCCCGGTGGCGATCGCGGGGGCCGGGAACCGGTTCTTCACCGACGACACCCACCACGACCACTGCCACATCGGGTTCGACCACTAGACCCGTACAGGCCTCGTACCGACCTCGTACAGACCCCGTACGGACCTCGGACGTCAGTTGACGTTGACGCCGCTCCAGGCCGCCGCCACCGCGTTGTACTCGGTGCTTCCGGCGCCGTAGAGGTCCTTGGCCGCGTTCAGCGAGGCGGCGCGGGCACCCTTGTAGTTGGTGGTGGAGGTCATGTAGACGGTCAGCGCGCGGTACCAGATCTTGGCGACCTTCTGGTTGCCGATGCCGGTCACCGTGGAGTTGTTGCAGGTGGGGCTGTTGTAGGCGAAGCCGTTGATGGTCTTGCTGCCGCTGCCCTCGCTGGCCAGGTAGAAGAAGTGGTTGCCGACGCCCGAGGAGTAGTGCACGTTCAGCTTGCCGACCGAGCTGCTCCAGCAGTCGGCCGAGGAGCCGTCCAGCGAGGGCTTGTCGAAGCGGCGCAGCCACGGCGGGGTGGACTGGTCGCTGAACAGGTAGTCGGGGGTGTCGACCTTGTTGTTGGCGTACCACTCCACCATCGTGCCGAAGATGTCGCTGGTGGACTCGTTGAGGCCGCCGGACTCGCCGCTGTAGCGCAGGTTGGCGGTGGCGCTGGTGACGCCGTGGGTCATCTCGTGGCCCATGGTGTCGAGGTCGACCTGCTCCGGGTCGTGGGAGCCGTCGCCGTCGCCGGTCATCATGCAGAAGCAGGCGTCGGACCACTGGGCGTTGTCCCAGTTGGTGCCGACGTGGACGAAGACGGTGGCGCCCTTGCCGTCGTTCTTGATGCCGTTCCGGCCGAAGGTGTTCTTGTAGTAGTCGTACGTCCAGGCGGTGTTGGCGTGGGCGTCGACGGCCGCGGTGGAGCGGTCGGTGGAGAACTTCTTCCCGTCGCCCCAGACGTTGGAGGCGCTGGTGAAGGCGGTGCCGGAGGAGGCCTTGACCGAGCCGGACGAGAGGTTGTGCGCGTCCTTGGTGACGTGGCCGCGGACCGGGTCGGTCAGGGTGTAGCCCCCGCTGACCGGGGTGGTGTCGATGGTGATCGTGCCGGTGTACTCGGAGTTGCCGGTGCCGGAGGCCTGGTGCTCCGCGTCGTAGGACTCGATCTGCTCACCGGTGGTGGCGTCCGTGACGACGACCTTGCCGGCCGGCTCGCCGTGCTCGCCGCTGCCCTCGACGGTGGTGCGCCAGGCGAGGCGGGGCGTGCCGTCGGCGGCCCAGACGACCAGCTCGGGGGTGCTGACGGCATCCCGGACGCCCGGGGCCGCGGAGAGCGCGTTCGCTGCGCCGGACTGCGCGGGCACCTTGGGGGTGGTCGACTTCACGGCGGCGTCGTGGGCGGCCGCGCGGGTGGTGTCCTTCAACTTGCCCTTGGCGTCCTGGTGGACGACCAGGTCGCCGCCGACCACCGGCAGGCCCTGGAAGGTGCGGTCGAAGCGCACGTGCGAGGTGCCGTCGGCGTCGAGCACGACGTCCTTGAGCAGGAGGTCCTGGCCGGCGCCGAAGCCGAACACCGCCGCGTTGTGGGCGACGTTGGCGCGGGCCTGGGATATCGCGGCCTCGCGCGGGTTGGGCGCGGCGGAGGCCGTGGCGGCGGGGACGGTCGCGCCGGCGAGGGCGGCGACGACCGCGACGGCTCCGGCCACGCGGGCACGGCGGAATGAGGACGTGGGGGTCACTCGGAACTCCAGTGGGGGTTAGCTGCAGGGATAGGAGCTGGTCAGAGATTGACGGCGATCAGTCAGATGCAGCTAGAGGGAAGGTCATAACTTTGCCAAGTTGTGTCCTTGGACAGTCAAAAATGATCAGAAGTTAACAAGCGCTCTACAGTGCCGTCGTGACGATCGACTACACCTGGCGCGGCCCGCTCACCGACCCCGAACTCGACGCCCTGCACGCCGAGGGCTTCGGCCACCCCCTCCACCCCGGTGGATGGCTCGCCCGGCTGGAACGGCACAGCCTCGGCTGGGTCACCGCCCGCAGCGCAGAAGGCACGCTGCTCGGGTTCGTCAACCTGGCCTGGGACGGCGGCGCCCACGCCTTCCTGCTCGACACCGTCGTCGCCCCGGCCGCCGGACGGCAGGGCGTCGGAACCCGGCTCGTCGCCGAGGCGGCCGCCGGCGCCCGCGCGGCCGGCTGCGCCTGGCTGCACGTGGACTTCGAGCCGCACCTGCGCCCCTTCTACCTCGACGCCTGCGGCCTGCGGCCCACCGACGCCGGGCTGTCGGCGCTGTGAAACCTGGCGCTGTGAACTTGGCGCTGTGAAACCCGCGCGCCCGGCCCGGGCAGGCCCTACGCTCTCGGTCCATGGACGGATGGGTGGGGGCCTGGACCGGCGGCCGGGCCGCGGTGCACCTGGGCGACGTCGCGGACTTCAACGCGCAGTTCTTCGCCCCCGGCATGGACGCGGCGCAGCGCCTGCGCCGGCTGCGGCAGGCGCACCACTACGCCTGCCTGGCCGTCGGTTACAGCCCCGAGCCGGCCGTGCTGGTGCTGCCCGCCGAGGTCGCCCCGGAGTGGACCGACTGGCTGGCCCGGGAGTTGGCCTGGGGGCCGGTCGAGGTGTACAGCGGCGTGGCACCGGACGACACGGTGGCCGAAGCACTCGCCGCCCGCCCCGCGCTGACCGCGCGGATCGCCGACTCCGGCCACCCGGTGGTGCGGTGGGGGCGGACGCCCGCCCAGGGGGAGGGGCCAGAGCTGGCGGCCGTCCGCCGCTACGAGTCCAAGGCCGCCGCGCACGACCTGTTCTCCGCCCTCGCTCCCGGGCACCCGGAGATCCGCCTGCCGCGCCAGGAGCGCCCCGACGGCCGGCGCCGGGCCGCCCGCCGGCTGACCGCCCGCGCCACCCGGGGGCTGACCACCGTCCTGAAGAGCCCGCACGGCGTGGGCGGCTACGGCACCGTCGTGGTCGAGCCCGCCGAGCTGTTCGCCGCGGGCGGCGGCCGGGCCCTGCTGCGCCGCCTGGTCCGCACCGAGGTCCTGCCGGCCGACGGCGCGCTGCTGCTGGAGGAGCACGTCTCCCCGGGCCCGGCCGCCCGGCTGCGCGACCTCACCTACGACGCCGTCGTCGGCCCGGACGGCACCGTCCACCCCGTCGGCGCGGGCGCCATGGACGTGGCCGGCACCCGCTACCAGGGCGTCACCGTCGGCCCCGGCGCGGTGCCGCAGGGCGCCGCCGCGACCGCCCGCCGCTTCACCCTGGCCGTGGGCGAGCGGCTGGCCGCCGACGGCTACCGCGGCTGGTACGACGTCGACTTCGTCACCGACCGCGAGCGCCGGCTCGCCCCCACCGAGATCAACCTGCGGCTCACCGGCCCGGCCGTCGCCTTCGTGCTGGCCGCCCGGCTCGACGCGGTCCGCGGACCGGGCCACCTGGTGCGCACCCTGGACGGCATGCCGCTCGGCGCCCGGCTCGCCCCGGCGGCGCTGCACGACCACCTGCAGCGGCTGCGGCCGCGTTGCGCCCGGCTCGGTGTCACCCTGCTGCCGCTGATCCCGACGGCCTGCCACGAGCCGGAGCCCGCCGTCGGCCTCGCCCTCGCCGGGCCGGACGTCGAGGCGCTGGACGCGGCCGAGGCGCTGGTCGCCGCCGCCAACCACGGGCTGGCCGGCATGTTCGAGGCGCTCAGGTGAACCACCGTCACCCGCGGCCCGCCGACACCACCTCTCCCGCACGTCACCCGCGGCCGGCCGGCACCCCCGTTCCGTCACCCGCGGCCGGCCGTCACCCCTTCCCGACCGGCGGACGCCAGACCACGAACCGCACCAGCACCAGCGCCGCGAGCATCAGCGGGATGTTGAACGCGAACACCAGCGCCGTCTCCCGCGGCCAGTCGGTGGCCCTGGTGATCCGGTACAGGTTGTCCTGCGGCCACCAGTTGACGAGCAGCCAGGTGATCGCCAGATGGGCCAGCACCGACAGCCGCTGCGGCCTGCCCAGCCGCCGGACGGCGTCCAGGCCGATGCAGAAGTAGACGAACCCGGCGCCGAAGGCCAGGTTCTCGCAGAGGTAGAGCAGCCGGAAGAAGTTGCTGTAGGGGGCGGGGACTCCGGTGAGGTCGGTCGAGCCGGGGAAGAGGGTGTCGGTCGTCACCCACGCGCCCCCCGCGAACACCAGCACGCAGAGGACCGCCGCGCAGCCGTTCGTGAAGGCCGAGTCACCGCCGGCGCCGCCCCCGGCCTTGCCGCCGCCCTTCCGGGATCCGGCCTTCCCCGAACGTGCTGCCGGGCGCGGGGCGGTGTGCTCCGGCGGGGCGGGCAGCGGCAGGGCCGCGCGGTCCAGCTTGCCCGCCCGGGTGCGCGGCAGCTCGGACACCGGGACGACCGCCGCGGGCGCCTCCCCGGCCGGCAGCTCCGCCGCCAGGTGCTGCGAGAGCGACCAGCCGTCCGCGCCCTCGCCCCCCGGCTCCGCCACGGCGTAGCCGACCAGCCGGCGCTGCCCCGGCCGCAGGTCCACCTCCACCACGGCGGCCTCCCGCACCGCGGGGTGCGAGCGCAGCACTCCCTCGGCCCGGGCCGCCGCCACCACCCGGGAGACCACCGAGCTCTTCCGGGCCTGCGGGACCGGCCCGAGCGCGTTGGCGGCCCGGCCGACGAACTCCAGCACGCCGTCCGGCCGCAGCCGCCCGACGTCCCCGGTCAGCAGCACCCGCCCGTCCGGGTCGAAGTCCGCCCGGACGAAGCGGCGCCCGGTCTCCTCGGGCCGGTCGAGGTAGCCGCGGGTCAGGCCGCTGCCGCCGATCGCGATCTCCCCGGCCGTCCCGGGCTCGGCGGGGGTGCCGTCCGGGCCGAGCACGTACACCCGGGTGCCGGGGAAGGGGCGGCCCACCAGCGAGACCCGCTCGGCGCCGTCGGCGGCGGCGGTGCCCCGCACGTCGAAGTAGGTGCTGTCCACGGTGGCCTCGGCCAGGCCGTACACGTTCAGCACCCGGGCCCGCTCGCCGAGCAGCCGCTGCAGGCCCAACTGCTCGTCCAGGTACCACTTCTCGGCGCCCACGGTGAGCAGCCGCACCCCGGGCAGGCCCTCGCCGGTCTCCGCCAGCCGGGCGGTCAGCCGGCGCGCGGTGCGGACGTTCAGCTCCAGGACGGTGATCCGCTCGGCGGCCACCAGGGCGGGCAGCGCGCCGAGGTCGACGGTGCGGTCCAGGGTGAGGTTGAACGGCGTGACCACCAGGGTGGCGCCGGTGCCCAGCGCCCGGACCCAGTCGGCGGTGAAGACGTCGAACTCCAGGCTCGCCGTCTGCAGGATCCGGTCCTCGGCGGTCAGCCCGTACACCTCGCGCCAACCCTCGTACGCCGCCAGCAGGTTGCGGTGCTCGACCAGCGCGCCGACGGGCAGGCCGGTGGAGCCGGAGGTGTAGAAGACGCAGGCCGGGTCCTGCGGCGCGACCTCGGGCGGCTCGAACGGCGCCACCGCGGGCGCGGCCGTGTCCACGCAGACCGGCGCCGCCCCGCTCGCGTCCGCGAGCCGCACCCGGTGCACCTCCTCGGTCACCACCACGTCCGGCGCCGCGTCGGCCAGCACGTGCCGCAGCAGCGCGTCCGGCGCGCTCGGCTCCAGCGGCACGTACGCCGCGCCCGTCTTCAGCACCGCCAGCAGCGCCACGTACACCTCGGTGCCCCGGCCGAGCGCCACCGCCGCCCGGCCGCCCGGGGCCAGGCCGTGCTCCGCCAGCACGGCGGCCAGGCGCTGCGCCCGCCCGTCCAGCTCGCCGTACGTCAGCTCGCGCTCACCGCAGCGCACGGCCACCGCCGCCGGCGCCCGGCGCGCCTGCTGCTCGACCAGCTCGTGCAGGGTCCGGGCCCGTTCCGTGTCCACGCTCATCCCGCCTCCCCCTCGTCCCCTCGGAGGCACGATCCTCCTCCCAACTCCCTTCGGGCAACAGGGTTATGGCGGTTCCACCCTGCGGACGGCCACGCCCGCCCCGGGCCGACGGTTGTACTCTGCACGCGGACGGACGCCACCGGGCCCGTCCGGTGCCGTGATCGGAGACCCACCCCATGAGCCAGCCCTTCGACGGCCCGCTGCTGCGCACCCGGGACGTGGACGTCGTGCGCGACGGCCGGTACCTGCTGCGCGGGATCAGCCTGGAGATCCAGCCGGGCGAGCACTGGGCGCTGCTCGGCCCCAACGGGGCGGGCAAGTCCACCCTGCTCGCCCTGCTCGGCGCCGTCTCCCACCCCACCCACGGCGAGGTCGACGTGCTCGGCCGCCGGCTCGGCCGGGTCGACATCCGCGAGCTGCGCGCCCACCTCGGGCACGTCAACCCGCGCCATCCGCTGCGCTCGCCGCTGACCGTCCGGGAGGTGGTGCTCACCGGGCACACCAACACCATCGAACCGGAGCTGCACCGCAAGCCGGCCCCGGAGGTGCTGGAGCGGGCCGACCGGCTGATCGAGACGCTCGGCATGAGCGCGATGGCCGGCGCGCCGTGGACCACCCTCTCCCAGGGCGAGCGCGGCCGGGCCCTGATCGCCCGCGCCCTGATGCCCAGCCCCCGCCTGCTGCTGCTCGACGAACCCGCCACCGGGCTGGACCTCACCGCCCGCGAGCTGCTGCTGGACAGCCTGGACCTGCTGCGCCACCAGCACCCGGACCTGGCGAGCGTGCTGGTGACCCACCACCTGGAGGAACTGCCGGAGAGCACCACCCACGCCCTGCTGCTGCGCGGCGGCGAGTGCGTCGCGGCCGGGCCGGTGGACGAGGTGATGACCACCGCTCTGATCAGCGAGACCTTCGGCCACCCGATCCGGATCGGCCGCCACGAGGGCCGCTGGAGCGCGCGGGCCGCCGCCCGCCGGACACCGGGAAGGTAACGGTTCAGGGGGTGGGTGTAGACGCTGGGACATCCATACGTAAGGTATGCCTTAGCTAACGACGGGGCTCGCCCCGCCGACCCCCGCAATGCCGTGGCACCCCCATGCCCTTTTCCGTTGGAGCACCCATGTCCGCCCGTCGCCGTTCCACCGCAGCAGTGCTGCTCACCCTCGCCGTGGCGACCGCTACCCTGGCCGGCTGCTCGTCCAAGAAGGACGACAAGGCGAGCTCCTCCGACGCCGTCAAGGTGAACGCCACCGACAGTGCGTGCGAGGTCTCCAAGACCACCTTCCCGGCCGGGCACGTGGTGCTGGACATCAGCAACAAGGGTTCCAAGACCACCGAGGTCTACGTCTACGGCGACGGTGACAAGATCATCACCGAGCGCGAGAACATCGGCCCCGGGACCAAGGCCAGCATCAACGCGGAGATCAAGGCCGGCTCGTACGAGGTCGCCTGCAAGCCCGGCATGGTCGGCGACGGCATTCGCCAGAAGATCACCGTCACCGGCGAGGGCGGCAGCGCCGCGCCCGCCGACCCGCGCCTGGCCGCGGCCGTCGACTCCTACCGCACGTACGCCCAGGAGCAGGCCGACGCGACCGTCCCGGCCGTCCAGGCCTTCGCCGACGCGATCAAGGCCGGCGACCTGGAGAAGGCCAAGTCGCTGTACGCGGCCTCGCGCACCGGCTGGGAGCGCACCGAGCCGGTCGCCGAGAGCTTCGGCGACGTCGACCCCAAGACCGACACCCGCGAGGACAAGGTCGAGGCCGGCCAGCAGTGGACCGGCTGGCACAAGCTGGAGAAGTCGCTCTGGGCGGACGCCAGGATCGGCGACGACGAGAAGAAGCTCGCCGACCAGCTGGTCAACGACCTCAAGGACTGGCAGGCGAAGATCCCCGCCGCCGAGATCACCGCGACCAGCATGGCCAACGGCGCCAAGGAGCTGCTGGACGAGGTCGCCACCAACAAGATCACCGGTGAGGAGGACCGCTACAGCCACACCGACCTGGCCGACTTCCAGGCCAACGTCGAGGGTGCGCAGAAGGCCTACGAGCTGCTGAAGCCGGTCGCCTCCGAGAAGGACCCGGAGCTGGCCAAGACGCTGGACTCCGAGTTCGCCGCCATCAACGCCCTGCTCGCCAAGTACAAGCAGGCCGACGGCACCTTCACCTCCTACGACAAGGTCACCGAGGCCGAGCGCAAGACCTTCTCCGACGCGGTCAACTCGCTGGGCGAGCCGCTGTCGAAGCTGGCCGCCGCCGTGGTCGTCAAGTAACCGACCCCGCGGTTCCCGCACCACCCACCCCACGACGCCGTGGCGGCCCCGACCGGCCGCCACGGCATCCGTGAGCCGGCCCACCGGCCCGACCCGCGGATCGGCGCAGGTCAGCACCACGCGCAGGGTCGGCACCACGCACAGGGTCAGCACCACCAGCAGTTCAGTACCCCCGAGCAGTTCAGTACCCCCGAGCAGTTCAGTACCCCCGAGCAGTTCAGTACCGAGAAGGGCCCGCCCGCCGATGGACGCCGAGAACCAGCAGCAGACCGGAACGCCGGCCGCCACCGACGCCACCGCCACCGACGCCACCGCGACCAAGGGCGCGGTCAGCCGGCGCGCCGTCATCGGCTGGGCCGGCGCGGGCGTCGCGCTCGGTGCCGCCGCCGTCGGCTCGGTCGCCGCCGCCACCAAGCAGGACGAGGCCGCCCCGGCGGCCGCCGCGGCCCCGGCCGGCGCCGAGGTGCCGTTCTACGGCGACCACCAGTCCGGCATCGCCACCCCCGTCCAGGACCGCCTGCACTTCGCCGCCTTCGACGTGTCCGAGAAGGCCACCCGCGAGTCGCTGGTCAAGCTGCTCAAGGACTGGACCAAGGCGGCCGCCGCAATGACCGGCGGCCGCGAGGTCGGCACCGGCGCCGCCACCGGCCTGCCCGAGGCCCCGCCGGACGACACCGGCGAGGCCCTCGGCCTGCCCGCCTCCCGGCTCACCCTCACCATCGGCTTCGGCCCGAGCCTGTTCGACAAGGACGGCGTGGACCGCTTCGGCCTGCAGGCCAAGCGCCCCGAGGCCCTGATCGACCTGCCGGGCTTCAAGGGCGACAAGCTCGACCCGAACCGCAGCGGCGGCGACCTCTGCATCCAGGCCTGCGCCGACGACCCGCAGGTCGCCGTGCACGCGATCCGCAACCTGGCCCGCATCGGCATGGGCACCGTCAGCATCCGCTGGTCCCAGCTCGGCTTCGGCAAGACCTCCTCCACCACCCCGGACGCGCAGACCCCGCGCAACCTGATGGGCTTCAAGGACGGCACCCACAACATCGCGGGCACCGACACGGCGAAGCTCGCCGACCACGTCTGGGCCGCCCCCGGCGACGGCCCCGAGTGGATGACCGGCGGCTCGTACCTGGTCGCCCGGCGCATCCGGATGCACATCGAGACCTGGGACCGCACCTCGCTCAAGGAGCAGGAGGACGTCTTCGGCCGCACCAAGGGCGAGGGCGCCCCGTACGGCAAGGCCAAGGAGCACGACGCGCCCGACCTCAAGGCGATGCCCGCGGACTCGCACGTCGCGCTCGCCCACCCGGACGCCAACAACGGCCTGATGATCCTGCGCCGCGGCTTCTCCTTCACCGACGGCACCGACGGCCTCGGCCGCCTGGACGCCGGCCTGTTCTTCCTCGCCTACCAGCGCGACACCCGCAAGGCCTTCGTGCCGCTGCAGACCCGCCTGGCGTCGAGCGACAAGCTCAACGAGTACATCCAGCACGTCGGTTCCGCCCACTTCGCCTGCCCGGCGGGCGTGCGCAAGCCGGGGGAGTGGTGGGGCCAGGCCCTGTTCGGCTGACCCGCCGCCACCCCCCGTACGTACCACCTCACCCCCAGGAGCCCGCGTGTTCGGCAACTACCTGATCGGCCTGCGCGAAGGTCTCGAAGCCAGCCTGGTCGTCTGCATCCTGATCGCCTACCTGGTCAAGACCGAGCGCAAGGACAAGCTGCCGCCGGTCTGGCTCGGCGTCGGCGCGGCCGTGGTGCTCTCGATGGCGTTCGGCGCGGTGCTGCAGTTCGGCTCCTCGCAGCTCACCTTCGAGGCCCAGGAGGCGCTCGGCGGTTCGCTGTCGGTCATCTCGGTCGGCCTGGTGACCTGGATGGTGTTCTGGATGCGGCGCACCGCCCGGCACCTGAAGACCGAGCTGCACGGCAAGCTGGACGCGGCGCTCGCGATGGGCACCACGGCCCTGGTGGTCACCTCCTTCCTGGCCGTCGGCCGCGAGGGCCTGGAGACCGCGCTGTTCATCTGGTCGGCGGTGCAGGCCACCGGTGACGGCTGGAACCCGCTGATCGGCGCCGCGCTCGGCCTGCTCACCTCGGTGGTGCTCGGCTGGCTCTTCTACCGCGGCGCGCTGAAGATCAACCTGGCCAAGTTCTTCACCTGGACCGGCGCCATGCTGGTCGTCGTCGCGGCCGGGGTCCTCGCGTACGGCGTGCACGACCTGCAGGAGGCCGGCTGGCTGCCCGGCCTGCACAGCCTGGCCTTCGACATCTCCAGCACCGTCCCGAAGGACAGCTGGTACGGCACCCTGCTGAAGGGCGTGTTCAACTTCCAGCCCGACCCGACGGTGCTGCAGCTGGTCGTCTGGGTGCTCTACCTCACCCCGACCCTGGCCGTCTTCTTCAACCTCCTCGGCGGCGACAAGGGCAAGCCTGCCCGGCCCGTCACCGCCACCCCGGCCGCCTGACCCGGCATTCCGGCCCCGACCGCCCTGCCCGGCACCCGCCGGGCGGGGCGGTTTCGTCATGAGTGCGTCACAGCCGGAACCGCACCGGTCCAGGGCGTCGTGGTCGGGGGTGGAAACACCGACCGTTCACCCATGGGGGGACCATGACCGTTCGCAGGCCTGCCAGGATCGCCGCCGCCGGGCTGACGGCGCTCGCCGCAGCCGTGCTGCTGACCGCGTGCAACGACGACGCCGGGGCGGGCGCGCAGCCGGCGCCGACGGTGACCGTCACCGGGGTGGCGTCCGCGCAGCCGACGAGCGGCGGCAAGGCGACCGTCCCCGGGGCGACGCCGACCGGGCCGATGGTGACGCAGTCGGCCGGCGCGCGCTGCCGGGCCGACGAGCTCACCGCCACCGTCCAGCTCCAGGACGCCGGTTCGGCCATGGTGATGGTCACCAACAAGGGCGGCCGCAGCTGCACCCTGTTCGGTTACCCGGGCTACGGCGGTCTGCGGGCCGACAACAGCGCGGACACCCTGGCCGTCAAGCGGGAGCCGCACCCCGGGCCGCCCACGGCGATCACCCTGAAGCCGAAGACGACCGCCTTCTCCGGCCTCAAGTGGAGCTCCTGCGACAAGGCCGACCCGACCTGCCACGTGATCGCCGGCCTGCGGCTCACCCCGCCGGACGAGACCGAGCAGCTGACCGCCGAGGTGCTCGGCCTCGACGGCAAGCCGGTCCTGCAACTGCTCGTCTCCGCCCAGGGCCTGACCACCGGCAGCCTGCAACCCTCCAACCAGGGCGTGGTGTTCGCCGGGCCGTGACACGACGGAGCCCCCGGGGCGGTCCGAACGGACCGCCCCGGGGGCTCCTGGCGTACCGTCCCGGCTACTCGCTCTTGATGGCGCCCAGGATGTCCAGCTTCGCCGCCTTGAAGGCGGGCCAGAGGGCGGCCAGCAGACCGATCACGGCGGCCGCCAGCAGGAAGCCGGCGACCTGGACCGGCGGCACCACGGTGGTGATGCCCTTGAGGTCGTCCGCCAGCGTGCGGACACCGGCCCACGCCACCAGGACGCCCAGGCCGATCCCGACCAGTCCGCCGAACAGCGCGATCAGCAGGGACTCCAGGCGGACCATCCGCCGGATGCCGAGCCGGTCCAGGCCGATCGCCCGCAGCATGCCGATCTCCCGGCGGCGCTCGAACACCGACATCGCCATGGTGTTGACGACACCGAGCACCGCGATGACCACGGACATGCCGAGCAGCCCGTACATCATGTTCAGGATCCCGTTGAGCATCTGGCGGTTCTCCGCCTTGATGTCCTTCTCGCCCTTGACGGCGATCAGCGGGTTGCCGCCGGTGGCGTCGCGCACGGCCTGCTTCAGCTCCCCGGTCGGGCCGTTCGCGCCCTTGACCAGGACCTTGTCCAGCCCGGAGCCGGGCAGGGCGTGCGGGCCGACGACGGCGTCGGGGGCGACGATCCCGGCCAGCACCGAGTTGGGCTCGATGACGGCGCCGACGGTCAGCGAACCCTTGCTGCCGTCCGGGTAGGTGACGGCGAGGGCCTCGCCGACCCGGTAGCGGCTCTGGCCGGAGCTGCCCGCGCTCACCATCAGCTTGCCCTGCTTGAGGGCGTCCGCGGAGCCGTCCTTGACCTTCACGGTGACCAGCCGGTCGATGGTGGTGGCGTCGACCGCCGTCACCCAGTCGCTGTCCGAGCCGTCCGCGCCGGTCTCCACCGGAATGGTGCGCACCACGCTCGTCGCGGTGACGCCGGGCGCCTTGGCGATCTGGGTGGAGACCTCGGGGGAGAGCATGGAGAAGTTCTCCATGGTGACCGCGTAGTCGGCCTTGAGGTCGTTCGCGGCCGCGTCGTCCACGGCCTTGTTCACCGAGGCACCGATCACCGTCAGCGAGGTGATCAGGGTGACGCCGATGGTGAGCGCCGAGGCCGTGGCGGCGGTGCGGCGCGGGTTGCGGATGGCGTTCTCCTTGGCCAGCTTGCCCGGAGTGCCGTACAGGGCGCGCAGCAGCGGCGCGAACAGGTTGATCAGCGGCCGGGACAGCAGCGGGGTCAGGACGAACACGCCGATCAGCAGCGCGCCCGCGCCGAGGCCGACCGTCTTGACCTCCTTGCCGGCCACGCCCGCCGCCAGCGCACCCGCGCCGGCCAGGGCGAAGAGCAGGCCGATCGTGTTGCGGATCACCAGGCTCTTCTGGGTGGCGGGCTGCTCGGCCGAGCTCATCGCCGCCACCGGGGCGATCCGGGAGGCACGGCGGGCGGGCAGCCAGGCGGCCAGCACCGTCACCAGCACGCCGACCGCGATCGCGGCGACCACCGTGCTCGGGGCGATGATCAGCGGGCCGTCCGGCAGGTTGGCGTCCATCGGGCCGTTGAGGAACGACTTGAGGCCGACGGCGATCCCGATGCCGGCCAGCAGACCGGCCACCGACGCCGTGAGGCCCACCAGGAACGCCTCGATCAGCACGGAGCGGGTGATCTGGCGCCGGGTCGCGCCGACGGCGCGCAGCAGGGCCAGTTCCTTGGTGCGCTGGGCGACCAGCATGGTGAAGGTGTTGGCGATGATGAAGATGCCGACGAACAGGGCGATGCCCGCGAAGGCCATCAGGAAGGTGCTCAGGAACTTGGTGCCCTGCTTGATCATCCGGTCCTGCTCGGCGGCGAGCTCGCGGCCGGTCCGGGCCTCGATGTTGTCGCCCTGCGGGACGGCCTGCTTGACGGCGCCGAGCAGCGCGTCGTCGTCGGTGCCCGGCTTGGCCTTGACGTCCAGCTCGCCGAAGCGGCCCGGGCTCAGGTAGAGCTGCTGGGCGGTGGCGGTGTCGAAGGCGGCGAGCGAGCCGCCGGCCGACACCCGCGGGTCGTTGGTGCGCAGGGTGCCGGTGAGCTTGAGCTCCATCACCGGGCCGTTGACGGCGACCCGGACGGTGTCGCCGACCTTGTAGCCGCCCTTGTCGGCGGTCTTGGCGTCCAGGGCGATCTCGGTGGCGTTCTTCGGGCCGCGGCCCTCTACCAGCGGGTAGCGCGGGTCGGTTCCGTCGGCGCCCGGCACGTAGTTGGTGCCGGTGGTGGAGAAGCCGTTGCCGATCAGCGCGCCCTTCTTGTCGGCGATGCCGGCGAAGCCGCTCACCACGCCGCGCGCGTCGGCGACGCCCGGCAGCGCGGCGACCTTGGCACGGGACTCCTCGGTGAGGGTCGGGCCGGTGGTGACCCGGGCGCCGTGGTCGTAACCGCGGAAGCCGGCCTCGTGGTCGCTGACCGTGACGGCGATGTCGGTGTAGCTCTTGGAGTTCTGGGTCCTGAGCGCCTCGCCGAGGGTGTCGGAGAAGACCAGCGTGCCGGCGACGAAGGCGGTGCCGAGCATGACGGCCAGCGTCGTCATCAGAAGTCGGCCCTTGTGGGCCAGCACATTGCGCAATGCGGTGCGGAACATGAGGGGTTGTCAGTCCTGGGGTGCTCGTGGGGACGGGTGGCTTCGGGACCTCGGGCGGCTCGCGGCCGGTGGGCCGTGAGGGGGTGTGCTCTAGCTGGTGCGGCCCTTGGCGTCGAAGCGGCGCATGCGGTCCAGGACGGTGTCGGCGGTGGGGTGGTGGAGTTCGTCGACGATGCGGCCGTCGGCG
>NZ_JBITTM010000080.1:0-31264 GCF_044541955.1 Kitasatospora sp. NPDC085464
AGCCCTCGTGGCTTGCTTGAGCCGGATGCCGGGATGACTGGCACGTCCGGTTCTGAGGGGGCCGGGTCACGGCAACGTGACCCGGCTACCCGACTAAGTCGACTGCCTGGAGTGGAGCCATCCCGCGCAAATTGGCGCTGAGGGGGAGCCGTATCTGGTCAGCTTGCTTGACATCCCGTGGACGGTCGGCCCGGTCCGGGTGGATGATCCGGTCATGCCGACTGAAGAAGAGCTCGATTCGATGGAGGCGCGCATCGCGGCCGCATCCGTGGGTGTGTGGGTTCCCGTGCTGGAGACTCGCGGTGCGACCGGCGGAGCGAGCTGCATCCAGATCGCCCCGGCCACTGCCGTGGAGGACGATGAGATCTATCTCAGTCGGTTCATCAACGGAGAACAGGTCCAGGTCAGTCCGGACTCGCAACTGGATGCCGATCTCGATTTCATCGCTTCCGCGCGGCAGGACATGCCCCGCCTGATCGCTGAGGTGAGGCGACTGCGCGCCCTACTGCAGGGGGACAGTGACCGGCGGCATGCCGCTTTCGTGGCGCTCCGCGAGCTCGGGCGAAGCCAGGACTACCGTGACCGGGCGGATGCCGGTCGCGGCCTGGCGGCCTTCACCGACATGCAGGAGGCCCTCGGGCCACTGCTGGAGCTCGTGCTCGACCCGGGTGACACCTTCGTCACCCGGGTGACCGCAGAAGCCGTGCTTCGACGAATGGACAGGATCGGGCTGACGATAGTCGCCTCCGCGATGGCAGTCGCCAACTCCAATCACAGCGATTGGATCCACACCGCGATCGTCGACGTGTTCAGCATCTTCTCCGAGGACCGGGACAAAGCGCTGCAGATGTGCGAGGAGATGCTGCAGGACGCTGACGACCGCGTTGCCCTGGGGGCCCGTCAGCTGCACGACATCCTGGCCGAGATCGACCCCGCTCTTCGCCCCGCATAGCGCGGATCCTCCCGGCGGGAGTCGGGCTGGGCCTTCCCGCGGTAGCGGTGGGCGTTTTCGAACAGAGCCCAGCCGTCGAATTCTTCGGCGGTGGGCCTGCCGGGCGTCCATCCCTGTTGGACAGCTTCGTCGAGCAGAACTCTGACGGTGCCGGGCTTATGAAGGTTCAGGGTCCTGCCGTCGCGGGTTCCGACGGTCCCAGACGGCTGAGGATAGCCGTCCGGGACGAGCCAGTCGGGGCCGTTCCGGAACCGGATTCTCAGGCCGCCGCGACCTTCCAGCGAGCGGATGACCAGCGTTTCGCAGCAGTCTTCGCAGGAGCCGTCGTCGAGCGCGCGGTGAGTGTGCCGCAGTGACCATAGGTAGGTCGTGTCGCCGATCGTGAGGCGACGCGTCCTCTTTCCGCTGCGAGCCATCCGCAGATCGTAGCGGTGGCCGGCAAGCCGGGGTTCATCGCTGGCCAGGTCCGTCGTAGTAGCCCGGGCGAGCCAGCAGGACCGAGTTGAAGTAGTAGCCCTGCTCGTCTTCCGGGTCGTCGTCGCCCTGGAACGGACGCCAGAAGCTGAGAAGTAGGTCCGGCGCGACGAACGACGCGGGATCGTCCTCCGCAGCGACAATCGTGGTGATCTCGGACATGCGCGTCACGACGTTGCGGGCCGGCAGGCCGAAGATGTCGACGCCCTTGAAGGAGACGATGTCGGATGACTCTGATGGCCGCCCGAACTCCACGGCCTCCAGCCGGTCGCGTGTGCATCCAATACTGATCATCAAGCCGCTCGGTCGGAAGATGCGTTGCCCCGGCCGGTCCGACGGGGAGATGGCCCTCGGTTCCCGCAGTGAATCCAGTGTGCTGTTCGCGGCCTGGCGCTTCATGCCGATCTGCAGGGGTCCGACGCCTATGGGTGGGGCGAGCTCGAAATGCATGCCCGCATGGTGTCACGGACAGTTGTCACCTGCGGTGGCGGTTGATCGATACGGTGTCGCCATGACTCAGGGCATAGCGCGCGTGGAGGATGGCTGGCGAGTGCCCACGTTCCGTGGGCTGGGTGTTGGGGAACTCGTCATCGACGACCGGCTCCGCCTCCGAATCGGGTCGAACGAGATCATGCTGTGCTCGTGGGCGGAGCTCGTGGCCGACGAGCGAGCATACGGGCTCTCGGCGTGGCCCCAGACGAACCTCGGCAAGGCGACTGAGCTGTTGCGTCAAGCCGTTGCCGAGGTCAGCGTCTCCGACCAGGGAGTCCTTCGGGTCCTGTTCGCGGGCGGATGGCGACTGACGGCGCCAGCCAATGATGAACGGTCAGCGTGGACGGTGACGCTCGGTGGCCGGGGGTTTCTCACCGCCAAGCCCGGGGGTGGGGTGACGGTGAGCGACTCCAGCTCTGGCCTCAGGTCGTAGTTCGGCCTTGCTCGATGATCTGGGCTTCGAGGTCGGCGACGCGGCGGTCCTGGAAGCGGAGGTTGGAGCGGGCGGCCTTCAGCCGTTCGTCGAAGGACCGGTTGTCGGCGGTGAGCTGGCGGACGCGCTGCTTGAGGGAGGTGTTCTCGGTGGTGATCCGCTGGATGGCCTCCTGGGTCCACTCGGCTTCCAAGTCGCGGACCTGTCCGAGGAGTTCGCCGATGCGGGTGCGCTGGGCGAGGATCTCGGCATGGGCGGCCTTGAGGGCGTCCTCGGCATTCAGGGCCCGCTCGCGCCAGGTCGCCTCGCGTGCCTCGTCCTGGTCGGTGACCAGCTGGGTCCGGCGTTCGCCGGCTTCCACCATCGCGGCGGCGACCGCGGCTCGGGCGTCGGGGTGGTCGTAGAGGAAGGTGCGGGAGACGTTCGCGCGGCGGGCGACGGCGGCGACGCTGACCTGGGTCTTCTCGCGGCGGAGCCGGGTGATGGCGTCGCGGACCCGTCCGAGCGCGGCGTCGGTGGTGCGGTGGCGGGCGGCCAGGGCGGCGGCCGTGCGCGGGTCGGAGACGGTGGTGGTCACGCGCATTGCTCCTGTTCGTCGGTGGTGTCGTCGATCTGGTCCTGCTCGTCGCCGGCTGCCTGGGCGAGGTCGGCGGCGCGGAAGGCGGTGGACCAGACACGGTGGAAGTAGTCCTGGGGTTTGCGCAGGTCCAGGGCGAGGGCGTCGTCGAGCAGGCCGAGGCCAGCGAGGGCGCTCTCCAGGCCGTCGATGGCGCGAGCAGTGGGTTCGAAGTAGCGGTGGAGGTAATCGGCGGTGGCGTCGTCGGGGGCGCCTTCAGCCAAGAGCCGCCACTGTTCGCGCTTGCGCCGCCAGTAGAGGAGGTCGGCGCCGGACAGGACGAACTTGTCGCAGTTGTGGCAGTCCAGGTTCCAGGGGCAGGCGCCGCCCTCGACGACGGGCTGGAAGGTGCAGAAGCCGCCCTCGGCCGGGGTGCTGCGGCGTGACAGGTCGATCGCCAGGGCCTGGGCCTGCTCGCGGGTGAGCGGGGTGGCATCTCCGGCCAGGAGTTCGCCCGGTTGGGCGGTGCCTGGGCCGGCGACCCAGATATGCTGGAGCACGTCCTCCAGATCCGTGCTGGTCAGATGCACGTAATGCTCGGCCATGCGGTCTGAAACCTGGCCGAGGTAACGGCGGATGTGGGTCAGCGAGGCACCGGCCCGCAGCAGATTGGTGGCCAGCGTGTGGCGAGCCTGATGGGGTACGAGCTGTCCTAGGTCGAGTTCGTTCACCCAGTCCCGGAAGCCGCGGTTGAACCACGTGTAGGACAGTGCGGTGGTGCCGGCGGGGTTGCGGACCTTGGTGGCGAACAGGGCCAGCCGGGCCCGTTCGCTGCCCGTCGGTCGACGGCCGTGCCGGGCGACGAAGCGGTCCAGCGTCTTGCGCTGGCGCTCGGCGAGCAGATCGTAGAGGCTGTCCGGGATGCGGATCGCCACGTCGTAGTTACCGACCTTGGTCTGGTCGTGCCAGAACATCGCCAGCCCGCCGTAGCGGCCGATGCAGTCCCAGCGCAGTTTCACGACCTCGCCGACGCGCCGACCGGTCACCACGATCGTCTCCCAGACGTCCCTCAACCCCAGGTCGTCAGGGTCGTGCGCCTCGGCGAGCCGGGTGAGGTTGTCCCCGTCTGCCAGGGCGCGGGCGACCTCGTCGGGAAACGGACGACGGGCCCGAAGTGTCTCGTTCCCGGCATAGGGCATCGCGATGATGAACTCCCGGTCCAGCGCGAGCCGTTCGGCGGTCCCGTGCTCCAGCGCGTCGCGCAGCAGCTTGCGCACCCCGTTGAAGACATCGGTGCGGGTGACGTGGGTGACCGTCGAGGGTTCCCCGGCCAGTCCCTTCATCACCAGCGACGGCAGGCCGTTCTGTTCACGGTGCCTCTGGTCGGCGATGAGCGGGTCATGTGCTCCACCCGCAAGGCGGACGGGTCGTGGCCGCCGCTGGTGGCGTCGACCTCCAGGAACGCGCTGAGCTCGGTGCAGGCTCGACGGATGCCGTCGATCGGCGCGGCGGTGCGCGGGCGGCGCGGTGAGCTGATCAGGTCGGCGGTGTAGTCCCAGAGCAGGTCCCTGAGCCAGCGCTGGGAGATGGCGGTGAGGTCGATGTGGCTGGCCCGGGCCGGGAAGCGGATGCCGAAGTGGTCGGTCTCGATGAATCCGGCCTCACGCGCCTGCTGCGGGGTGAAGTAGACCAGCCGCAGGTAGTGGAGCATCTTCTTCACGATCGCGGTGTGGAAGCGGGGGAAGCCGTCCAGGTCCAGGTCGGTCAGTGAGCCGGCGTCGCGCTCGCGTGCGAGGTTGACGAGCTTCTGGATCCAGTCCAGCTTCCAGATGCTGTGCCGGTCCTGCTGGGTGTGGGCGAACAGCGACCACTGGATCTCGGCCCGCAGCAGGGGCCGCAGGCCGTGCAGGTTGACCTGCTCGGGCCGCGGTGCCGGGTCAACGGCCGCGCACCAGGCACGGAACGCGTTCTGGTCCGTGTAGGAGACGCGAACCGGCTGCCCCTGTTTCTCGTAGCGCTGCCACCAGCTCGACGGGAGGGCTGCCCCTCCCGGACGGCGGTCGCGCATGTAGCGGTGCCGGTGCCAGCAGCACAGCCCCAGCGGGGACATCGCCAGCCCGGGACAGACGGTGACCTGGCAGTTCCCGTAGCCCTCGCACGGCTCCTGATCTGTCACCCACTGGTCGAAGTCCACCGGCGCGTCCCGGACGGAGACCGAATACTTCCATGCGCCGTAGTGACGGATGCACAACCGCAGCTCGGTGCGCGGCGAGGTGGGTCGGTCGGGGCAGATCAGGCAGGACCCTTCCCGGTCGTATTCGGCGCGCGGCAGCGGCTCGGCGGTGGTGAGGAACTCTGCCCGGGTCGTCCCGGACTCCCGGGCCGTTCCCCACTCCTGGAAGTGCGTCGAGCACAGGTCCAACCCGCTGTGCCGGGCCCGCTCGCACGCGTCGACCACACAGGCCCACTGGTAGACACGGTGGCCCTGCGGGATACGGATGATGACGTCGCGGAAGATCGGGTCGAAGGCCGGGGCGCCGATCAGCGCGGTGAGGATCTCCAGCCGGTCCCGCCCTTCTCGGTCGGGGTGGTCGGTGTAGAGCGGCAGCAACGATTTCACGGTCACCTCGTCTCCCCCCAGACTGCGCGGAGCGCGGCGTCGAAGGCCGGGTCGTGGACGTCGACATGTCCGTAGACCTCGTCGACCATCGTGGCCGAGGCCCACCCCCCGGCATCGCGGGCGATCAGGAGGTTCCCGTCCGAGGCGTCGAGAACCGCCGAGGTGAACGTGTGCCGGAATGCGTGGGGTTTCACGAGCCCCAGACCAGCGCGTTTCCCGGCCCGGCCCAGCATCCGGCGGGCCCCGACCGGTGCCCACGGCTGCCCGGTCCCGGTGCCGTGCAGCTGGACCAGGAGCATGCCGTGTCCGGCGGTGCCGCGCGGATACTCGCCGCTGGTGAGGTAGTCGAAGTAGGTGTGCACCATCGCTGGGCTGACCCGCTTGATCAGGCCGCCCGTCACCGTGCCGCGCTCGATGCGCCAGGGGTGCTTGGTCTTCGCCTCGGCCCGGTTCGGGTTGCCGGGGCGGTGGCAGACGTGGACGTGAGGGGTGCGGCACTCGCCGCAGGCCGCGTTCTCGCGCAGGTGCAGGTCTACCAGGTGCAGCCCGCAGAGCTCGCCGATCCGCAGCCCGCCGTCGGCCAGCCAGGTCACTAGCAGCCGGTCCCTGGCCGAGTTCACCACCGCCAGGAGCTTCTCCCGCGCGCCGTCGGGGAGCATCTTCGGGTGCCGGCGGTGCGGCCCCGTCGGCGCGAGTGGGTTGGTGGGCAGCGTGTTCTTCACGTGTCCCAGGAACGCGCGGCGCCGGTCCGTCCGCGTGGGCAACCGGGAGGTGTCGAGCTTCTTGCCGAGCTCACCGTTCACGCCGAGCGAGGACTGGTGCAGGTAGAAGCCCTTCAGGCAGGCCGCCGCAGTCGATAGCGCGGAGCGGCCGTAGGGGCGCTTGCCGATCCGCCACGGTTCACCGAGCGGCATGAGGACCTCCGCGCCGACGATGCCCATGTAGCGCTCAAGGTCCCTCAGCACGACCTTCTCGAAGGCCAGGCATTCGCGCTCCAGCCACCGCAGGTGGTCCACCAGGTAGTACGCGTAGGTCTTCTGCGTCCCCGACCCGTCGTGCAGTCGCAGGAACCGGTCCGCCTCCATGTGGATACTGCCTTCGGGCCACATGATCGTCCACGACCGTCGCCCGTCCTTCCGGTCGATCTGCTGGACCCTCAGATCCCCGACCACCACTCGCCGTCCCACTTGTCCTCCGTACCGACTCCGGAACATGACGGGCGCTCCGGACACGGTCGGTAAACGAGCCCGCGACGCCCTGGTCACAGGCCCAGACGGACATCACGGGCGGCACTACCCGCGGTCGGTAAAGTCGAGGATCAGGGCTTGCACTCCGTGGTCCTTTGCCGATTGGGCGACCTGCCGGACGAGTTGGGGAAGTGTCAGGCCCTTCGTCGGGGCGCCGAAGAAGTCCAGGACAGCCTGGCAGGTGCTCTTCGGCTTCGCGGTCACCGGCGTCTGGACGTAGGCGACGGGGGCATGCAGGTCCCGGGTCCCGGGGACGGTGCGTGGGTTGAGGTGGTCGTGCAAAGTCAGCCAGCGGTCCTCGAAAGCGGCGGCGACCTCACACGTGGTCTCGGTCTTGCCGTGGTAACCCAGGCCGTTGACCATCACTCCGGAGAGCGTGGAGGAGTTCCGCTTCCATGCGTTGTTGCTGATCCTGCGGTTCACCAGACGCGACACCTTCAGCGACATCGGTGTCTCCTGCAGCGGCAGGTTCACGTGCGTGGCGGTGCGGTGCATGTCGTGAAGCGCCCGCTCCCTCGGGCTCATCGTCCGCCACTGGTCGATCGTGATCACTGGCGCCGGGACGAACCGGTGCCGGGTGGTGCGAAACTGCTGCCAGCCCTCGAAGGTGTCCCTTCGGAGCGGCTTGTTCTCCAGCAGCTCGGCCAGGACCTCCGCCGAGCCGGGGCCGTCTGTCACGCGTTCTCCCCGATCGCATCGGTGTCGCTGTCGTCGTCCGACAGCAGGAACAGGTTCCGCCGTCGCAGGGCGTCGCCGAGGCGGGGCGGCGGCGTCGGCCGGCCCGTGACCGCGGCCTCGCGTCGGCGCCGCCGCTCGGCATCGACGGCGGCCTGGACGCTGTCCGCTTGACGCGGCCAGGGGACCACCCTCGCCCCCGCCTGCGGTGTGGGCTCCGCAGCCGGTTCAGGTGACGGCGGTCGGGGCCGGTCGACGGCGGCTTGCGCGGCCTCGGCGGCCCGGCGCGAACGCGCGGTCTTCTCCCGCTTGGTCATCTGCGAAGGCCATTCGGCCACCGGGATCACCGAACCGAGGATCTCCAGCAGCACCGGCAGCAGCTCGGCGTCCGTGAGCGGTTTCAGTCCGCGACGGCGGACCTCGCCGAGCAGGGCCTGGGCGTTGACATCGGAGAACGCGGGGACCTCGCCCTCGGGCGGAAGCCCGGTCCAGCGCAGGACGTGCCAGACCTCTGGGTCGTCGGGGTCCTGAAAGAACACCTGGCGCCGGTCCCTTCTGTCACTGCGGACCACCCACCGGTTCTTGTGCCGGCCGCCCCGCGTTGACGGGCCGCGGAAGCGCTCCTCCTCCAGCACCGGGTCGTAGTAGAAGAGCCCGAGGATCTTCACCCCCCGGTTCGGGTGGATCTTGACATGGTGGGACCGCAGAACCTTGTAGTAGAGCTCCGGGCCAGGGACCTCCAGGTCGAGGCCCCCCTGCTGGACAGCGGCCGCGAACAGCGAGTTCGGGCTGTGTTTCTCGCCCGGCGCCCAACTCGGCGCGTACTCACCCAGCTCCCGCCGCTGCCAGACCCTCACCACCCACGTCGCGATGACGTGCTCCATCTGCTCGATCGTCAGCACCGCGTCTGCCTCCGGATCGGCGCCGCGGTCAGCGACATCGGCGCCGGTGAACCCGAGCAGGTGCTCCAGCAGCAGCGTCTTGATGGAGGAGAACGCCCGCTCGACGGCGGACTTGTCGTGCGCTCGCAGCGTACGTGCGGGCAGGATCGTGCAGCCCAACGCCAGCTCGGCGGCGACGATCTGATGGTTCTTGTAGGGACCGCCATGGTCAGTGGTGACCGTCTCCGGAGCGAAGAACGGCAGGGCCGCGACCCTGTGGCCGGCGAACTCGGCGACCAGGGCGGCCGGGGCGCCGGGGTAGGGCCACTCCATGTCCTCGCCCCAGCCCGCGCGCATCGGCAGCGGCATCATCACGTCCCGCAGCAGCATCGCGATGTCCACGGCAGTGTCCGACACCAGCGTGAGCCGGAACGCGACGATCGAGTGAGTGTAGAGGTCCAGTGCCAGCGACAGTACGACGGAGACCGGCTCGCCGAAAACGTGCTCCCGCAGCTTCACCGGCAGCGGAGTCGAGTCCAGCGCGACGACCTGGCCCGGCCGGTGCACCACCACCCGCCGCCCAGGCTCAGCGATCTCGGCGGTGCGGACGTAGCGCTGCCGCGAGCCGTCGGACCCGAACCACTCCCGCCAGACCACGGCCAGCGTCTTGCGCCCCGGAACGTCCTCGGCCGGGAAGTCGGGGAACGTCTCGTGGATGTACTGACACATCAGCCGGTGTCGGGCCATCATGCTCATCCGAGACCGGCGCAGGAACTCCTGACGGACCGCGAAAACCGCCTCCCGAACCTCCGCCGTCACCGTCGGATGCCCGCCGCCCCGCCGGGTCCAACGGCCGTCCGCGCAAGCCAGCACCACGTCCTCGTCCGGTGCCCGGGCGCCCAGTCGCTCCAGCGTCCGGAAGCTCAGGTGCTCCAGCCCCAGCCGCTTCGCCTCCGCGGGTGACATCTCCTTGATCTCCCGGGCCTTGGCCAGGCGGCGGTCCTTGAGGAAAGTCGTCTCCGGGTCGAATCCCGGCCTCGGTTCGTGAGGCAGCGCCCGCAGCGGGCTTCCGCTGCGATAGCCCGTTTCCGCCTCCAGCAGGTGCTCAGCCCGCAACCGAGCCCGCACCAACTGGTCCTCGGTCAGGTCGGACAGCACCACCGACTGCCGTGAGACCGCAGGGCCCTCCGAGGCCGCCGACCGCAGGTCGGGGTGATTCGCCAGCCAGCGCAACGAGCGGCGTTCACGTTCGCCGCCCGGCCCCGCCAGGACGATCCGCCCCAGATGCGGCTCGACCTCCTCGACCGTCCAGTCGACGCCGCCCAGCCGCAGCCCCGCCCCCGGCGCGACCAGCACCGCTGCCCGGCTCACGACCGCCCCCGGGCGGCCGACTGTCCCAGCCAGACCAGGGAGCCGTCTTGCAACGGCGATCCGAGGTCCACTCCCAGCCGCCGGTGCCAGAGCAGGTGGACCGCCTCGACCCGAGTCAGCTCCGGCCACTCGGTCGATCCCACCAACTCGGCAAAGGACCGCGGCCGTTCGGCCGCCGCGGCCACGAGCTGCGGCTGCAGGCCCAACGGGTCCTTGCGTGGCCGGCGCCTGGCCAGCAGGGCGTCCAGCACCCCGAGGACGTGCGGGCGCCAGCCTCCGACGACGGTGTAGCGCCAGCCAGCCGCAGTGGCGACCTCGCGCGTCGCGGCGAACTTCAGCGCGTCCTCGTCCTGAACCAAGGGGGCCGGGCGGACGTCGAACAGCCAGCCGCCGTCGGGCATCAGCGCGAGAAAGTCCGGGACGTGGGCCGACCGGCCACCGGTGTGCTCGAAGTCCAGACGGAACGGCTGCGGCAACACCTCCCGGACGCGCACGAAGTCCAGGGCCCGCAGCAGATCCCGCTCCTCCAGCGACTCGAAGCCGTGCTGCCGACCGGTGGAGACCAAGGGCTCCAGCCCCGGCCGGTGCCGTTGCCGGGGCCGCCAGGTGAAGCGTCGAACCGGCCGTGAATCCAACACCGGCACCGACCCCAGATCCCGCACCGGCCAGACGACCTGACCGCCGTCGAACATCCACGTCGTCGCCCACCGCCGCGGCCAGTCCCCATGGAGTACCAGCCGCTGACGGAAGGCGTCATCCCCGGTGAACTGGCTGACCAGCGACGCCAGATCGCATACATCCGACCGAAGCCCAGGCCCAGTCCGCGCACTCATGCAGCAACGACACCACCGGCGCGAGCACGGCATGCCGAGGATTCCCGAAAGAGGACGCTACCCCGGCAAGTTTCACCCAGCCGAGTGATCCACAACCGGCTGCAATGACGGCTGGTGCTCGTTCACAGGCACGTTGTCATCAACCCCGAAGATGCCGAAGCGCTACTTGATCAAGCACCGAGTGGTCACGCTTCTTGCGACCAGTCGTGAGATACGCCCGCTCCGCCCGCCGTGCATAGCCGCACCCGGTGATGCTGGAGGTCGACCTCGGCGACCTTCACCGTGATCAGCTCGCCTTCATCGACAAGCTGATCCGGGGTCTCGACCGGCTCGTCCGTCAGCTCGGAGAGGTGAAGGAACCCTGCGACGTCGGGAGCAAGCTGCACGAACACGCCAAAGGGAACGATCTTGGTGATCGGCCCGGTGAGGACTCGGCCGGCGTGATCCGCAAACCGAATGAGTGGATCTTCCTGCAGAGCCTTCAACGAGAGCGTGACCTGTCCGGAGCGCGTCTCAGCGATGATCACCTCAGCGGTGATCCGCTGACCGGCTTCGACTGCCTCGGAGGGGTGGTTGATCCAGGCCCACGTCAGGTCCGGCACCCGGATGAAGCCGGTACACAGGCCGTCCGGTTCGCCATCGACATGGACGAAGACCCCGAAGTTGTGAACCTCGGAGACCGTCCCGGTGACGACCTGCCCTCGTTCGAACGCGAGAAGAAAGGATCGCAGGGCCGGAATCTCGCACGCCCTGGCGGAGAGGTGAAGCTGACCCTCGCGCCAACGCCCGATCTCTTCGGCATCGATCTCCTGGCCGACCTCGAACAGCTCGGATGGATGCTCCATCCGGCGCATCGACGCTTCCTGCCGAGGAATCCGACCGATCTCGGTCGCCCCTCCTTCATCGTCTACGAGCTGCACAAGGACGTCCGATCCGTCAAACCCGGTGACCTTCACCGTTCTCACGGCGCCCGGCTGGAGGTGGTTGATCAAGGACTGAGTGCGAAGGTCAGGGGCTGGCTCGGACATGGAGGTGAGCCTAGTCGGTGCCAGCCGCACTGGTTCCAACTCTCGTGGTCAGGATCCAACCAACGTGTCACGGCTTAAGTCACTGAGCCGGGACACGATAGTTGGAACCAGGATGGTGTGCTGACCTGGCGATTCTGACCTTGCGGGACACGCTTGTTGGAACCGTCTGGTCATGCTTCTTGCAACCTGCGGTGGATTGCCATTCATTTTGGAACCAGTTCCGAACATCCCGGGCTCGTGGCGTCCGTGGCCGCTCTCCTGAGGGGCATGGAACCGAGCGAGGAATTGATCGACAGCGGTCAGACCGACTCCTGGTCCGGCTGCGGATAGCCGATCTCGGAGATGTCCTGGGCCAGGTCCGTCAGGCTGACCTCAGGGTTCAGCAACGATACGAGTTCCTGGTCCAGTGGCCGCAACGCATGAACCTGGCCCACCGCCCCGAGGTCGACGGAGACCTCGTAGTAGTCCTCGGCGAAGCGCTGGAACGCTTCCGGAGACCGGTCGACCAGGAGGCCGAACAGGCTCGTCGCCCCGTCAGGATCGACAGCCCCCTCGGGGAAGTCGATCGTCCCGTGATGCCACCGATCGTCGGTCGCTCCCCGCCACAAGCAGACTGTCACGACAGGCACTCCGTGCTCATCGGTGAACGCCGGCTCCTCGACGAAGGGCTTGAAGAGCTCAGGGACCTCGTCGAGCACTCCCGGCCAGGGCTCGTCATCGTTGCCATACGGGCTCATCGGCGATTCGTGGTCGAAGCCGCGCACATAGGCACCGGCCACCGAGAACACGATCGAGTATTCGTCGCCAGACCCGTTGCGCATCGAGGCCATCTCCTCGCCCTCGGCCCAACCGGCATTGAAGGAGTAGTACCGGCCCTCCCAGTCCGGACTCAGGATCGCATCGAGCATCGCCAGCGAACGGCACAGGTCCCGCAGATCGGCGATGGCGGGGAGTTGGCGGGCCACATCATAGACAGTCACCGGCTCATCCAACCCGATGCCACCGACACCCCGACCCGCCAGGGGCGTCGTGAGCCACCCGGTTCCAACACGCGTGGCCAGGTTCCAACTATCGTGTCCCGGCTCAGTCACTCAGCGTGGCGGGACCCTGAAGCCGCCACCTATCGGTTCCAACCGCCACCTATCGCTTCCAGTCACAACAGTGTGACCGCCGGCCGGCGGAATCGGGTGCCTGAAAACAAGCAGGCATGATTGCTTTTTTCTCCGGGCGGTGCCACGCTGCTGCCCGGCGGCGCCCGTCCGGGGTCGGCGCCAACTCACCGTCAGGGGAGGCGCCTTGGTGCGCGAACGCACGGTACTGCGGATCGGCAACGCCTCGGGGTTCTACGGGGACCGCTTCGACGCGGTGCGGGAGATGCTCACCGGCGGGCCGTTGGACGTGCTCACCGGGGACTACCTGGCCGAGCTGACCATGCTCATCCTGGCGCGCGACCGGTTGAAGGACCCGGCGCGCGGCTACGCCCGGACCTTCCTGCGGCAGATGGAGGAGTGCCTCGGGCTGGCCCGCGAGCGCGGCGTGCGGATCGTGGTGAACGCGGGTGGCCTCAACCCGGCGCGGCTCGCCGACGACCTGCGCGCACTGGCGCGGCGCCTGGCTGTCGAGGCGGCCGTCGCGCACGTCGAGGGCGACGACCTGCTGCCGCGCCGGGAGGAACTCGGCTTGCCGGACGGACTGTTGGCCGCCCATGCCTACCTCGGCGGCTTCGGCATCGCGGCCTGCCTGCGGGAGGGCGCGGACGTGGTGGTCACCGGCCGGGTCACCGACGCCGCGCTGGTCGTCGGCCCCGGCATCGCCCACTTCGGCTGGACCCCGGACGACCTCGACGCCCTCGCCGGGGCGGTGGTCGCCGGACACGTCCTGGAGTGCGGCGCCCAGGCGACCGGCGGCAACTACGCGTTCTTCCGCGAGCACGACGTGACCCGCCCCGGCTTCCCGATCGCCGAACTGCACGCCGACGGCTCCAGCGTGATCACCAAGCACCCGGGCACCGGCGGCGCCGTCACCACCGGCACCGTCACCGCCCAACTCCTGTACGAGACCGGCGGATCCCACTACCTCGGCCCGGACGTCACCGCCCGGCTGGACACCGTCCGGCTCACCGGGCAGGGCCCGGACCGGGTCCGGATCGACCCGGTCCGGGGCGAGGCGCCGCCGGCCACGCTCAAGGTGGGTCTCAACGCCCTCGGCGGCCACCACAACGAGGTGGTGTTCGTCCTCACCGGCCTGGACATCGAGGCCAAGGCGGCACTGGTGCAACGGCAGTTCACCGAGGCGCTGCCGCCCGGGGCCCGCCCCGCCGAGCTGCGCTGGACGCTGGCCCGCACCGACCACCCCGACGCCCCGACCGAGGAGACCGCCTCGGCCCTGCTGCGGCTGACCGCCCGCGACCCCGACTCGGCCAAGGTGGGCCGTGAACTCGGCAAGGCCGCAGTGGAGTTGGGGCTGGCCGGCTACCCCGGCTTCCACCTCACCGCCCCGCCGGGGCCGGGCGCGCCGTACGGGGTGTTCACCGCCGCGTACGTCGACGCCAAGGCCGTCGAGCACACCGCCGTGCTGCCGGACGGCCGCCGGATCGCCGTCCCGCCCGCGCCGGTCGCCGGCCACCCGGCGTCGGCGGAACTTCCCCTACCCGAGACGGAGTTGCCCGAGCCGGAGTTGCCCGAGCCGCTGCCCGGCGGGCCCACCCGGCGGGCTCCCCTCGGCCTGGTGGCCGGCGCCCGCAGCGGCGACAAGGGCGGTGACGCCAACCTGGGCGTCTGGGCCCGTACCGAGGACGGCTGGCGCTGGCTCGTGCACACCCTCACCGTGCAGCGACTGCGCGAACTCCTCCCCGAGACGGCCGAGTTGGACATCACCCGGCATGTGCTGCCGAACCTGCGCGCGGTCAACTTCACCCTCACCGGTCTGCTCGGCCAGGGCGTCGCCGCCCGTCACCGCTTCGACCCCCAGGCCAAGGCGCTGGGCGAGTGGCTGCGCTCCCGCCACCTGGACATCCCGACCTCGCTCCTGAGCCCGACCGCGCTCCCCGGTCCGCTCCCGACCGCGACCACGCCCCCGACCGCGACCACGCCCCCGACCGCGACCACGCCCCCGACCGCGACCACGCCCCCGACCCCGGAACCGCCCCCCACCCCGGAACCGCTCGCCGACAGCCCGGAGACGCCGCTGTGACCGTCCTGCCCACCCGCGTCGACCCGGCCGGGCCCGAGTACGCCGACCACCGTGCCGCGATGCTCGCCAAGCTCGCCGAGCTGGACGCCGAGCACGCCAAGGCCCTGGCCGGCGGCGGCCCCAAGTACGTGGAACGCCACCGCAAGCGCGGCAAGCTGCTGGCCCGCGAGCGGATCGAGCTGCTGATCGACCCGGACTCGCCGTTCCTGGAGCTGTCCCCGCTGGCCGCCTGGGGAAGCGACCACCCGGTCGGCGCCGCGCTGGTCACCGGCATCGGCGTGATCGAGGGCGTCGAGTGTGTGATCACCGCCAACGACCCCACCGTGCGCGGCGGCGCCAGCAACCCCTGGACGCTGCGCAAGGCCCTGCGCGCCAACGAGATCGCGCTGCAGAACCGCCTGCCGCTGGTGAACCTGGTCGAGTCCGGTGGCGCGGACCTGCCCAGCCAGAAGGAGATCTTCATCCCCGGCGGCGCCCTGTTCCGGGACCTCACCCGGCTGTCCGCCGCCGGAATCCCCACCGTGGCCGTGGTGTTCGGCAACTCCACGGCCGGCGGCGCGTACGTCCCCGGGATGTCCGACCACACCGTGCTGGTGAAGGAGCGGGCCAAGGTGTTCCTCGGCGGTCCGCCGCTGGTCAAGATGGCCACCGGCGAGGAGGCCGACGACGAGTCGCTCGGCGGCGCCGAGATGCACGCCCGCACCTCCGGCCTCGCGGACCACTTCGCGGCGGACGAGGCGGACGCGCTGCGGCTGGCCCGCCGGATCGTCGCCCGGCTCGACCACCGCAAGCCCGGCCCGGGCCCCGACCCGCTCGCCGAGCCGCCGAAGTACGCCGAGGAGGAGCTGCTGGGCATCGTCCCCGGCGACCTCAAGGTGCCCTTCGACCCGCGCGAGGTGATCGCCCGGCTGGTCGACGGCTCGGACTTCGACGAGTTCAAGCCGCTCTACGGCACCAGCCTGGCCACCGGCTGGGCCCGGCTGCACGGCTACCCGGTCGGCGTCCTGGCCAACGCGCAGGGCGTGCTGTTCAGCGCCGAGTCGCAGAAGGCCGCCCAGTTCATCCAGTTGGCCAACCAGCGGAACACCCCGCTGCTGTTCCTGCACAACACCACCGGGTACATGGTCGGCAAGGACTACGAGCAGGGCGGCATCATCAAGCACGGCGCGATGATGATCAACGCCGTCTCCAACTCCACGGTGCCCCACCTGTCCGTCCTGATGGGCGCCTCCTACGGCGCCGGCCACTACGGCATGTGCGGCCGGGCGTACGAGCCGCGCTTCCTGTTCTCCTGGCCGAGCGCCAAGTCCGCGGTGATGGGCCCGCAGCAGCTCGCCGGGGTGCTGTCGATCGTCGCCCGGCAGTCGGCCGCGGCGAAGGGCCAGCCGTACGACGAGGACGCGGACGCGGCGATCCGGGCGATGGTCGAGCAGCAGATCGAGGCCGAGTCGCTGCCGGTGTTCCTGTCCGGCCGCCTCTACGACGACGGTGTGATCGACCCGCGCGACACCCGTACGGTGCTGGGCCTGTGCCTGTCCGCGATCCACAACGCGCCGGTCGAGGGCGCGCGTGGCTACGGCGTCTTCCGCATGTGAGCCGGACCCCTGTGAGCCAGACCCTGTGACGGAGCCACCCATGACTTCCACGACACTGATCGGCAACCTGCTGGTCGCCAACCGGGGCGAGATCGCCCGCCGGGTCTTCCGCACCTGCCGGGAACTCGGCATCGCGACCACCGCCGTCCACTCCGACCCGGACGCCGACGCGCCGCACGTGCGCGAGGCCGACGCGGCCGTCCGCCTGCCCGGTGCGGCGCCCGCCGACACCTATCTGCGGGTCGAGGCGATCGTCCGCGCCGCGCTCGCCGCCGGGGCCGACGCCGTCCACCCCGGCTACGGGTTCCTCTCCGAGGACGCCGGGTTCGCGCAGGCGGTGCTGGACGCCGGCCTGCTCTGGGTCGGTCCGCCGCCGGCCGCGATCGCCGCGATGGGCTCCAAGACGGCCGCCAAGCGGCTGATGGCCGAGGCCGGGGTGCCCGTCCTGGGCGCGCTCACCTCGCCCGGCGAGGCCGACCTGCCGCTCCTGGTGAAGGCCGCGGCGGGCGGTGGCGGCCGCGGCATGCGGGTCGTCCGGAGCCTCGCGGACCTGCCCGGCGAGCTGGCGGCCGCCCGGGCCGAGGCGGCCAAGGCCTTCGGCTCGGACGAGGTGTTCTGCGAGCGCTACCTGCCCGCGGGGCGGCACGTCGAGGTCCAGTTGCTGGCCGACGCGCACGGCACGGTCTGGGCGGTCGGCGACCGCGACTGCTCGCTGCAGCGGCGGCACCAGAAGGTGATCGAGGAGGCCCCGGCCCCCGGCCTCCCGGCGGGCGTCCGCGCCAAGCTGCACGCGGCCGCGGTGAGCGCCGCCCGGGCGATCGGCTACGTCGGCGCCGGGACCGCCGAGTTCCTGCTCGCCGAGGACGGCCGGTTCTGGTTCCTGGAGATGAACACCCGCCTCCAGGTCGAGCACCCGGTCACCGAGGCGGTCACCGGGCTGGACCTGGTGGCCCTCCAACTCGCCGTCGCCGAAGGGCGGCAGCTGCCGCCGGAGCCCCCGGCGCTGCGCGGTCACGCGATCGAGGCCCGCCTGTACGCGGAGGACCCGGCCAAGGACTGGCAGCCCGCCACCGGCACCCTGCACTGCCTTGAACTCACCGTGCCGCACCAGGAGTTCACCGGGGCCGGGGCCCGAACGGACACCGGGAGCCGGTCGGACACCGGGGGCGGAACGGACGCCGGGGCCCGAACGGACACCGGGAGCCGGCCGGACGCCGGGGCCGGACCGGACGCCGGTCTGCGACTGGACTGCGGCGTCGAGGCCGGCAGCGAGATCACCCCGCACTACGACGCGATGCTCGCCAAGGTGATCGCCTGGGCGCCGACCCGCGCGGCCGCCGCCCGCCGGCTGGCCGACGCGCTGGCCCGCGCCCGGATCCACGGGCCCGCCACCAACCGGGAGCTGCTGGTCCGCACGCTGCGGCACCCGGCCTTCCTGGACGGGCGCCTGCACACCGGCTTCCTCGCCGAGCACGGCGCCGAACTCACCACGCCGGACACCGTGGGCGTCGAACGCGCGGCCCTGGCCGCCGCCCTCGCCGACGCCGCCGCCCGGCGCACCGCGCTCCCGTCCGGCTGGCGCAACCTGCCCTCCCAGCCGCAGCTCAAGCGCTACCGGGCGGACGACGGCGCCGAGTGCGAGGTCCGCTACCGCCTCACCCGCGCCGGCCTGCAGGCCGAGGACCACCCGGACGTCGAGCTGGTCGAGGCCGGCCCCGACCGGGTCGTGCTGCGCGAGGGCGGGCTGCGCCGCACCTACCGCGTCGCCCGCCACGGCGACCGGGTGTACGTCGACACCCCGGCCGGCGGTACCGCGCTCACCGCGCTCCCGCGCTTCCCCGAGCCCACCGTCGAGACCGACCCCGGCGCCCTGCTCGCCCCGATGCCCGGCACCGTCGTCCGCGTCACCGCCGAGGTCGGGGACGCCGTCACCGCCGGACAGCCGCTGCTCGTGCTGGAGGCGATGAAGATGGAGCACCGCGTCACCGCCCCGGCCGACGGCGTCCTCGTGGAACTCCGCGCAACCCCGGGCCGGCAGGTCGAACTCGGCACCCTGCTGGCCGTCGTCAAGTCCACCCAAGAGACCTGAGGAAGGACCCCCGCATGTCCGCCATCGGCAGTCAGCTCCTCGAAACCCCCGAACGCCGCGCCCTGCGCCAGGCCGTCGGCGACCTCGGCCGCCGCTACGGCTCCGCCTACTACCTCGCCAAGGCCCGCGCCGGCGAGCCCGCCGACGAACTGTGGGCGGAGGCCGGCAAGGCCGGCTACCTCGGCGTCAACCTGCCCGCCGAGTACGGCGGCGGAGGCGGCGGCATCACCGACCTCGCCATCGTCCTGGAGGAACTCGGCACCGCCGGCTGTCCGTTGCTGCTGCTCATCGTCTCACCGGCGATCTGCGGCACGGTGATCGCCCGCTACGGCACCGAGGAGCAGAAGCGGCGCTGGCTGCCCGGCCTCGCCGACGGCAGCCGCCGGATGGCCTTCGGCATCACCGAGCCCGACGCGGGCTCCAACTCGCACCGGATCTCCACCGTCGCCCGCCGCGACGGCGAGGACTGGCTGCTCACCGGACGCAAGGTGTTCGTCTCCGGCATCGACCACTGCGACGCCGTCCTGTTCGTGGCCCGCACCGAGGACGCGCGGACCGGCAAGCTCAAGCCCTGCCTGTTCGTCGTCCCGCGGGAGACACCGGGCTTCGAGTACCGGGCGATACCGATGGAACTCGTCGCCCCCGAGAAGCAGTTCCAGGTCTTCCTGGACGACGTGCGGCTGCCCGCCGACGCCCTGGTCGGCGACGAGAACGCCGGCCTGCTCCAGCTGTTCGCGGGCCTGAACCCGGAGCGCATCCTCACCGCCGCGTTCTCGCTCGGCCTGGCCCGCCAGGCCCTCGGCAAGGCCGTCGAGTACGCGAAGACCCGCACCGTCTGGTCCACCCCGATCGGCGCCCACCAGGGCCTGGCGCATCCGCTCGCCCAGTGCGCGGTGGAGATCGAGCTGGCCCGGCTGATGACCCAGAAGGCCGGGCTGCTCTACGACGAGGGCGAGGACCTCGCCGCCGGGGAGGCCGCCAACATGGCCAAGTACGCCGCCGGCGAGGCCGCCGCCCGGACCGTCGACCAGGCGGTGCAGACCCTCGGCGGCAACGGCCTCACCCAGGAGTACGGGCTGGGCGCCCTGCTGGCCGCCACCCGGGTCGGCCGGGTCGCCCCGGTCAGCCGCGAGATGGTGCTCAACTACGTCGCCCAGCACACCCTCGGCCTGCCCAAGTCGTACTGAGTCACCGGCCGGGGACGGCCGTGCGAACACCGCGCTGCCTCCCGTACGCGGCGCCCGGGCCGGTGCGGGACGGCCGGCCCGCGGCGGGTGACGGCCCGGTGTGGGTGACGGCCACCGGAGTGGTGTCGCCGGGCCGGCGGCGGGGGAGGGACGGGGGCGCTCCGGGGCCGGGACCGCGCCAGGGGGCGGGCGGGCGTGGTGCGGCGGCGTCCGGGCGGGCGCCCCCGGGAACACACGTGCCACGCGAGCTCCGCCCCCGGTTCCCCACAATGGCCCAGCCTGCCCCCTGACTGTCCGTATGCTCCTGAACGCGCACCGCACGCAGGTTTAGTTGCCGCGTCAACTTCCTTACTGGAGGCATGCCTTGGTGTTCCGAAGCGAGTTCCCGGACGTCCCCGTGGTCGACCTGCCGGTCCATGACGCGGTCCTCGGCGCCGCGGCCCGGTACGGCGACCGGCCGGCCCTGATCGACGGCCTCACCGGGGAGCACGTCAGCTACGCGCAGCTCGCCGCCGCCGTCGAGCGGGTCGCCGCCGGCTTGGCCGAGCTGGGCGTGCGCCGGGGCGACGTCCTCGCCCTGTTCAGCCCCAACTCGACCGTCTACCCGATGGCCTACTACGGCGCCACCCGGGCCGGCGCCACCGTCACCACGGTGTCCTCCCTGGCCACGCCCGCCGAACTGGCCGGCCAGCTGTGCGACAGCGGCGCCCGCTGGCTGGTCACCGTGTCCCCGTTCCTGCCCACCGCCCGTGCGGCCGCCGAACTGGCGGCCGGGCAGGGCCGCCCGCTGACCGAGATCGTCGTCCTGGACGGCGCCGACGGCCACCGCTCGCTCGCCGACCTGCTCGCCGCGCCCGGCCCCGCCCCCGAGGTCGCCATCGACCCGGGCGAGGACGTCGCCGTGCTGCCCTACTCCAGCGGCACCACCGGCCTGCCCAAGGGCGTGATGCTCACCCACCGCTCGATCGCCACCAACCTCGCCCAGTGCGACGCCCTCTACCGCCCCGCCGAGGGCGAGCGGGTGCTCGCCGTCCTCCCCTTCTTCCACATCTACGGCCTCGCGGCGCTGCTCAACCAGCCGCTGCGCTGCGGCGCCACCGTGGTCGTGCTGCCCCGCTTCGACCTGGAGCAGTTCTGCCGGGCCGTCGAGGAGCACCGGGTGCAGGCCCTGGTGGTGGCGCCGCCGATCGCCCTGGCCCTGGCCAAGCACCCGGCCGTGGACCGGTACGACCTCTCCTCCGTCGAGTACCTGCTGTGCGCCGCCGCGCCGCTCGACCGCGAACTCGCCGACGCCTGCGCCCGGCGCCTCGGCCTGCCGCACCTGCTCCAGGGCTACGGCATGACCGAGCTCTCCCCGGTCACCCACGTGGTCTCCCCCCGGGAGGGCGACCCCCCGCGCGGCTCGGTCGGCCGGATCGTCCCCTCCACCGAACTGCGGGTCACCGCCCTGGACGGCTCCGCCGGGGACCTCGGCGCGGGGGAGCGCGGAGAACTGCTGATCCGCGGCCCCCAGGTGATGAAGGGCTACCTCGGCCGCCCCTCCGCGACCGCCGCCGTGATCGACGCCGACGGCTGGCTGCACACCGGCGACGTCGGCTACGTGGACGAGCGCGGCTACCTGTACATCGTCGACCGGGTCAAGGAACTGATCAAGTACAAGGGCTACCAGGTCGCCCCCGCCGAACTGGAGGCCGTGCTGCTCGGTCACCCCGAGATCGCCGACGCCGCCGTGATCGGCGTGCCGGACGCCGACGGCACCGAGTGCCCCAAGGCCTTCGTGGTCCGCACCCCGGGCAGCGCCCTGACCGCCGAGGAGGTCACCGGGTACGTCGCCGGGCTGGTCGCCCCGTACAAGAAGGTCCGCGCGGTGGAGTTCGTGGACGCCGTCCCCAAGTCCGCGGCCGGCAAGATCCTCCGCCGTGAACTGCGCGCCCGCGAGGCCGAGCGCGCCGCCGTCCACTGAGCGGGCGGGCCCCCGCGGACGAAGACCGGTGCCCGTCTGTGAGGATCGACCCACCGCGCCCCCACCGGAACAGGAGCCGCCCGCAGCCATGGCCAGCCACGCCGCCGCCCGCACGCCCCAGCAGGACCGCAGCCGCGCGACCAGGGCCCGGCTGCTCGCGGCGGCCGTGGACTGCCTGGCCGAACTCGGCTGGAACGGCTCCACCGTCACCGTCGTCGCCGAGCGCGCCGGCGTCTCCCGGGGCGCCGCCCAGCACCACTTCCCGACCCGCGAGGACCTCTTCACCGCGGCCGTCGAGCACGTCACCGCCGAGCGGCTGGCGGCCGTCCGCGCGCACGCGGACGAGCTGCCCGCCGCCGGCCCCGACCGCACCCGCGCCGTGGTCGACATGATCGTCCGCCTCTACACCGGCCCGCTGTTCCGCGCCGCCCTGCACCTGTGGACCGCCGCCGCCACCGAGGAGGCGCTGCGCGAGCGGATCATCGCCCTGGAGGGGCACGTCGGAAGAGAGGCCCACCGGGCCGCCGTGGAGTTCCTGGACGCCGACGAGAGCCGCCCCGGCGTGCGCGAATCGGTGCAGGCCACCCTGGACCTCGCGCGCGGGCTGGGCCTGGCCAACCTGCTCACCGACGACAGCCTCCGACGTTCCGGAGTGATCCGGCAGTGGGCGGGCGTTCTTGAGAGTACGCTGCGCCCGGTACGCCCATGACGCCCGTACATCCGGAGCGGCCGGACAACCCCTGACCAAGGGGTCGCCGGGCGGCTGATGTCCGTGCAGTCTGGAGAAGAACCCCGGCCGGCACGGACCGCGAGGCCCACCCGGCCGGGCACGAGCCGAACCGGGGTGCTGCCTGATCATGCACGGACACGAGTGGGACGCGACCGACGCCGCGCGCACGGCACCGGGCGGCACTCCGGCACGTCCCGAGGGCGACGGCCACGACGGCGAACGCCACGAGGGCGAACACCCCGGAGGTGAGCACCGCGGGGGTGATCACCACGGGAGTGAGCGCCACGAGGGCGAACACCCCGAAGGCGTACTGCCCGAAGGCGTACTCCCCGAAGGCCACCGGCTCGTCCCGCTCGCGACGGCCCTGCTCCAGGACGACGGCCTGATCCTGCACTGGAGCGAGGACGCCGAGGCCCTGCTCGGCTACACCAGCGAGGAAGCCGTCGGCAGCTACGCCGCCCAACTGCTCACCGACGGCGGCGACCGCGCCGAGGTGCTGGACCTCTTCGAACGGATCATGACCGGCAGCGGCTGGTCCGGCGTCTTCCCGGTCCGCCACCGCGACGGCCACAAGGTCGACCTGGAGTTCCGCACCTACCCCATCGCCGGCCCGGCCGGCACCCTGCTGCTCCTCGCCACCGCCTCCGACACCCGCGCCCTGCACGCCGTCGAGGCCGACCTCGCGGTGCTGGACGGCATCTTCGGCCGCTCCCCGATAGGGATGGCCGTCTACGACACCGACCTGCGCTACGCCCGGATCAACGAGGCGCTCGCCCGGATGAACGGCGTACCGGTCGCCGCTCACCTCGGCCGGCGGATATCCGCGGTGCTCCCCGGCATCAACACCGCCGAGATCGAGCAGATCATGCGCCAGGTGCTGCGGACCGGCAAGCCCGTCGTGGACGCCCGCTCGCACGGCCGCGTCCCCGGCGACCCGAAGCGGGACCGCGCCTGGTCCGCCTCCTACTTCCGCCTCGAAGACTCCACCGGCCGGGTCTTCGGCGTCTGCTCCTCGATCATCGACGTCACCGAGCGCTTCCAGGCCGAGGCCCGCGCCTCCCGGGCCCAGGAACGGCTCAGCACCATCGCCGAGGCCACCGCGCGGATCGGCACCACCCTCGACCTCCAGCGCACCGCCGAGGAACTGATCGAGGCCGTCGTCCCCCGGTTCGCCGACTTCGCCACCGTCGACCTGCTGGAGCCGGTGCTGCGCGGCGCCGAGCCCACCCCGATCCCCACCGACCGGACCGTCACCCTGCGCGCCGTCGCCGTCGGGGAGAACTACGAGACCGGGCTCGCGCACGCCGTCGACGTCGTCGGTGAGACCTCCGAGTACGCCCCCGACCGCAGCTACACCCAGTGCCTGCGCAGCGGGAAGCCGCTGCTGCGGGCCCAGGTGGACGAGGAGGTGCTGCGCGGGCTCGTCTCCAGCGAGGACCGGGTGGCCCCCGGGATGGCGGCGGGCATCCACTCGTACCTGATGGTGCCGATCACCGCCCGGGGCATGGTGCTCGGCGGCTCCGAGTTCATCCGGATGCGCAACCCGGAGCCCTTCACGGCCGCCGACGTCGCGCTCGCCGAGGAACTGGTCGCCCGCACCGCGCTGGCGCTCGACAACGCCCGGCTCTACCGGCGCGAACGGGAGACCGCCCTGACCCTGCAGCGCAGTCTGCTGCCGCAGGAGGTGCACCGCACCCTCGGCCTGGAGATCGCCTACCGCTACCTGCCCAGCAGCGTGGTCAGCGAGGTCGGCGGCGACTGGTTCGACGTCGTCCCGCTGTCCTGCGGGCGGGTCGCCCTGGTGGTCGGCGACGTCATGGGCCACGGCATCCGGGCCGCCGCCACGATGGGCCAGCTGCGCACCGTCGCCCGGACCCTCGCCACCCTGGACATGCCGCCCGAGCAGGTCCTCACCCGGCTGGACGAGACCGCCTCCGGAATCGGCGAGGGCCAGTTCGCCACCTGCATCTGCGCGGTGTACGACCCGCTGGAGCGCACCGTCCAGGTCGCCTCGGCCGGGCACCTGCCACCGGTGCGGGTCGCCCCCGACGGCACCGCCGAGCGGGTCGACGTGCCGCCGGGCGTACCGCTGGGCGTGGGCGGCGTCGCCTTCGAGTCGATCGAGTTCACCATCCCCGAGGGCGGCATGGTCGCGCTCTACACCGACGGCCTGGTCGAGCGGCGCGGCCAGGACCTGGACGACGGGATCGACCTGCTCGCCCGCACGCTCTCCGGGCCCGGCCGGACCCTGGAGGAGAGCTGTGACGCCGTCCTCGCCGCCCTCGTCACCGACGGCACCGAGGACGACATCGCGATGATCATGGCCCGGGTGCTGCCGCTGCCCGCCGACCGGATCGCCACCCTCCCGCTCAGCGGCGGCGGCCGGCTGCCCGGCAAGGCCCGCCGCTTCACCCGCGCCACCCTGGAGTCCTGGGGCCTGTCCGCGCTCACCGACTACGCCGAACTGCTCGTCAGCGAGCTGGTGACGAACGCCCTGCTGCACGCCGACGCGCCGCGCCGGCTGCGGCTGTTCCGCGACCGGGTGCTCACCGTCGAGGTCTCCGACGCCGGCGGCCAGACCCCGCAGCTGCGCCCGTTCGCCGAGCAGGACGAGGGCGGGCGCGGGATGTTCCTGGTCAGCGAACTCGCCCAGCGCTGGGGCAGCCGGCTCACCCGGGACGGCAAGGTCGTCTGGGCGGAGCTGGAGCTGCCCTTCGGGGCGAAGTAGCGGCGCCGAGCGCGCGGGAACGGCCGCTCCCCTCGGGGGAACGGCCGTTCTGCTGAGCTAGGGAGGGGGTGTCACGCGCCGGTCCTCGGGAGGGCGGGTCAGGCGTGGACCTTCTCCGCCGCCCCGGCAGGCGCCTCGGCCGGCTCGGTGGGCGCGTCGGCCGCCTGGGCAGGCGCGCAGGCCGCGTCCGCCGTCTCGGCCGGGCTGCCCGCCGCGCCGTCCGGCCCGGCGAGTCCGCGCAGCAGGCGCCAGGCCATCACGGCCGCGCCGACCAGCAGCGCGGCGGCCAGCAGCCCGGCACCGTTCATGCCGCCGACGAAGACCTGCTTCGCGCTCGCCAGCAGCGGCTGCGCCACCTCCGCCGGCAGGCCCTGCGCCACCTCGACCGCCGAGCCGAGCGACTCGCCAGCCCGGGCGGCGGCCGCCGGGTCCGTCCCGGCCGGGACGACCAGACCGTTCGCGAAGACCGAGCCGACCACCGAGCCGACCAGGGCGATGCCGAGCGCGGTGCCCAGCTCGTACGCCGTCTCCGAGACCGCCGAGGCGGCACCGGCCTTGTCGGCGGGCGCGGCGCGCAGCACCAGGTCGGCGCCGAGCGTGTAGACCACGCCCTCGGCCGTCCCGACCAGCAGGAAGGAGGCGGCCAGCAGCAGGTAGGTGGTGTCCTGCTCCAGCCAGCCGAGGGCGCCGACGCCGAGACCCATCGTCAGCAGACAGGCCGTCAGTGCCGTGCGGGCGCCGAAGCGGCGGGCCACCCGGGCGGTCAGCAGACCGCCGACCACCGAGCCGGCGAAGGCCGGCAGCTCGGCCAGGCCCGCCTGGAGCGGCTGGTAGCCGCGGACCAGCTGCAGGTACTGCGAGACCACGAAGATCACGCCGGAGAGGCCGACCAGGGAGATCAGCGAGGCCGAGACCGCCGCGGTGAACCGGCGGTCGCGGAACAGCCGGACGTCGAGCAGCGGGGTCTCCAGCCGCAGCTGGCGGCGGACGAAGCCGGTCAGCGCGGCGGCGCCCAGTACGAAGGCGACCGGCACGTCCCAGCGGGTCACGCCGTGTGCGGCGGCCTCCTTGATCGCGTACACCACGCCGATCACGCCGGCCATCGACAGCACGACGCTCAGCACGTCCCAGCGGCCCGGCTTCGGGTCCTTGGACTCCGGCAGCAGCCAGGCGCCGAGGCCCAGCAGCAGGAGCAGCACCGGGATGTTCATCAGGAACACCGAGCCCCACCAGAAGTGCTCCAGCAGCACCCCGCCGACCACCGGCCCGAGCGCGGCGCCGGCGGTGGCGGCCGCGCCCCAGATGCCGATCGCGGTGGCCCGCTCCCGGTCGTCCGGGAAGAGGCTGCGGATCAGCGACAGGGTGGACGGCATGATCGTCGCCCCGGCGACGCCGAGCAGCGCGCGGGCCAGGATTAGCCAGCCCGGGCCGGGTGCGTAGGCGGCCAGCAACGAGGCCGCGCCGAAGGCGGCGGCACCGGCCAGCAGCAGCTTCTTGCGGCCGATCCGGTCGCTCAGCGCGCCCATGCTCACCAGCAGGCCGGCGAGCACGAAGGAGTAGGAGTCGCCGATCCAGAGCAGCTGGGTGCCGCTGGGGCGCAGCGTCTCGCTGATCGACGGGATGGCGAGGGACAGGACGGTCGCGTCCAGCGCGACCACGGTCACGGCCAGGACGAGGACGGCGAGGCCGGTCCAGCGCTGGCGGGCGGTCAGGGAACTCATGGCGTATCGGTGTCCGGTCTGCAGTCGGAGGTGCTGCGGTCCGTGGTGCTGTGGTGTGGGGTACTGCGGTCCGTGGTGCTGTGGTGCGGGGTGCGGGGTGCGGGGTGCGGGGTGCGGGGTGCGGGGTGCGGGGTGCGGGGTGCGGGGTGCGGGGTGTGGGGTGCGAGGAGCTGTGGTGCGGGGCGCGGTTTCAGGTGCTGCGCGGTGGGGCGTCGGTGGTGGTGGGAGCGGGGGAGGGGGCGTCCGGTCTGCGCAGTGCGCCCCCGAGGAAGAGCTCGGCGAGCGAGAATGCGGCGTCGCGCGGGGCGAGCCGGCCGTCCTGGATGGACCAGCCGACGCCGGCGACGAGGTCGAAGAAGGCCTCGCTCAGCCAGGCGGCGCTCAGCTCGATGCGGAACACGCCCTGCTGCTGGCCGCGCAGGAAGAGCGCGTGCAGCCGGGCGATCTGGAGCTCCCAGAGGTCGTTGATCTCGTCGTTGTCGTAGAGCTGGTTCTCGCCGGCCAGGAAGGCGCAGAGCATGGCGTCCGGGACGGAGGCGTCCACCAGGCGGCGCAGCGCGGCCTCGGCGTCGCCCTCCTCGACCCCGGCGGTGTCCAGCGCGGCGGCGAACCGGCGCAGGCCGAGCAGGCCGACCTCGCGGATCAGCGCCTCGCGCCCGGGGAAGATCCGGTGCAGCGTGGCGCGGCTGATGCCGGCGGCGCGCGCGATCTCGTCCAGGTGGGCGGTCGGGCGGCGGGAGAGCACGCCGACGGCGGCTTCGAGGACGGTGTCGCGGTCGGTGGCCATGAGTCGAGTGTAGTTCATGTGAGACATGGATGTCTCAGAATTATGTGGAACGTCTCAAGCGAGCCTCGGATGACCCTCGACCGACCTGTCGGCGCACGGGTTCCGGGCAGCAAAAAACCGGGGACGGTGGGTACCGTCCCCGGTCGGGGTGCCGCCGCGCCGCCGCGCCGTGGCGCCGCGGCTCAGCTCCGGCCGGCTCAGCTCTGGTTGTAGAAGCCGGTCTCGTCGAGCGGGCGGTCGATCACCATCACCTCGACGTCGGCCGGGGTGAGCAGGAACACCCGGCGGGCGATCCGCTCGATGCCGCCCCGGGTGCCGAAGATCAGACCGGAGGCGAAGTCGACCATGCGCTTGGCCTCGGCCTCCGCCATCTCGGTGAGGTCCATGACCACCGGGATGCTCGCCCGGATGTGCTCACCGACCGTGCGGGCCGCCTCGAAGCCGGTCGGCCGCAGGGAGACGATCTTCGCGGGCGCGGCGACGGACGGCGCCGTCTCCTGGTCCACCCACTCGTCGTCGTACACCGCGGCCGGGTAGTTCCCCGAGGGCATCAGCCACCCGTTGTGGTGCTCGTCGCGAAGTGCTCCCATGCCGCGCCTCCCTGTCCCGTCCCGTCTGGTCCCCCGGGGGTTGCGTGCCGTTTCTTGACACGTCATCCACTCGTCGGAACTGTCCGAGTATCGCACTGTTCACCGGTCCCGTGCCCGCTCGCGACCCCCGTACGAGTCGTGCCGCGCCGGAAACCCGGGCGGACCCGGGCAAAAAGAGCGGACGCGGCGCAGCGCCGTACGGTTGCGCGCGTAGACCATATCGGTCGCGGTCACCGCTTAATTGACCTTCTGTCAACAATGCGGAAACGATTTCACCCGGCGGATCACTCGCCGGTCGAGCCGTCCACCAATTCGCGCAGAAGATCGGCGTGGCCGTTGTGCCGCGCGTACTCCTCGACCATGTGGGCGAGGATCCAGCGGAGCGTCACTTCCTCGCCGCGGCGCGGTCGCTTGCCGACGGTGTCGAGCGGCAGACCGGCGGCCGCGCGGCGGGAGGCCTCGACCTCGGCGCGCCAGGTGGCGAAGTCGGCCGCGACGTCGGCGGTGTCGACGTTGTCGAAGTCGCCGTCCGGGTCGGCCTCGGTGCAGTAGTGGCCGCCCTCGACCTCCTCGCCGCGCAGGATGCACTGGAACCAGTACCACTCCACCTCGGCCATGTGCCGGACCAGGCCGAGCAGCGAAAGGTTGGACGGAGGGACGGAGCGCAGGCGCAGCTGGTCGTCGGTCAGTCCCTCGCACTTGAGCGCGAGGGTGTGGCGGTGGTAGTCGAGGAAGGCGGTGAGGGTGGCGGCCTCGTCGGCGGCCATCGGCGGGTCCACCCGCGGATCGATGTCGGTCATGCGGGCCATCCTGGCGCCCGGCGCGGCAGGGGCGCGAACGATTTGTTCCGCCGGTCGGCCGGCCCGTCGGCCGCTCAGGCGGCCGTCGCCCGGCGGCGGGCCCTGGCCGCCCGCCAGAGCCCCGCCGCGCTGCCGAGGCCGAGCAGGGCGATCAGGCCCGCCGACACCAGGAACGCCGCCGAACCGGGCTCGCCCGCGCTGGCGGCCGCCGTCACGTACACGGCCGTGGTCGGCACCGCGCCGATCGCGGTGGCGAGGACGAAGGGCAGCGCGCCGGTCCCGGAGAAGGCGGCGCCGAAGTTGATCGCCTGGAACGGCACGCCGGGCAGCAGCCGCAGCACCAGCACGCTGCGGAAGCCCTGCTCGGTGAACCGCCGGTCCAGGGCGGCGAGCACCTTGCCGCGCAGGTGGGGGCGCAGTGCCTCCCGGCCGAGGCCCCGGCCGAGCCCGAAGGCCATGGCGGCGCCCAGGGTGGTGCCGAGCACCGCCATCGCGAGGCCCTGCTGGATGCCGAGCAGCAGACCGGCCGCCGCGTTCAGCGCCGGCCGGGGCACGAAGGCGAGCGTGCCCACCGCGTACACCAGGGCGAACAGCGGCGCGAACCAGTAGCCGGGCATCCGGTCCGCCAGCCCGCCGGAGAGCAGCTCCGTGGGGCTCCACAGCAGCAGCGAGCCGGCCGCCGCGCCGAGCAGCGCGATCAGCAGCGCCAGCCGCCACCAGGCGGAACGCGGGGCGGCGGGGGGTACGGGGGTGGAACCGTGCTCGGACATCCGCCCGAGCCTAACCGGGCCGACCGGCCGCCGGCCCACCGGGCCGTGCTGCCACCGGGCCGTGCTGCCGCCGGGTCGCAAGGCCGTCGGCGGCCGGGCCGACCGGCCGCCGACGGAACGCGGGATCACGGGATCAGCGGATCACGGGATCAGCTGTACGGGTCCTTCTCGGGGTTGTAGTGCCAGAACTGGTTGGGAGTGCCCTGGTACCCCCACTGGATCACCGGGGTGCCGGGGGCCAGGGCGCCGCCGTAGACGTCGAGGACGAGGCCGCTGTGGGCGTTGACGATGCCGCGCGGGGTGCCGGGGTGGCCGACGGGCGGGTCGCTCCACTTCTGGTTGCTGCCGCCGTTGCAGGTCCGCTGGTCGGCCTGGGTGCCCCAGGCGGTGCTGCCGTCGGGGATCTCCAGGCACTTGCCGCTGTGCAGGTTGATCCAGCCGTCGGCGGTCTGGGTCCACTTCTGGTAGTCGCCGCCGGTGCAGGTCCCGATCCGGACCAGGGCGCCGTCGGCGGTGCTCCCGTCGGCGACCTCCAGGCAGAGGTTCGGCGGCCCGGCCAGGGGCCGGATTTCGGCGGGGCCGAAGTCGTCCGCGGCTGCGGGGGCCGCCGGGGCGGCGTGGGCCACCGCGGGGGCGGCGAGGGCGGTGGTGGCGAGGACGGTGGCTGCGGCGACGAGCCGCGTGCGACGGAACATCGGTCGACCTCCGGTGGTGCGGTTCAGCGCGACCGGGCGAGGAACTCCAGCAGACGGTGCCAGGAGTCCCGGGCAGCGCCGAAGTGTTCGACTGCCGACATTTCGAAGAAGTTGTGCGGGGCACCCGGATAGGTGACGAACTCGTGCGGGTGGCCCGCTCCGGTGAGGGCCGCGTCGAAGGCTTCGACCGCGGCGGACGGGATGTGCTCGTCGGCGCCGCCCCAGAAGGCCAGGATCGGGGCGGTGAGGTCGGCGGCGAGCTGGGTGGGCCCCGGGGCCCCGTTGATCGTGTCGGGGTGGCCGTAGTACCCGACCGCGCCGGTCAGGCCGAAGCGCGGTGCGGCGGCGCGGAAGGCCTGGCGGCCGCCGAAGCAGAAGCCTAGCGCGACCACTTCGGCCGGGCCATCCGTGCGCAGTCGCTCCAGGGCGGCGGTGAGGTCGGCGTCCAGGCCCTCGGGGGTGAGCGCGAGCAGGTGGGGGAGCAGGTTCGGCAGTTCGCCGAATTCCGGCGGGCGGTTTTCCGGAAAGGCCCCGGCGGTTCGGCCGTAATAGTCGAGGACGAGCGCCGGGTGCCCCTGTTCGGCGAGCCGCTCGGCGGTCTTCCGGTAGAAGCCGGAAAGGCCCTTGTTGTCCGGGAGGACGAGCACGCCGACCCCGGTGGTGACCCCCGGGCGGGCCAGGAAGGCACCGAACTCGGTGCCGTCCGCGGAGGTCAGGGTGAGCGGTGCGGCTTCGGCCGGGGGCCGGGCGGCGGGGGAGAAGGCGGGCGGGGCGGCGTCCGGGTCGTAGCACACGGGAATCCCTCTCGCGGATCGCGAAAACCGCCGGGCGCGGCTGCGCCCGACGGTCGGTGAT
>NZ_JBITTM010000081.1:0-31194 GCF_044541955.1 Kitasatospora sp. NPDC085464
TCAAGGCCGGAACCTGGGAATCGGACATGACCGTCCGGTAATCGACGACGCCAGCCGCAACCCGCATTTCTGGCCCTTACATCGCCCTACCAGCGCGTAAACGCCCGAAAGCGCCGGATCGATCGAGCCGAAACGACCACATGTTGAGACAACTGCTCCGTGTGCTCATAACAAGAGAATCACAGCATGCTCGCAGCACTGCCCGAGCCGCCCAACCACGCCTAGAGTCACGGCCAGTCACCGCGCCATCCAATTGGGCCTGGCCCTCAGCGCACCCGGCTCCCGCCCCTCCGGCGCGGGCGCATCCTGAACCGAAGGGGACCCCCGTGCGTCACCGTTCAGCAGTTGTCGTGAGCATTGCCGTGATCGCCGCCCTCAGCCTCAGCGCCTGCGGCTCTCGCGGTGACAAGAAGTCCGGCGACGGAGGCAGCGGCGGCGGCTCCGCCGCCACCGTCACCATCGGCATCGACGCCCCGCTCACCGGCGACCTCTCCGCCATCGGCATCGGCATCCGCAACTCCGTCGAGCTCGCGGTGAAGAAGGCCAACGAGGCCAACGAGGTCCCCGGCGTCAAGTTCCAGATCAAGGCACTGGACGACACCGCCAAGCCCGGCCCCGGCCAGCAGAACGCCACCCAGCTGGTCGGCGACACCAGCGTGATCGGCGTCGTCGGCCCGCTCAACTCCAGCGTCGCGCAGTCGATGCAGCAGATCTTCGCCGACGCCAACCTCGTCGAGATCTCCCCCGCCAACACCGGCGTCGCCCTCAGCCAGGGCGAGAAGTGGGCCACCGGCGAGAAGGCGCGCCCCTTCAAGACCTACTTCCGCACCGCCACCACCGACGCCGTCCAAGGCCCCTTCGCCGCCCAGTACCTCGCCAAGGACGCCAAGAAGTCGAAGGTCTTCCTCATCGACGACCAGAAGACCTACGGCGCCGGCCTCGCCGGCACCTTCAAGGCCGAGTTCACCAAGCAGGGCGGCACCATCGTCGGAGAGGAGCACGTCAACCCCGACGACCGCGACTTCGCCGCCATCGTCACCAAGGTCAAGAGCTCCGGCGCCGAAGCCGTCTACTACGGCGGCGAGTACCCCGCCGCCGGCCCGCTCTCCCTCCAGCTCAAGGAGGCCGGCGTCAACATCCCGCTGATGGGCGGCGACGGCATGCAGAGCAAGGACTACATCAAGCTCAACCCCAAGAGCGCCGGCGACTTCGCCACCGCCGTCGGCGGCGCCGTCGAACAGCTCCCCACCGCCGCCAAGTTCATCGCCGACTACAAGGCCGCCGGCTACAAGGACGCCTACGAGACCTACGGCGGTTACTCCTACGACAGCGGCTGGGCCATCATCCAGGCCGTCAAGACCGTCGTCGCCGCCAACAACGGCAAGCTCCCGGCCAACCCCCGCGCCGCCGTCGTCGACGCCGTCCAGAAGGTCTCCTTCGACGGCGTGACCGGCAAGGTCTCCTTCGACGAGTTCGGCGACACCACGAACAAGCAGCTCACCGTCTACACCGTCAAGGACGGCGCGTGGGCCGTGGAGAAGACCGGCACCTTCAACGGCTGACCCCCAGCCGACCCGAGCCACCCGAACCACCACAGCGCGCGGGGGCGCCACGAGTGCCCCCGCGCGCCCCCACATCCACCACCCACGCGGACACCCCAGAACGCACTACGGAGGCCCAGCGGTGCACGACCTACCGCAGCAGCTGGCCAACGGCCTGATCCTCGGCGCCCTCTACGGCCTCGTCGCGATCGGCTACACGATGGTCTACGGCATCGTCCAGCTCATCAACTTCGCCCACGGCGAGATCGTCATGGTCGGCGGCTTCGGCGCCCTGACCGCCTACCTCGCCCTCCCCGGCGGCACCACCCTCTGGCTGGCCCTACCGCTGATGCTGATCGCCGGCATCCTGGTCTCCACCCTCACCGCCGTCGCAGCCGAGCGCTTCGCCTACCGCCCCCTGCGCAACGCCCCCCGGCTCGCCCCCCTGATCACCGCGATCGGGCTCTCCATCTTCCTCCAGCAACTCGTCTTCTCCTTCTACCCCGACGCCAAGAAGGCCCGGGTCTTCCCCAAGATCCCCGGCGACCCCTTCAGCCTCGGCTCCGTCACCATCCAGCGCAGCGACCTCTTCCTCATCATCGCCGCCCCCCTGTGCATGCTCGCCCTCGGCTGGTTCGTCACCCGCACCCGCTCCGGCCGCGCCATGCAGGCCACCAGCCAGGACCCCGACACCGCCAAGCTGATGGGCATCGACACCGACCGCATCATCGTCATGGCCTTCGCCATCGGCGCCGCGTTCGCCGCCGTCGCCGCCATCGCCTACGGCCTGCGCAGCGGCCAGATCGACTTCCGGATGGGCTTCATCCTCGGCCTCAAGGCCTTCACCGCCGCCGTCCTCGGAGGCATCGGCAACATCTACGGCGCCATGCTCGGCGGCCTCGCCCTCGGCCTCGCCGAAGCCCTCGCCACCGGCTACATCCAGCACCTGCCCGGCATGCACCTCTTCGGAGGCGGCGCCTGGAAGGACGTCTGGGCCTTCGTACTCCTCATCCTCGTGCTCCTCGTCCGGCCCCAAGGCCTGCTCGGCGAGCGCGTCGCGGACAGGGCGTGACCACCATGACCACCACGACCACCGAGACCACCCCGGTCATCCCCCTGCCGGCCCGCGCCGCCGCAGCCCTCACCGGCCTCGGCGCACTCACCACCGCCGCCTCCGCCGCCATGTCCTGGACCTGGACCTCCGACTTCCCCGGCGACCTCACCTACTACGGCTCCCCCGCCGGCCTCCAGTGGCTCGCCCTCACCGCCGGCGCCCTCACCCTCGTCCTGCTGCTCGCCGCCCAGGGCGTCCCCGGCCTGCGCTGGGCCGCCCCCACCCGCAGCAACAACACCGTGCTCTACGCCGCCACCGGCGCCCTCGCCGTCGCCGCCTACTCCGTCGCCGCCATCGCCGTCGACCTCGGCGGCCTCGCCAACCTCGAACCCGGCGGCTGGGTCCTCGCCGCCGGCGGCCTGCTCACCGTCCTCGGCGCCCTCGGCCTCCCCCTCGACCGCCGCACCGCCGTCCCCCTGCGGATCGTCGACAAGCGCCTCTTCCTGCTCGTCCCCGCCGCGCCCCTGGTCTGGCTCGGCGCCCACGCCATCCCGTCCGACAAGCCCGTCGCCCCCGTCATGACCGCCCTCGCCGGCGGCGTGGCCATCGCCACCGGCGCCGTCCTGCTCCTCCAGCTCGGCCACCTCGCCAACACCTGGCTGCGCCTCGGCCGGATCGAGCGCCCGCTGGCCGCGCCGAAGCAACTCCCCTCCTGGGTCGAGGTCCTGGTCATCGTCGTCGCCTTCGGGCTCGGCCTCTTCGCGATCACCTTCGGCATCGACACCGAGTACGGCGAACTCTTCATCTGCTACCTGCTGTTCGCCGGCCCCACCGTCGCCGCCCTCACCCGGTCCGGCCTGATCGCCCGGCTGCGCGCACTGACGGTCAAGCACCGCCCGGTCACCACCGGCGCCGCCTTCGCCGCCGCCGCCAGCTTCCCCTTCACCCAGAGCAGCGACCAGTACACCTCGGTCGCCACCAACATCCTGATCTTCGCCACCGTCGCCCTCGGCCTCAACATCGTCGTCGGCCTGGCCGGACTGCTCGACCTCGGGTACGTCGCCTTCCTCGGCGTCGGCGCCTACGCCGCCGCCCTGGTCTCCGGCTCCCCCGCCTCGCCCATCCACGTCCAGTTCCCGTTCTGGGCCGCGATGCTCACCGGCGCCGCCGTCTCCATGGTCTTCGGCGTCCTGATCGGCGCCCCCACCCTGCGGCTGCGCGGCGACTACCTCGCCATCGTCACCCTCGGCTTCGGCGAGATCTTCCGCATCACCATGCTCAACCTCAACGGCACCACCGGCCCCAAGATCACCAACGGCTCCAACGGCATCCCACGGATCCCCGACCTGGAGATCCTCGGCTTCGACCTCGGCAAGACCCACACCGTCGCCGGCATCGAACTCGGCCGCTTCTCCAACTACTACCTGCTGATGCTCCTCGTCACCGCCCTGGTCGTGCTCGTCTTCGCCCGGGTCGGCAACTCCCGCATCGGCCGCGCCTGGGTCGCCATCCGCGAGGACGAGACCGCCGCCGAAGCCATGGGCATCAACGGCTTCCGCCTCAAGCTCCTCGCCTTCGCCCTCGGCGCCTGCCTCGCCGGCCTCGCCGGCACCGTCCAGGCCCACGTCAGCTACACCGTCACCCCCGACCAGTACACCTTCGCCGAGGCCCTCCCGCCCAACTCCGCCTTCCTGCTCGCCGCCGTCATCCTCGGCGGCATGGGCACCATCAGCGGCCCGCTGGCCGGCGCCACCCTCCTCTTCCTCATCCCGAAGAAGCTGGAGTTCCTCGCCGACTACCAGCTCCTCGCCTTCGGCGCCGCCCTCATCGTCCTCATGCGCGTCCGCCCCGAAGGCCTCATCCCCAACCGCCGCCGGCAGCTGGAGTTCCACGAGGCCGCCATCCCGGCCCAGCCCACCGGCGAGCCGACCGCACTCACCAAGGCAGGGGCGTGAACGACCCGATGACCACCACCGCCGCACCCCTGCTCGAAGTCACCGGCGTCACCATGCGCTTCGGCGGTCTCACCGCCGTCAACGACGTCTCCCTCACCGTCGGCGAGGGCGAGATCATCGGCCTCATCGGCCCCAACGGCGCCGGCAAGACCACCTTCTTCAACTGCCTCACCGGCCTGTACGTCCCCACCGAGGGCTCCGTCCGCTACCGCGACGTCGTGCTGCCCCCCAAGCCCCACCTGGTCACCCAGGCCGGCATCGCCCGCACCTTCCAGAACATCCGGCTCTTCGCCAACATGACCGTCCTGGAGAACGTCCTCGTCGGCCGCCACACCCGCACCAAGGAAGGCATCTTCTCCGCCATCCTGCGCGGCCCCGGCTACCACCGCGCCGAAGCCGAGAGCCGCGAGAAGGCCATGGACCTCCTCGCGTTCACCGGCCTCGCCGACAAGGCCGACCACCTCGCCCGCAACCTCCCCTACGGCGAGCAGCGCAAGCTCGAAATCGCCCGCGCCCTCGCCTCCGAACCCGGTCTGCTCCTCCTCGACGAGCCCACCGCCGGCATGAACCCCCAGGAGACCCGCGCCGCCGAGGAACTCGTCTTCGCCATCCGCGACAAGGGCATCTCCATCCTCGTCATCGAGCACGACATGCGCTTCATCTTCAACCTCTGCGACCGCACCGCCGTGCTCGTCCAGGGCCAGAAGATCGTCGAGGGCGACCGCGAGACCGTCCAGAACGACGAGCGCGTCATCACCGCCTACCTCGGCGCGCCGCTCGAAGAGACCGCCCCGGCGGACACCGCCCCGGCAGACGCCGCCCCGGCAGGTCCGGAGACCGTTACGGAGACCGACCAGTGACCGCACTCCTTGAGGTCGAGGACCTCCGCGTCGCCTACGGCAAGATCGAAGCCGTCAAGGGCATCAGCTTCACCGTCGAACAGGGCGAGGTCACCACCCTCATCGGCACCAACGGCGCCGGCAAGACCACCACCCTGCGCACCCTCTCCGGCCTCCTCAAGCCCACCGCCGGAAGCATCACCTTCGAGGGCCGGGACCTCTCCACCGTCCCCGCCCACAAGATCGTGTCGCTCGGTCTCGCCCACTCCCCCGAGGGCCGGCACATCTTCCCCCGCATGACCATCGAGGAGAACCTCCTCCTCGGCGCATTCCTGCGCTCCGACACCGCCGGCATCGCCGCCGACGTCGAACGCGCCTACGGCCTCTTCCCCATCCTCGGCGAACGCCGCAAGCAGGCCGCGGGAACGCTCTCCGGCGGCGAGCAGCAGATGCTCGCCATGGGCCGGGCCCTGATGTCCCAGCCCAAGCTGCTCATGCTGGACGAGCCCTCCATGGGCCTCTCCCCGCTGATGATGCAGAAGATCATGGCGACCATCGTCGAACTCAAGGCGTCCGGTACGACCATCCTGCTCGTCGAGCAGAACGCCCAGGCGGCCCTGTCCCTCTCCGACCGCGGCTACGTCATGGAGACCGGCCGCATCGTCCTCTCCGGGACGGGCGCCGACCTCCTCCACGACGAGTCCGTCCGCAAGGCCTACCTCGGCGAGGACTGACCCCCGTCACGCACGAAGGGCCCGGCAGATCCGCTCTGCCGGGCCCTTCGTCGTGCGCGTCGTGCTCGTCCTGCTCGTCCTACTCGGACTTGCCCTCTTCCGCCTTCTTGCGGTCCTGGGCCTCGCCCTCCTCGATGACCGCCTCGGCCACCGCCGCCATCGTCATCCGCCGGTCCATCGAGGTCTTCTGGATCCACCGGAACGCGGCCGGCTCGTTCAGGCCGAACTTCGTCTGCAGCACACCCTTCGCCCGGTCCACCAGCTTCCGGGTCTCCAGCCGCTGGCTGAGATCCCCGATCTCCTTCTCCAGCGCCCGCATCTCGGTGTACCGCGACACCGCCATCTCGATCGCCGGCACCAGGTCCGACTTCGAGAACGGCTTGACGATGTACGCCATCGCCCCCGCGTCCCGCGCCCGGTCCACCAGCTCCCGCTGCGAGAACGCGGTCAGCATCAGCACCGGAGCCAGGTGCTTCTCGTGGATCTGCTCGGCGGCCGACAGCCCGTCCAGCACCGGCATCTTCACGTCGAAGATCGCGAGATCCGGCTTCAGCTCCTCCACGAGCTTCACCGCCGTCGCCCCGTCACCCGCTTCGCCGACGACGGTGTACCCCTCCTCCTCCAGCATCTCCTTCAGATCGAGGCGGATCAGCGCCTCGTCCTCGGCGATCACGATCCGGGTGATCTGGGGCGTATCGGTCTCAAGCGGCTGTGCCTGCTCGTCGGCGGTGCTCACGGGGCTCCTCGTTCCGGCGGGGTACTGCACAAATGAGGGTACCTACACCCACTCGGCCGCGCGCACGCGGTATGCTGTCGCAGGCACACCCAGCCGGGTTGGCGGAATAGGCTTACGCGGATGTCTCAAACACATCTGTCCGAAAGGACATGCGGGTTCGAATCCCGCACCCGGCACTCTAGCTAAAGATTCCCAGCATTTGGGAATTCACCTCATCCGGTGAACTGTATGCAGAGTGCCCACACTTCACTCTTGCAACGGTCAGCCTGATCTGCATGACCACCCTTTCGCTGCGCGATCAAGCGGTCCATCTACTCCGCCGAGGCTTCAGCAACGCTGATGTCGCCCGCCGCCTCAAGGTTCCCATCGGCACGGTCGGGGCCTGGAAGCGCTACGACCTCTCAAAGCGCGGTAAGGCTCCCGGTCGCAAACGGTCCACCTGCCCTCACTGTTACGGCGATGAGCTCAGCCGTGCCGCTTATGCCTATCTTCTCGGGCTCTACCTCGGCGACGGCCATATCCTGCTTCCCAACGAATACCGCAGGGCTCAGAGCCTCCAGATCACCTGCGACGACAAGTGGCCTGGAATCATGGACTCCGTCGAACAGGCCATGCGCATAGTCCTTCCGAACAACACGCCCTGTCGTGTCCGCCGGACCGGCTGCCGCGACGTGAAGGTCTACTCGAACCACCTCACCTGCCTCTTCCCGCAACACGGGCCCGGCAAGAAGCACGAGCGCACCATCGCCTTGGAGCCCTGGCAGCAGGAGATCGTGGACGCGCACCCCTGGGAGTTCCTGCGCGGGCTGATCCACTCCGACGGCTGCCGGATCACCAACTGGGCGACCCGCACGGTGGCCGGCGTCACGAAGCGCTACGAGTACCCGCGGTACTTCTTCACCAACACGTCGACCGACATCATCGGTCTCTTCACCGCCACCCTCGACGCCGTCGGTGTCCGGTGGAGGAACGCTTCCCGGTCCAACGGGGGCTTCAACATCTCGATCGCCCGCAGGGACTCCGTCGCCCTCATGGACGCCCACATCGGCCCCAAGTACTGACGGCGGCGCGAGCCCTCGGAGGGCCGCGCCGCCGATGGGGCCTCAGACGTCCAGCGTTCCCACGTGGTGGACGCGGACGAGGTTGGTGGAGCCGGCGAGGCCGGGCGGGGAGCCGGCGGTGATGACGACGATGTCGCCCTTCTGGCAGCGGCCCAGCGACAGCAGCGCCGCGTCGACCTGTTCGACCATCTGGTCGGTCGTCGGGGCGAAGGGGCCGAGGAAGGTCTCCACGCCCCAGGTGAGGGCGAGTTGGCTGCGTACGGCTGGTTCGTAGGTGAAGGCGAGGACCGGGATGGGCGAGCGGTAGCGGGTCAGCCGGCGCGCGGTGTCGCCGGACTGGGTGAAGGCGATCAGGTACTTGGCGTGCAGGAAGTCGCCGATCTCGGCGGCCGCGCGGGCGACGGCGCCGCCCTGGGTGCGCGGCTTGCTGCCGGCGGTGAGCGGGGGCAGTCCTCCGGCGAGGATGTCGTTCTCGGCGGCTTCGATGATCCGGCCCATGGTCTTGACCGTCTCGACGGGGTACTTGCCGACGGAGGTCTCGCCGGAGAGCATCACCGCGTCGGTGCCGTCCAGGACGGCGTTGGCGACGTCGGAGGCCTCCGCGCGGGTGGGCCGGGAGGCGTTGATCATCGAGTCGAGCATCTGGGTGGCGACGATGACCGGCTTGGCGTTGCGCCGGGCGAGCTTGATGGCGCGCTTCTGGACCAGCGGGACCTGTTCGAGGGGCATCTCCACGCCCAGGTCGCCGCGGGCCACCATGATGCCGTCGAAGGCGTCGACGACGGATTCGAGGTTCTCCACCGCCTGCGGCTTCTCGATCTTGGCGATGACCGGGACGAACCGGCCCTCCTCCGCCATGATCCGGTGGACGTCCTCGATGTCACGGCCGCTCCGCACGAAGGAGAGCGCGATCAGGTCGGCCCCGGTGCGCAGCGCCCATCGCAGGTCGGCGACGTCCTTGTCGCTGAGTGCGGGGACGGAGACGGCGACGCCGGGGAGGTTGAGGCCCTTGTGGTCGGAGACCAGGCCGCCTTCGATGACGAGGCAGCGCACGCGGGGTCCGTCGACGGCGACGACCTCCAGGGTGACGCGGCCGTCGTCGACGAGGATGCGTTCGCCGCGTCCGACGTCGGCGGCGAGCCCGGTGTAGGTGGTTCCGCAGATGTCCTTGTCCCCCACGACGCCCTTGTCGGTGGAGATGGTGAACTCGTCGCCGCGTTCAAGGAGTACGGGCCCGTGGGCGAAGGTGTCGAGGCGGATCTTCGGGCCTTGAAGGTCGGCGAGGACGCCGACGCTCCGGCCGGTCTCGTCGGCGGCCTTGCGGACGCGTCGGTAGCGTTCCTCGTGCTCGGCGTGGGTGCCGTGGCTGAGGTTGAATCGGGCGATGTCCATCCCGGCGTCGACCAGGGTCTTGATCTGGTCGTACGAGTCGGTGGCGGGCCCGAGGGTGCAGACGATTTTTGCTCGGCGCATAGTGCTGAGACTAGGCATTACCGGCGCGTAACCACGAGGCGGGTCCGGACTGCGGGATGACCGTTGCGGTAAGGCGAGTTGAACAATCTGACACACCCTCGGACCGATGTGCGAGCGGGCCGTCCGGCGCCTCCTCCGGTCACCCGGTGGCGGCCCGGTCGATGCGATTCCGTGAAGGGGTGTTCACCTCTGGTTCACCGTCACTTCCGTTGCAGCTCCCCGCCCGGCGGGACGCTCGTCACCCCCGGGTGACGGCCGGGGGGTTCCGGGTAACCACCCGGACGACGTAGACGACGCGACCGAAGTCGCGTACGAGGGGGAGGCGTTCGGCATGAAACGCGGCGCTCTGGGGGTGGTGGCGACCCTGGCCCTGCTGGGCTGGGTCGCCTATGCGCTGATCCCCGACGACCACAAGGGGGGGCCCCAGGTGGTCACGGTCACCGGCCTGATCGGCTCGGAGAAGCGCGGCTTCTTCGAGGACAAGGACGTCAAGGACGAGCTGAAGAAGCGGGGCCTGGAGGTCCGGGCGGATTCGACCGGCTCGTGGACGATGAGCGAGCAGGCGAAGAGCACCAAGGGGCTGGACTTCGCCTTCCCCGCCAGTGCCGCCCCCGCCCGGGAGATCCAGCGCAACTGGCAGCTGACGGACTCGCCGCTGGTGCCCTTCTACTCCCCGCTGGTGATCGTGACGCACGAGCCGGCGGCGCAGGTCCTGAAGCAGAACCAGCTGGCGGACGTGGACGCCAAGGGCGTCTGGACGTTCCGGATGGACAAGTACGTGGAGGCGCTGAAGACCGGCAGGAAGTGGAAGGAGCTCCCGGGCGCCGAGCAGCACCCGGAGTTGGCCGGTCCGCTGTTCGTGTCGACGACGGACCCGGAGACCTCGTCCTCGGGCGCGCTGTACCTGGCGCTGCTGTCGTACGTCGCGAACGGCAACCAGGTGGTGCAGGACGACGCCGGTGTGAGCGCCGTCCGGGACGTCCTGGCCACCGCGAACGGCCTCCAGGGCATGCAGAAGATCAGCAGTGACGAGCCGTTCCGCGACTTCTTCGCGGGGGTGGGCACGCTGGTCTTCGCGTACGAGTCGCAGGCCGCCGCGCTGCCGCTGCAGGGCAAGGACACCGGGGACATGGTGGTGATGTACCCGGACACCACGATCCAGTCGGACCACACCCTGGTGGCCCGGACGGACAACGGCCGCAAGCTGGCCGACCTGTTGGAGAACGACGCGGTGCTGCGCGGGCTGGAGGCCCGGTACGGTCTCCGGCCCCAGGCCGACCAGGAAGCCTTCTGGAACCTGATGAAGGACAAGACGCCGCACTTCGCGCACGACCTGAGGAACTCCGGGTTCAAGCAGGCCACCCTGCCCTCGCTGGACAACCTCCTCAAGCTGACCGCCGCGGCGAAGGGTGGGAGCCCGAAGTGAACCTCCGTACGAAGCACCGCGGCGGGCTCGCCGTGGCCCTGGCGGCCGTGCTGGCCGTGGTGACGGCCTGCACCTCGTCCGGGAGCGACAAGGCCGGTCCGCAGCCTTCCGATCCGCCCGCCGAGACCGCCCGGCCGGGGGTGCTGCGCGTCCTGGCGGGCAGCGAACTGCAGGACCTGGCGCCGGTCCTGGAGGAGGCCCGGAAGGCCACCGGAGTGACGGTGCAGTTCTCCTGGACGGGCACCCTGGACGGCGCCGACGCGGTGTCCTCGGGCCGCGCGGACGGCAAGTACGACGCGGTGTGGTTCCCGTCCGACCAGTACCTGCGGCTGGATCCGGTCGGGAAGTCCAAGGTGCTGTCGGAGACGCCGGTGATGGTCTCGCCGGTGGCGATCGGGGTGCGCTCCTCGGTGCTCGGCGACCTGGGCTGGGGCGACGGCTCGAAGGTCACCTGGTCGCAGGTCGGCGATGCGGCGGCGGCCGGCAAGCTGACGTACGGCATGGCGGACCCGTCGCGTTCCAACTCCGGTTTCTCCACCCTGGTGGCGGTCGCCTCGGCGTTCTCCGGGGCGGACGGGGCGCTGGCCGAGGCGGACGTGCAGAAGGCGACGCCGCAGCTGAAGCAGTTCTTCACCGGCCAGAAGCTGACCTCCGGCTCCTCGGGCTGGCTGGCCCAGGCGTACACCCGGGCCGAGTCGGGCGTGGTGGGCGCGCTGGTGAACTACGAGTCGGTGCTGCTGTCGCTGAACAGGACGCTGCCGCCGCAGCAGCAGCTGACGGTGGTGCGCCCGGTGGACGGCGTGGTGTCGGCGGACTACCCGCTGTCGCTGCTGTCCTCGGCCGCGCCGGACCAGCGCGACGCCTTCCAGCGGCTGACCTCGTACCTGCTCAAGGACGACGTGCAGAAGCGCATCTCCGAGACGACGCTGCGCCGGCCCGCGACGGCGGGTGTGGCCCCGGCCGCGGGGCTGCCGACGGACCGCCGCCGGGAGCTGCCGTTCCCGGGCACCCGGGCGGTCGCGGACGGCCTGCTGGCCTCGTACCAGAACGACCTGCGCCGCCCGTCCCGGACGGTGTACGTGCTGGACACCTCGGGCTCGATGGAGGGTTCGCGGATCGCCTCGCTGAAGACCGCGATGGGCCGGCTGACCGGGGCGGACGACACCCGCGGGGTGCGCCGCTTCCGCAACCGCGAGGAGGTCACCCTGGTGTCCTTCGCGTCCTCGGTGAAGTGGTCCAAGACGCACGTGGTGCCGCCCACGGGCAGCCAGCCCGGGCCGCAGGCGGAGCTGGCGTCGATCAACGCGGACGTGCAGTCGCTGGCGGCCTCGGGCGGGACGGCGGTGTACGGCTCGCTGGAGGAGGCGTACCGGGTGATCGAGCGCCAGCAGGCGGCGGCGAACGACGACCGGTTCACCTCGATCGTGCTGATGACGGACGGGGAGAGCAACGTCGGCGCGTCGGACGCCGACTTCAGGCGCTTCCACGACGCGCTGCCGGCCTGGGAGAAGTCGATCCCGGTGTTCCCGATCAAGTTCGGGGAGGCGGCGGTGGCCCAGCTGCAGGGGATCGCGGACATCAGCGGCGGGAAGCTGTTCGACGGCTCGGGCTCGCTGGACGGGGCGTTCGAGGAGATCCGTGGGTACCAGTGACGGTCCGGCCGGGCGGCTGGGGCGGTACCTGAACTCGGCCAGGAACTGGGCCGGCCTCGGGGGTGCCGCGGTCGGGGTGGGGCTGCACGAGTTCGGGCTCGGCGGGGGCCTGTGGCCGGGGGTGGCGGCCGCCCTGTACGGGGTCGGCGCCCTGGTGGCCCCCGGGCCCAAGGCCGGCCCGCCGGACGAGCCGCCGGAGGGGCCGCCGCTCGCCGGTGGTGGCGGCTCGGACCCGGGCCGGGAGTCGGGTGCCGGGTCCGGTTCGGGTGCCGGGTCCGGGTCCGGATCGGGGACCGGGTCCGGGTCCGGACCCGGATCGGGGGCCGCCGCCCACTCCGTGTCGGTGTCGGGGCCGTCGTCGGCGGCGGTGCCGGAGGGGCCGTCGACCCCGCCACCGCCCCTGCCCGACCCCGAGTTGGAGGCGCTGGCCGCCTACCTGGACACCGTGCCGCTGCCGGCCTCCGCCGGGGTGGACGACCTGGTGGCGGCGCTGCGCGTGGCCGGCCCGGGCCCGGTGGCGGAACGGATCGTCCGGCACCGGCTGCCGCTCGCGGTGGCCGGCTACCTGCGGGCGCGGACCTGGCAGCCGTGGGTGGGCCCGGACGCCCCGGACCCGGCGGCCGAGCTCGGCCGCGAGGTGGTCCTGCTGACCACCGACCTGGCCTGATCGGGGGCCGGTGCCCGGCCGGGCACCGGCCCCCGATCCGCCCGGCTCAGGCCCCGGCGAAGGCGCAGCTCAGGCCACCGCGAAGGCACAGCTCAGGCTCCGGCGAAGGCCCGGCTCAGGCCCCCGGTCGGATGCCCGGTCAGGCCCGAAACCTCCCCTTTACCACCCGCACCCCCACCCGTCCGCGTCACGAACGAGTCGCCAAGATCTCACCTCTTGGACAGGTCCGGGGGCTATCCAGCGACCCGGCCCGCACGGCACACTTCTACGCGCGTCCCTCTACGCGCGTCGACGCATTGATGCGCCGACACGTGGACGCGCACCCACTCACGCAGCCAAGTTGACGGTCCATCTGCCGTCGCCCCACTCGGGAGAGTCGTCCATGCCCCTGAACCGCCGTGACTTCGTCACCCGGTCCGCCGCCACCGCCGCCGGCGCCGCCCTCGTCGGTGGTGCCGCCGTGGCCGCCGCCCCCTCCGCCGCGGCCGCCGAGCCGGACACGGCGGCCGCCAAGGGCCAGCGCAAGCCGCGCAAGCAGGCCTTCACCGTCATGGGCACCACCGACCTGCACGGCCGGGTGCTGAACTGGGACTACTTCACCGACGCCGAGTACGTCGACAAGGCGCACAACGCGGTCGGCCTCGCCAAGATCTCCACCCTGGCCAACCAGGTGCGCGAGGAGAAGGGCTGGAACCGCTGCCTGCTGATCGACTCCGGTGACATCATCCAGGGCACCCAGCTGACCTACTTCTACGCCCGGATCGAGCCGATCGCCACCGACGGCGACACCGTCCCGGACCACCCGATGGCCGTCGCCATGAACCTCATGGAGTACGACGCCGCCGCGCTCGGCAACCACGAGTTCAACTACGGCATCCCGACCGTGAAGGCCTTCGAGGACCAGCTGGAGTTCCCGCTGCTGGGCGCCAACGCGCTGCACGCGAAGAACGAGAAGCCGGCCTTCCCGCCGTACGTGATCAAGGAGATGCACCTCGGCGAGGGCAAGCCGCTGAAGGTCGGCATCCTCGGCCTCACCAACCCGGGCATCGCGATCTGGGACAAGGCCAACGTCAGCGGCAAGATGGTCTTCCCGGGCATCGTGGAGACCGCCGCCAAGTACGTGCCGCGGATGAAGGCGGCGGGTGCGGACGTCATCGTCGTCTCGGCCCACTCCGGCATCGACGAGGCGACCACCTACGGCGACCAGCTGCCCTGGCCCGAGGACGCCTCCGGCGAGATGGCGGAGACCGTCCCGGACATCGACGCGGTCCTGGTGGGGCACACCCACAAGGAGGTCGCGCAGCGCCTGATCGTCAACAAGAAGACCGGCAAGACGGTCGTGCTGTCCGAGCCGCTGTGCTGGGGCCAGCGCCTGAGCTGCTTCGACTTCGAGGTCGAGTTCGCCGACGGCGCCTGGAAGGTCACCTCGGTCTCCTCGCGGGTGCTGAACTCCAACACCGTGCCGGAGAACCCGGAGATCACCAACGCGATCACCGACCAGCACAAGAAGGTCGTCGCGTACGTCAACCAGAACATCGGCACCAGCAAGATCGAGCTGTCGATCGCCGAGTCCCGCTTCAAGGCCACCCCGATCATCGACCTGATCGGCAAGGTCCAGGCGGACGCCGTCAAGGCCGCGCTGGCCGGCGGCCAGTACGCCAACCTCCCGGTGCTGGCCCAGGCCGCCCCGTTCAACCGCACCGCCCTGATCCCCTCGGGCCAGGTCAAGCTGCGCGACGCCGCCGGCCTCTACATCTACGAGAACACCATGGAGGCCCGCATCCTGACGGGCGCCCAGCTCAAGGACTACCTGGAGTTCTCGGCGAAGTACTACAACCAGCTCGCCCCGGGCGCGCCGGTCGACAAGGACGCCCTGACCGGCGCCGAGGCCACCCCGGACTACAACTACGACTCGGTCTACGGCCTGACCTACGACATCGACGTCGCCCAGCCGAAGGGCTCGCGGATCGTCAACCTGTCGTTCCAGGGCAAGCCGATCGACCCCGCCGCCCAGTTCGTCCTGGCCGTCAACAACTACCGTGCCAACGGCGGCGGCAACTTCCCGCACGTGGCCGGCGCCAAGCTGGTCTGGTCGAACTCCGACGAGATCCGCAACACCATGATCGCCTGGGTGAAGGCCAAGGGCGTCATCGACCCCGCCGACTTCTTCACCGACTCCTGGCGCCTGGTCCGCGCCGGCCAGCCGGTCTTCTGACCGGCACCACCGCCGCTCCGAGGCGCCGCCGGGCCCGTCCGCCCGGCGGCGCCTCGCCGCATCCGGAGCGGTGGACAATGGCGCGCTATCCCGACTGACACGCTCGTCCCGCGAGACGATCGGACATCCAGTGAAGACTGGAGGATATTCATCCGCTCGCCCGCCCTTCCTATCGTTGAGCACATCGAGAACGGCCCCACGGGGGGCCGGTGTTGACCGGGCAGGGAGTGAGTGCGATGCGTGCGGTGGTGCAGCGGGAGGTCGGCGGGCCGGAGGTCCTGGAGGTCGCCGAGGTGGAGCGTCCGCACCTGCTGAGCGGCGAGGTGCTGGTGCGGGTGAAGGCCGCCGGGGTGAACCCGGTGGACGTGGGCGTGCGGGCGGGCATGTTCCCGCTGCTGGGCGCGCCGCCGTTCACGGTGGGCTGGGACGTCTCCGGGGTGGTCGAGGAGGCCGCGCCCGGCGCCCGGTACCGGGTGGGCGAGGAGGTGTACGGGATGCCGTTCTTCCCCCGCGCCGCGAACGCCTACGCCGAGTACGTGGCCGCGCCGTCCCGCCAGCTGGCCCGCAAGCCCGCCTCGATCGACCACGCGCAGGCCGCCGCGCTGCCGCTGGCCGCGCTGACCGCCTGGCAGGGCCTGGTGGACGCGGCGGGCGTCAGTGAGGGGCAGCGGGTGCTGATCCACCGGGCGGCAGGCGGCGTCGGCCACTTCGCCGTGCAGATCGCCAAGGCCCGCGGCGCGTACGTGATCGCGCTGGCGAGCGAGCCCAAGCACGCCTTCCTGAAGGGGATCGGCGCCGACGAGGTCATCGACTACCGCACCACCGACTACACCCGCGCGGTGAAGGACGTCGACGTCGTCTTCGACTCCTCCTCCGAGAACACCCGCGCGCTGGAGGTGCTGAAGCCCGGCGGCCACCTGGTGAGCATCATGGAGCACCGCGACCGGGAGCTGGCCGCCGCGGTCGAGGCCGCCGGGCGCCGCTTCGCGGGCGTCTCCGTCGAGCCCGACCACGCCGCACTGGAGGCGATCGCCGCCCTGGTGGACGAGGGCCGGATCCGTCCGCACGTCGCGCAGGCCTTCCCGCTGGCCGAGGCCGGCCGGGCGCACGAGCTGGTGGGCTCCGGTAGCGTCCAGGGCAAGGTCGTCCTGACGGTCGACTGAGGACTCGGCCGAACACTCGACCGGGCACTCGACCGCGGACCGTCGAGGACTCGACCGCGGACGGCCGGGGCCGTTGAGGACCGCCGGTGAAAGCACCCAAGGGGGACGGGCGTTGGACATCCTGACCGAGGCACTGGGCTCGATGCGGACGGCCTACCCGTCCTCCGCCCGCACCGAGGGCCGCGCCCCGTGGGCCCTGCGCCTGCCCCCGGTGCTCGGCGCCGGATTCCACGTGGTGCTGTACGGCACCTGCTGGCTGATCCCGCTGGGCACCGGGGACGGCTCCGGGCGGCAGGAGCCGATCGCACTCAGCCCGGGCGACGTCGTCTTCCTGCGGGACGGCGGCGGCCACGTCCTGGCCGACCACCCGGACACCCCGGCGGTGGACGCCCGGGACTGCGTGAAGGACTCCGCCCCGCCGATCGGCACCCTCACCCTGGGCGGCGGGGGCGCCCGCACCAGCCTGCTGTGCGGCAACTACCACCTGGACCAGGGCCGCCCGCACCCGATGGTCCGCCAGCTGCCGGCCCTGATCCACCTGCCCACCCGGCACGGCCGCCACCCCGAACTGGCCGCCGCTGTGCAGCTGTTGGGCATCGAGCTGGAGAACCCGCGGATCGGCTCGACCGGCATCGTCCCGGCGCTGATCGACTCGCTGCTGCTGTACATCCTGCGGGCCTGGTTCGAGGACCAGCCCGCCGCGACGGCCGCCGGCTGGGCGGCGGCGCTGCGGGACGCCGCCGTCGCGCCGGCCCTGACCGCGATCCACGAGGCGCCGGCCACCCCGTGGACGGTGGAGTCGCTGGCGGACCGCGCGGGCCTGTCCCGGGCCGCCTTCGCCCGCCGCTTCACCACGATGGTGGGCGAGCCGCCGATGGCGTACCTGACCCGTTGGCGGATGACCACCGCGGCCCGGCTGCTGCGCGAGTCGGAGGCGCCGCTGACCTCGGTCGCGGCGCAGACCGGCTACGGCTCGGAGTACGCCTTCGCGAAGGCGTTCAAGCGGGAGTTCGGCCTGGCCCCCGGCGGTTACCGCCGGGAGGCCCGCGCCGCGTAGGCGCCCGCGGCCGGAGCTGGGCGCCCACGCGGTGCCGAACGCCGGCCGACCCGGGCGTCGGCCGGAGCCGCGCGCCAGTCAGCGCCGAACGCCGGCCGACCCCGACCCCCGCTCAGCCCCGACCCCCGCTCAGAACGGGAACGCCGCCCGCCCGTGCTGCACCGAGATCCACTTCACCGTGGTGAAGGCGTCCACCGTGGCCTCCCCGTTGAGCCGCCCGACGCCGGAGTTCTTCTCCCCGCCGAACGGCACGCCCGGCTCGTCCGCGATGGTCCCGCCGTTGACGTGGACCATGCCGGTCTCGATCCGCTGGGCGAGCCGCACCCCGCGCTCGACGTCGGCGGTGTGCACGGCGCCGCTGAGCCCGAACGGCGTGTCGTTGGCGATCCGCACGGCCTCGTCCTCGCCGTCGAAGGGCACCAGCAGCACGACCGGGCCGAACAGTTCGCGCTGCAGGATCGGCGCGTCCTCGGCGAGGCCGGTGAGCACGGTCGGCGCCATCAGGCTGCCGGTGGTGGCGCCGCGCAGCAGTGCGGTGGCGCCGGCGGCGAGCGCCTGGTCGATCTGGGCGGAGAGGGCGTCGGCCTGGACGGGGTTGATCAGCGGGCCGATGTGGGTGGCCGGGTCCTTGGGGTCGCCGACGGTGAGCGAGGCGACCTTGGCGACGAACTTCTCGGTGAACTCGGCCTCGACGGCGCGGTCCACCAGCACGCGGTTGGCGGACATGCAGACCTGGCCCTGGTGGACGAAGCGGCTGAACACGGCCGCGTCCACGGCGTAGTCGACGTCGGCGTCGTCCAGCACGATCAGCGCGCTGTTGCCGCCGAGTTCCAGGACGGAGCGCTTGAAGTTCGCGGCGGCGACGGTCCCGACGTGCCGGCCGACCTTGTCGGAGCCGGTGAAGGAGATCACCTTGGGCACCGGGTGCTCGATGAAGCTGTCGCCGATCTCGGCGATGTCGGTGATCACGACGTTCAGCAGGCCGGGCGGCAGGCCGGCGTCCTCGAAGAGCTTGGCGATCAGGCCGCCGCCGACCACCGGGGTCTCCTGGTGGGGCTTGAGCACCACGCCGTTGCCGAGGGCGAGCGCCGGGGCGACCGCCTTGAGCGCCAGGAACAGCGGGAAGTTGAACGGGCTGATCACGCCGACGACGCCGACCGGCAGCCGGTAGAGCCGGTTCTCCTTGCCCGGGGCGGGCGAGGGCAGCAGCCGGCCCTCGGCGGCCACGGACAGGTGCAGGCACTCCCGCAGCACGTCCTTGACCAGGGAGAGTTCGAAGCCCGCCTTGAGCGCGGTGCCGCCGAGTTCGGCCGTGATCGCCGCGACGATCTCGGGCTCGCGCTCCTCCAGCAGGTGCAGCGCGCGTTCGAAGACAAGTCGGCGCCGGTAGGGGTTGGTGGCGGCCCACCCCTTCTGGGCGCGCTCGGCGGCGCGGTAGGCCCGGTCGACCTCGGCGACGGTGGCGACGGTGATGGTGGCGAGCTTGTCCCCGGTGTAGGGGTCGACGTCGACGATGTCCCAGGAGCCGTTGCCGGTGCACCACTCGCCGTCGATGTACTGCAGCGCCAACTCGGAGAAGTACGACATCTGTTCCCTCTCATGCACCGACCTGATGGAACATCATCGTACTGATGTGTCACAGCTCCTGGCGTACCGCGTGCAGCAGGTCGCGGGTCCGTGTCGGGTCCAGGCTGTCGGCGACGAGGTCGTCCATCGCGTGGCGGTACTCGGCGACCTCGGCGGGCTTGTCGAGGTAGAGCGCGGTGGTGAACTGCTCCAGGTAGACGACGTCGGAGAGCTCCGGCTCGGCGAAGCCGAGCACCGTGAAGGCGCCGCTCTCCGCCGACAGCCCGGCGTTGCCGAACGGCAGCACCTGCAGCCGTACGTTGGGCAGTTCGGCGAGCTCCAGAAGTCGGTCCAGCTGGCTCCGCATCAGCTCGGACCCGCCCCAGGGGCGGCGCAGCGCCGCCTCGTCCAGCACGGCGACGAGCTGCGGTGCGCGTTCGTCGGTGAGCAGTGCCTGGCGCTTGAGCCGGACGTCGACCCGGCGCTCGATCTCCTCGGCGCCGTGGTCGTGGCAGCCGGCGGTGACGACGGCCCGGGCGTAGTCGGCGGTCTGCAGCAGGCCGTGGACGAACTGGACCTCGTAGCTGCGGATCTCGGCGGCGGCCTCCTCCAGTCCGAGGTAGTTCTGGAACCAGCCGGGCAGGACGTCGCCGTACTCGTGCCACCAGGAGTTGGCGTTGGCGTCGCGGAGGAGTCCGAGGACGGTGGCGCGTTCCTGTTCGGCCTCGACGCCGTAGAGGGTCAGCAGGTCGGCGACGTCGCGTTCCTTGAAGCCGACGCGGCCGAGTTCCATCCGGCTGATCTTGGATTCGGAGGCGCGGATCGAGTAGCCGGCTTCCTCCCGGCTGACGCCTCTGGCCTCGCGGAGCTTGCGCAGCTGGGTGCCGAGCAGCAGGCGCCGTACCGTCGCGCCTCCGCCTGCCTGAGTCGTGCCCATCGAAGTCAACCTCCGCACTCGCGCAGCCCCCCGGCCGTCGGCGGCAGTCTGCCACCTGGCACCGACGAACAACAGCCCGTGCCGGGAGGCTTTCCGCCTGCTGTGAGAAGCCTGTGGTTCCGCTGTGAGCCGACCCTCGGTGCACGGAGGAGTGTCACGCCGGTGGTGCGCCCCCGCGGGTGGGGTCCTTCCCCGTGCGCCCCGGTGGGAACCCGGGGGAACGCCCCGGAAAGCGCCCCGGAAAACGCGACGGCGCCCGCCCTCCAACTGGTCGGGGAAGAGGGCAGGCGCCAGGAGACCGCGTTGGCCCGGCGACGCTGGCGGGGGCAGCGGGTTGAGCTCCCGGCGATGCGGCGCCGGGGGTTCGGGGGCCGGTCGGACCGTCAGACCACCAGGGGGCGGTCCGTGGGTCGGATCGGGGCGGGAAGCGGGGTCTTGCCGCCCAGGTACGCGTCCACCGCGGCGGCGGCCGAACGGCCTTCCGCGATGGCCCAGACGATCAGCGACTGGCCTCGGCCGGCGTCTCCGCAGACGTACACGCCATCGACATTGGTGGCGAACCGGCCGTCGCGGGCAATGTTACCCCGCGCGTCGAGGTCGGCTCCCAGCTGCTCGACCAGCCCGTTCCGCACGTCGGTGCCGGTGAAGCCCATGGCGAGGGTGACCAGCTGCGCCGGGATGGCCCGCTCGGTGCCCGGCACGGGCTCGAACCGGCCGTCCTTGAACTCCACCTCGACGAGGTGCAGTTCCTGGACGTTGCCGTGCTCGTCGCCGGTGAAGCGGGTGGTGTTGACGGAGTAGATCCGCTCGCCGCCCTCCTCGTGGGCGGAGGTGACCTTGTAGGTCATCGGCATGGTCGGCCACGGCTGGTGCCCGGGCCGCTCCTCGCCGGGCCGCGGCATGATCTCCAGCTGGGTGACGGAGGCCGCCCCCTGCCGGTGGGCGGTGCCGACGCAGTCCGCGCCGGTGTCGCCGCCGCCGATGACCACGACGTGCTTGCCCTTGGCGCTGATCGGGGACTCGACGAAGTCGCCCTCCTGCACCTTGTTGGCCAGCGGCAGGTACTCCATGGCCTGGTGGATGCCCTTGAGCTCGCGTCCGGGCACCGGCAGGTCGCGGGCGGTGGTGGCGCCGGCGGCGACGACGACGGCGTCGAAGCGCTCGCGCAGCTGCTGCCCGGTGATGTCCTCGCCGACGTGCACGCCGGTGCGGAAGCGGGTGCCCTCCGCGCGCATCTGCTCGATGCGGCGGTTGATGTGGCGCTTCTCCATCTTGAACTCGGGGATGCCGTAGCGCAGCAGTCCGCCGATGCGGTCGGCCCGCTCGTACACCACGACGGTGTGTCCGGCGCGGGTGAGCTGCTGGGCGGCGGCGAGGCCGGCCGGGCCGGAGCCGACGACGGCGACGGTCTTGCCGGAGAGGCGCTCCGGCACCTGCGGGGTGACGCCGCCGCGGTCCCAGGCCTTGTCGATGATGGTGACCTCGACGTTCTTGATGGTCACCGCGTCCTGGTTGATGCCGAGCACGCAGGCCGACTCGCAGGGCGCCGGGCAGAGCCGCCCGGTGAACTCCGGGAAGTTGTTGGTGGCGTGCAGGCGCTCGATCGCGCCGGCCCAGTCGTCCCGGAAGGCGAGGTCGTTCCACTCGGGGATGAGGTTCCCGAGCGGGCAGCCGTTGTGGCAGAACGGGATGCCGCAGTCCATGCAGCGGCCGGCCTGCTTGGTGATGATCGGCAGGAGGCTGCGCTCGACGTAGACCTCGTTCCAGTCCCGCAGACGGACGTCCACGGGACGGCGCTCGGCCAGCTGCTTGGGCGTGGTCAGGAAGCCCTTGGGGTCAGCCATTAGCCGCCTCCATCATCTTGCGAGTGGTCTCGGCCTCGGAGAGGCCATCGCGCTCAGCGGCGTCCTTGGCGGCGAGCACTGCCTTGTAGTCGGTCGGCATGATCTTGGAGAAGCGGGAGACGCCGCTGCCCCAGTCGGCCAGGAGTTCGGCGGCGACGGTGGAGCCGGTCTCCTCGTAGTGCTGCTGCACGGTCTCGCGCAGCCAGTCGCGGTCGTCGGCGGTGGGGGCCTCGATGCCCACCATGCCGTCGTTGACGTTCGCGGGGCGCAGGTCCAGGACGTACGCGATGCCGCCGGACATGCCGGCGGCGAGGTTGCGTCCGGTCTCGCCGATGATGACGACGCGGCCGCCGGTCATGTACTCCAGGCCGTGGTCGCCGACGCCCTCGACGACCAGGGTGGCGCCGGAGTTGCGGACGGCGAAGCGCTCGCCGGCCTTGCCGCGCAGGTGGATCCGGCCGCTGGTGGCGCCGTAGCCGATGGTGTTTCCGGCGATGACGTGGTTCTGGGCGTCGTTGCCGATGGCCGCGGCCTCGCGGGCCGGGCGGACGACGACCACGCCGCCGGAGAGGCCCTTGCCGACGTAGTCGTTGGCGTCGCCCTCCAGCCGCAGCGTGACGCCGCGGGGCACGAAGGCGCCGAAGGACTGCCCGGCGGAGCCGGTGAAGGTGACGTCGATGGTCCCCTCCGGCAGGCCCTCGCCGCGGTACCGCTTGGTCACCTCGTGGCCGAGCATGGTGCCGACGGTGCGGTTGACGTTGCGGATCGGCAGCTGGATGCGGACGGCGTCGCCGCGCTCCAGGGCGTCCTCGGCGAGCGTGATGAGCTGGTTGTCCAGGGCCTTGTCGAGCGCGTGGTCCTGGGTGGTGGTGCAGTGCCGGGCGGCGCCGTCGGGCAGGTCGGGCACGTGGAAGAGCGGGGCCAGGTCGAGCCCGGCGGCCTTCCAGTGGTCGATCGCGGCCTGGGCGTTGATGTGCTCGGCGTGGCCGACGGCCTCCTCGATCGAGCGGAAGCCCAGGGAGGCCAGGATCTCCCGGACCTCCTCGGCGATGAACTCGAAGAAGTTGACGACGAACTCGGGCTTGCCGGAGAACCGGTCGCGCAGCACCGGGTTCTGGGTGGCGACGCCGACCGGGCAGGTGTCCAGGTGGCAGACGCGCATCATGATGCAGCCGGAGACGACCAGCGGGGCGGTGGCGAAGCCGAACTCCTCGGCGCCGAGCAGCGCGGCGATGACGACGTCGCGGCCGGTCTTCAGCTGGCCGTCGGTCTGGACGACGATGCGGTCGCGCAGCCCGTTGAGCAGCAGGGTCTGCTGGGTCTCGGCGAGGCCGAGCTCCCAGGGGCCGCCGGCGTGCTTGAGCGAGGTCAGCGGGGAGGCGCCGGTGCCGCCGTCGTGGCCGGAGACCAGGACGACGTCGGCGTGGGCCTTGGAGACGCCCGCCGCGACCGTTCCGACGCCGACCTCGGAGACCAGCTTCACGTGGATGCGGGCCGCCGGGTTGGCGTTCTTGAGGTCGTGGATGAGCTGCGCCAGGTCCTCGATCGAGTAGATGTCGTGGTGCGGCGGCGGGGAGATCAGGCCGACACCCGGGGTGGAGTGCCGGGTCTTGGCGACCCACGGGTACACCTTGTGGCCGGGCAGCTGGCCGCCCTCGCCGGGCTTGGCGCCCTGGGCCATCTTGATCTGGATGTCGTCCGCGTTGACGAGGTACTCGGAGGTGACGCCGAAGCGGCCGGAGGCGACCTGCTTGATCGCGGAGCGGCGCTCCGGGTCGTACAGGCGGTCCGGGTCCTCGCCGCCCTCGCCGGTGTTGGACTTGCCGCCGAGGCGGTTCATCGCGATGGCGAGGGTCTCGTGCGCCTCGCGGGAGATCGAGCCGTACGACATGGCGCCGGTGGAGAAGCGCTTGACGATCTCGGAGACCGGCTCGACGTCCTCGACCGGGATCGGCTCGCGGTCGAGGCCGTCCAGCCGGAAGAGGCCGCGCAGCGTCATCAGGCGGGCGGACTGCTCGTTCACCCGGTCCGTGTACTGCTTGAAGATGTCGTACCGGCGGTTGCGGGTGGCGTGCTGCAGCCGGAAGACGGTGTCCGGGTCGAACAGGTGCGGCTCGCCCTCGCGGCGCCACTGGTACTCGCCGCCGATATCCAGCGCGCGGTGCGCGGCGGGGATGCCGGAGGCGGGGTACGCCTTGGCGTGGCGGGCGGCGGTCTCCCGGGCGAGTTCGTCCAGGCCGATGCCGCCGAGCTTGGTGGTGGTGCCGGCGAAGTAGCCGTCGACCAGGGCCTGGGAGAGGCCGATGGCCTCGAAGACCTGGGCGCCGCGATAGGAGGCGACGGTGGAGATGCCCATCTTGGACATGACCTTGAGCACGCCCTTGCCGAGCGCCTTGATCAGGTTCTTGATGGCCTTCTCGGGCTCGACGCCCTGGATGAACACGCCCTGGGCGACGAGGTCCTCGACGGACTCCATGGCCAGGTACGGGTTGACCGCGCCGGCGCCGTAGCCGATCAGCAGCGCGACGTGGTGCACCTCGCGGACGTCGCCGGCCTCGACCAGCAGCGACACCTGGGTGCGCTGCTTGGTGCGGATGAGGTGGTGGTGGATCGCGGAGGTGAGCAGCAGGGAGGGGATCGGGGCGTGCTCGGCGTCCGAGTGGCGGTCGGAGAGCACGATGATCCGGGCGCCGTCGGCGATCGCGGCGTCGGCCTCGGCGGCGATCGCGGCGAGCCGGGAGGCCAGGCCCTCGCCGCCGCCGGAGACCTTGTAGAGGCCGGAGAGCGTGACGGCCTTGAGGCCGGGCTGGTCGCCGTCGGCGTTGATGTGGACGAGCTTGGCCAGCTCGTCGTTGTCGATCACCGGGAAGGTGATGCCGACCGAGCGGCAGGCGGCGGCCTCGGCGGCCAGCAGGTTGCCCTCGGGGCCGAGGTTGGAGAGCAGCGAGGTGACGAGCTCCTCGCGGATGGCGTCCAGCGGCGGGTTGGTGACCTGCGCGAAGAGCTGCACGAAGTAGTCGAACAGCAGGCGCGGCTTCTCGCTGAGCGCGGCGATCGGCGAGTCGGTGCCCATCGAGCCGAGGGCTTCGGCGCCGGTCTTGGCCATCGGCGCGAGGATGACCCGCAGCTCCTCCTCGGTGTAGCCGAAGGTCTGCTGGCGGCGGGTGACGGAGGCGTGGGTGTGCGCGATGTGCTCGCGCTCGGGCAGCTTGGCGAGCTGGATCTGCCCGGCGCCGACCCATTCCTGGTAGGGGTGCTCGGCGGCGAGGGCGGACTTGATCTCCTCGTCCTCGACGATGCGGCCCTCGGCGGTGTCGATCAGGAACATCCGGCCGGGCTGCAGGCGGCCCTTCTTGGCGACCTTCTCCTGGTCGATGTCGAGCACGCCGACCTCGGAGGAGAGGACGACCAGGCCGTCCTCGGTGATCCAGTAGCGGGCCGGGCGCAGGCCGTTGCGGTCGAGCACGGCGCCGATCTGGGTGCCGTCGGTGAAGGTGACGCAGGCCGGGCCGTCCCAGGGCTCCATGAGGTTGGAGTGGTACTGGTAGAAGGCGCGGCGGGCCGGGTCCATGGTGGCGTGGTTCTCCCACGCCTCCGGGATCATCATCAGCACCGAGTGCGGCAGCGAGCGGCCGCCGAGGTGGAGCAGTTCCAGGACCTCGTCGAAGGAGGCGGAGTCCGAGTGGTCCGGGGTGCAGATCGGGAAGATCCGCTCCAGGCCCTGCCCGTTCCGGTTGGCCGGGATGAGGTCGGTGACGAGCTGGGACTCGCGGGCGCGCATCCAGTTGCGGTTGCCCTTGACCGTGTTGATCTCGCCGTTGTGCGCGACGAAGCGGTACGGGTGGGCGAGCGGCCAGCTCGGGAAGGTGTTGGTGGAGAAGCGCGAGTGCACCAGGCCGATCGCGGACGCGTAGGTGCGGTCCGAGAGGTCGGGGAAGAAGGGCTCCAGCTGGCCGGTGGTCAGCATGCCCTTGTAGACGATGGTGCGCGCGGACAGCGACGGGAAGTAGACCCCGGCCTCGCGCTCGGCCCGCTTGCGGACGACGAAGGCGGTCCGGTCGAGCTCGATGCCGGCGAGGCCGTCCTTGCTCAGGAAGACCTGGCGGAAGCGCGGCATCACGCTGCGCGCGGTGGAGCCGAGCAGGTCCGGGGTGACGGGGACGTCGCGCCAGCCGAGGACGGTGAGGTCCTCGTCGGCGGCGATGGCCTCGATCTGCGCGACGGCGGCGGCGTCCTGGTCGTCGTCGTCGGGCAGGAAGGCGATGCCGACGGCGTAGGCGCCGGCGGCCGGGAGTTCGAAGTCGACGCGGCCGCGCAGGAACGCGTCGGGGATCTGGGTCAGGATTCCCGCACCGTCACCGGAGTCCGGCTCGGCGCCGGTGGCGCCGCGGTGCTCCAGGTTGCGCAGGACGTTCAACGCCTGCTCGACGATGGTGTGGTCGGCGATGCCGGTCAGCGTGGCGACGAAACCGACGCCACAGGCGTCGTGCTCGTTTCGCGGGTCGTACAGGCCCTGAGCAGCAGGTCGCGCATCCGGCACGAGCGAGTACGGCTGGCGGGCGGCGCCGGCCTGGAGCTCGTTGGCGGAGTGCATGGATGCAGGCAGCATCGGCTCTCCCGTCGTCGTCTTTCGGCAAGTTGGTGCAAGTAGGGACGACGTTGGCCCTGATGCGATGGTGCGGTGTCGTGCAAGTTACATGATGCCCAGGATCCCGAGAAGCGGAATATCCCGTCCACATGGCGGGACGAGCCGCAGGTCAGGGGGTGTGGGAAGAAGGACGTGCCACAGTGCACGTCCCGACGATTGTGCCCAACGGTCCCCGGCCTGAAACAGGGGCGAAACCGGATCGCCACAGAGGCCGATCATGGCCGCCTGCGAATCCATTCCGGGAGTCGGCCCACGGATGCGAATCCGCGGCGCCGAGGCCCGGATGGTGAGACTAGGCCAGGCATGACGCGACGCCCATGTGTGAAACGTCACGCATTGCCCGGCATAATCATGCAGAGTTCTGGGTCATCCCACAGGTCCCGACGACCGCCCGGCGGGCCTCAGCCCACGTGCCCGCCGATCAGCGAGCCGAGCAGGTACGTCACCCCGGCCGCCGCGCCGCCCAGCACCAGCTGCCGCAGCCCGCTGAACCACCAGCTGCGGGCCGTCACCCGGGCCACCACCGCGCCGCACAGGAACAGCCCGGCCGCCGCCAGCACCAGCGCGGGCAGCAGCGAGGTCGCGCCCAGCAGGTACGGCAGCAGCGGCAGCAGCGCGCCGAGCGCGAAGCACAGGAACGACGACCCGGCCGCGACCAGCGGCGAGGGCAGGTCGGTGGGGTCGATGCCCAGCTCCTCGCGGGCGTGCACCTCCAGGGCCAGTTCCGGGTCGACCGACAGCTGCCGGGCCACCTCGTGGGCGAGCTCGGGGTCCACCCCGCGCGAGACGTACAGCTGGGCCAGCTCGGCCAGCTCGCCGTGCGGGTTGCGGCTCAGCTCCAGCCGCTCGGCCTCGATCTCGGCCTGCACCAGCTCCCGCTGCGAGGCCACCGAGGTGTACTCCCCCGCGGCCATCGAGCAGGCGCCGGCCGCCAGGCCCGCCAGTCCGGTGAGGATCACCGTGCCGTTGGACACCGCGCCACCGACCACACCGGTCATCAGCGCGAAGTTGGACACCAGGCCGTCCACCGCGCCGAACACGGCCGGCCGCAGCCAGCCGCCGTTGACGTCCCGGTGGTGACCGGCCGCGGGTATCCGGGGCTGGTGCCCGGCCTCGGGTTCCAACGTGGTCGCACTCATGTCCCTGTCCCCTCCGTCGTCATTGGTCCGCCCTGAACGTAGCCCTCCTGACCTGCGCATTTCCAGCAAAGTAAGGCTGTCCGAACACGACTGAGGCCACCCTTCGCAAGCGCTGCGAAGGGTGGCCCCGGTCGGGGGAAGCCCCAGGTCAGATCGGGTTCTTGGCGTCCTCGTCGGCCTTGTCGGCGGCCACCGCAGCGGGTGCGGCGGCCGGCTTTCCGTCCACGGAACGGGACGACTGCGCCCCGTCCCCGCCCTTCCCGGCGCCGGCGGCCGACTTCTCCGCGGCCTTGGCATCCGCCTTCTCCGCGACCTTCGCCGCGCCCTTGGCGTCCGCCTTGTCCGCGGCCACGCCCTCGGCGCCCTCCGCCTCCAGGTGCGCGGCCGGGTCGATGGTCGCCGGGTCCTCCCGGCCGGGCCGCTTCTTGCCGACGACCACCAGGTACGCCACGGCGCACAGGAACACCGCGATCGACACCCAGTCGTTCAGGCGCAGACCGAAGTAGACGTGCGCCTCGTCGATCCGCAGCCACTCGGTCCAGAACCGGCCCACCGTGTACGCGGCGACGTACAGCGCGAAGGCCCGGCCGTGGCCCAGCGTGAACCGGCGGTCCGCCCAGATCACCAGCAGCGCGACACCGACGCACCAGAGCGACTCGTACAGGAAGGTCGGGTGGTAGACGCCCTCCACGACGGTGCCGTCCGGCAGCACCTTGTGGATCTTCAGGCCCCACGGCAGCGTGGTCTCGCGGCCGTACAGCTCCTGGTTGAAGTAGTTGCCCCAGCGGCCCAGCGCCTGCGCGAGCGCGATGCCCGGCGCGATGGCGTCGGCGTAGGCGGGCAGCGGCACGCCCCGGCGGCGGCAACCGATCCAGGCGCCGACCGCGCCCAGCGCGATCGCGCCCCAGATGCCGAGGCCGCCCTCCCAGATCTTGAGGGCGTTCCAGGGGTTCTTCCCCTCACCGAAGTACAGCCGGCCACCATCGGTGATCACGTGGTAGAGGCGGCCTCCGACCAGGCCGAACGGCACGGCCCACACGGCGATGTCACCGACCGTGTGTTTGGCACCGCCCCGGGCGACCCAGCGCTTGCTGCCGAGCCAGACGGCGACGACGACACCGAGGATGATGCAGAAGGCGTAGGCGCGCAGCGGGACTGGTCCGAGGTTCCAGACGCCCCGCGACGGGCTGGGAATGTAGGCGATATCCATGGCAGTTCCGACGCTACAGGGTCAATGGCCCGGGTCGGACACCCCCGGGGTCACAGAAGCCGAACAACAGGGGAAGCCGCCCCCTCCGGACGGGGAGGGGGCGGCGGGCCGGGCAGGGGGTTCAGCCGGCGTTCGGCGACGGGTTGTTGGCCTCCGAAGCGGCACTGGTCGGCGCCGGGGTCTGCCCGTGCGAGCCCGCCGTGCCGAGCTGCTTGCCCTGGTTCGCGGCGTCCACCCACTTCGCCAGGTTCTCCGGGGTGATCTCCTCGCTGCCATTCTTCGGGTAGATCGGCTGGCCGTTGAGCAGCACCGTCGGGGTGGACTTGTAGCTGGACTTGTCGAAGTCCTGCTGCACCGAGGACACCCATCCGCCGTACTTGTTGTCGTTGACGCAGGCCTGGAACTCGGGCGTGTCCAGACCGTTGACCTGCTTCGCCAGGTTCAGCAGGACGGCCTTGTCGCCGAAGGCGTCGTTGGTCTCCTCCGGCTGGTTGCGGTACAGCACGTCGTGGTAGTCCCGGAAGTGCCCGGCGTCCTGGGCGCAGGCCAGCGCGTTGGCGGCGGTCTTGGAGCCCCTGCCCGGCACGGCCCGGTCGATGAACGACACGATGTGGTAGTTGGTGTAGACCTTGCCGGCGTCCTCCAGCTGGTCGACGGTCGGCGAGAACTCCCGCTCGAACATGCCGCAGGCGGGGCAGCGCGGGTCCTCGTAGACGGTGAGGACGGAGGGCGCGTTGCCGGCACCGACCGGGATGACGAGGTTCTTGTCGCCGATGGTCCCGGCCGGGGCGGCGGTCGGGGTCTCCGGCTTGGAGCGCTCGTTCTGCACCACGACGCCGACGACCACCGCGGCGGCGATCACCGCGAGCACGGCGCCGCCCACGATCAGCTTCTTCCTGCGCCGGGCGGAGGACTCCTCGGCCGCCCGCTGCTCCTGCATCCGCTCACGGGCGGTGCGCTTGCCTTCTCGGTTCTTCTCGCTCATTGCCTTGACATCCACGGTCGGGGGCCTTCGTCGGGTGCGGGGTGGGCGGGGACGGGGGTGCGGCGGGGCCGGCGGGTCAGGTCACCAGCCAGCGGTCCACCGAGAACCGGGTACGGGGCCGCCACAGCAGCCACCCGGCCAGCAGCAGGAACCCGGTGTCGCGCAGGATCTCCTGCAGGTACGCGGTCTGGGACTCGTCGACGTGCCCGCCGCCGCCGAAGCAGCCGCAGTCGATCGAGATGCCGCGCGCCCAGGCGGAGGCGATCCCGGCGATGAAGACGAGCAGCAGCAGTGCCGAGACCCCGGCGACCAGGCGGACGCCGAGCCCGATCACCAGCAGGAACGCGAGCGCCAGCTCCAGGAAGGGCAGGCCGTAGCCGATCGGCTTGACCAGGCCCTCGGGCAGGATCTCGTACGCCCGGACGGCCTGGGCCGCCTCCGCCGGGTCGGCGATCTTGGCCAGCCCGGCCCAGCCCCACACCACCGCGAGTCCGAGCCGTACGACCAGGCCGACCCACTCGCTCCAGGCCGGCACCGGCCGCCGCTCCGACGGCGCGGGGGCCGGGCCGTCGGGCTGCACTGCCGGGCCGGCCATCAGGGAACCCCCCTCGGGAAACTCGTTCACTTCCTGACGAACCGTAGGGAAGGAGGGGGGGTTCCTCCCCATTCAGGAATCAAGCCGGAAGAGTGACGGCCTGTCCGATTCCGGCGAACACCCGTACGTCAGTGGCACCCCGGCATCCGCCCCGGATCGAACAGATCCGGCCGCCCGTGCCCCGCCCGCTCGGCCGCGTCCCACCGAGCCGCCTCGGCACACGCGACCGCGTCCCGCTCCGCCCGCTCCGCCCCCCGCTTGGCCAACGCCTGCCCCACCTCGGTGTGCGCCACGACGGCAGCACCCAGAGCCAGCGCAGCAGCCGCCGCCCGCAGCAGAACGGCCCGATGAAAACCCCGCACCGGCTCACCCCTTTCGCTCGCTCCGCTCCCCCGTGCACCTCGTTCGTGCACTCGTCCCTCCACTCAACGCCCGTCAACCCCGCCTGATGCGTGTCGCCCCCACTGTTCACCCGTTCGGTGCCGCCCCAGCACCCCCACACACCCCAGCCCCAGCCACCCCCACCCTCATCGAGAGGACCACCCCCACCCCGCCGCACCCACCCCCGACCCCCACCCCCCACCCACCCCCTACTCTGCACAGCGAGAGGGACGCGCTGCGGGGACGGACGGGGGCGGCGCAGGGGGTGGCCCGGAGAGGGGCGTTGCGGGTGATTTTCAGACTGCCAACGGCGCCC
>NZ_JBITTM010000082.1:0-30871 GCF_044541955.1 Kitasatospora sp. NPDC085464
ACCCCCACCGCTACGACCCCCAGTGCCCCCGGCACCCCGTCCAGCGGAACCCCGACGGCCACCCCGACCAACAACCCGGGACCCATCGGCGGCTAACACGCCACCAGCCCCCGGCCGCCAGCGCGGCCGGGGGCACCCCACCCCACCCTCATGACCCACCCCCCACCCACGGCACCCGCGTCGAAAACGACCCGCGCCGGCTTGGGTGGGGGTCTCCTGTGACACATGAAGCCGCGGGGGTCGAGCTGTTCTCGTGGATCGAGGTCGACGACACCAGGCCACTGAGGGGGACCTGGCACCCGGGGTGTTTCCGCGGGAAACAGGGCCGCCGCCACCCAGGTTGGTGCGAATCGTTCGGGGTGATGACCGGCTGCACGATGCGAAGCCGATAGTCTCCCCGATACCAAGCCGATAGCAGAAGGGAGACACCGTGCCGATCGACCTGCCGACCGCGGGTAAGAAGAAGAGGACCAGGACAGAGCCAACACCCCCTGTCCCCAGCCAGGGGACCGACCCGGAAGGCCCCAAGGCGGAGGAGCCGCCGCAGCGGCCGACCTACGCGAGCGCGATCTACGTGGCGAGTGCCTCCAACGGCGACATCGTGACCATCCCCCTCAACGAGATCGCACCGAGCCCCCACAACGACCGCGACCCCGGCGACGTCACCGCCGAGGCCGAGCACATGAAGACTAAGGGGGTGCTGCAGGCGATCTCGGTGATGCGCTCGGAGCCGTACCTGAAGCGTTGGGGGGATGAGCTCCGTGCCGATCCTGAACGGGCGGCGAAGGTCGCCGCGGTGGAAGCCGCCCCCTGGGTGATCCTCTTCGGAGAGCGTCGTTGGCGAGCGGCACAGCAGGCAGGCCTGAAAGACATCGACGCATTCCTTCGGGACGATCTGATCGATGACGCAGAAGAGATCATCGCGAGCGAGAACCTCCTGCGGAAGAACCCGACGCCGATCGAGGAGGCGCGGCAGTACCTCAGGTTCCAGGAGCAGAAGCGCATGTCCTACACGGACATCGCCCTGGTCTCTGGCCGGAGCCGTGGTCACATCTCCAAGCGGCTCTCGCTCTTGAAGCTGTCGCCAACCGCACAGGCGGCACTGTCTGAGGGGCATCTGGGACCTAAGGCCGCCCTGGAGATTGCCGCAGCGTTGCCCGATCACGACCGGCAGACCGCTGTGGTGGAGCTCTTGGGGGCCGACCAGGAGCTGACGCACAGGGAGGCCATCAACCAGGTGCTCCAGGGGAAGCTGCCGATCGTCAGCTTGGCCGTTCCCCACCAGGCTGCCTCACCTTCGCCGGAGGCTGGCGCGCCCGTCGTCAGCGACTCCCCGTCGGCGCCGAGCGCCCCCGTGTCGCCGGTGGCGTCGGAGCCGCGACGCGAGACTCCGACCAACGATCAGCAGGCACCCGCTTCTGCCGCTGCGCCGGTTGAAGCTCCACCAGCAGCTCCTGCCTCCGCCAGCGCCCCAGCGAAGGGAGCGTCTGGCGAGGATCGATTCGCTCAGGACCGGAAGAACGCTGCCGCGGACCGGAGCGCGGCTTGCCGAAGCCTGCTGGAGACCTACGAAGGTGTCACCGAGGAAGAGCGCGCCAGCATGATGCAGGGTGCGCTGCTGACGAGCCTGAACCTGGCGGCAGCGCAGAACCAAGCACATGCCTGGTTGGTCGCTGCCAACGTTCACGAGCTCGACGTCACCCCTGCCTCGGCGTATTTTCAGGCCGTGCTCCAGTCGGAGCGGCCGGCTCTGGTCGAGCGGGCCGCCTTCGCGGTGGCGCTGGCTGGCGCAGAGATTCGCGCTGCAGACCGCCGCCGGGCAAGCTACGACGCTCAGGACAAGCGATACGTCGAGTTCCTGCGAAGCGCCGGTTACATCCCCGACACCGACTGGGAGAAGCGCCAACTGGGGCTCCCCACCTCGGGCCGGTAAACCACCGCCCGCACCTGAGAAAGGCTGATCCTTGACCGACCTCATCACCTCACGGGCCGTAGACCCGCGGTTCCGACCAGGAGGCCGCTCGTGGCCTCAGCTCTGGTCCTTCCTCCTCGCCCGAGGAGGCGCCAGCAAGACGACCACGTGCACCTCGATGGCCGTGACGCTTGCCCTTCGTGGCTACAAGATCACGGTGTTGGACCTCGACCAGCAGTGCAACGCTAGCGCGGTCCTGGGCTGGCACCCGGACCTGCTCGCCCCCAACCAGCCGACGATCCTCGACTTCATCCTCGGGGAAGCATCGTTCGAGGAAGTGCGGGTGCAGGCACGCTACCGGACCTTTGTTGGGGAGAGGCGAGAGGACGACGAGTACTTCGACATCCCGAACCTCTTCGTGCTGCCGGCATCCGGGTTGCTCACGAACGCCGACACCCTGCTCTCCGAGACCAAGTACGCGCACCGCTTCAACTGGTTCAAGGACTTCCTGCGGGACGAGTACGAGGGGGACGACGACATGCTGTTCCTCGACAACCCCGCGAACTACGGGAAGCTGGTCGGCACGGCCAACATGATGCTGGACGAGAACGACGAGGTGATCCCGTCGTGTCTGGCAAGCAGCAAGGCCGTTGAGGGGATCCCTGCGCTCTTCAAGGAGCTGGAGCTTCTTCGGGAGACGTACGGCAAGACCAAGAGCATCCCCGCCCGGCCCACGGTCAAGCGCATTCCGCTGATCGGCGTGCAGAAGGGCAAGAACAAGGAAGCTGACAACCGCGAGGCCGTCGAGGTCATGGAACGGGACTACGGGCATCTCGTGAAGCCTTGGCCGTACGTCGGGTACTCGGCTGTCGCGAAGCGCATGTGGAGCCAGCAGGCCCCGCTTCCGCTGCTGGCCAAGCAAGCCCCCGCCACGGAGGACTACCGCAAGCTGGCTACGGCCTGGGGCTTCGAAGACCTGACGTAGCCTCACCACGAGTCGAGCCCCCGGGTTGATCGCGGAAGACGGTAACTCCCGCGCCCATTCCGGGGGCTCGCTGCTGTTGATCACGGTACCGGCACCACGGCCTGGCGAGTAGACGCACCGCCCCGACATCACAGCGATCTCATCAGATTGGGTGCTGCGCAGGCCGGAACTCAAGGTGGTGCTGCCTATTGCTCAGGGCATGGCTCACGCCTTCGAACCGCGCCTGCAGAACGCAGACGGATCAGAACGGCGGCTCCTGGTTGAGGTCGCTCTGCGCGTCACCGCCCCACGGATCGCCTGCCGGCCCCTGCGTGGTCCACGGGTTGGGCTGCGACGCGCTGGGGCCTGCACCGCCACCCGAGCCGCCGCGGTTCTGTGGCCACCCGTTCGTGGCGGTGCGCTCGCCGGACCGCTGCGAACGCGTCACCTTGGCCGTCGCGCCTCGCAGGGAGGGCCCGACCTCCTGGACCTCGACCTCGAAGACGCTGCGCTTCTCGCCCTCCTTGGTCTCGTAGGAGCGCTGCTTGAGGAAGCCCTGAACGATGACGCGCATGCCGCGCTGCAGGGACTCGGCCACGTTCTCGGCGGGCTGTCGCCAGACGTTGCAGGTGAGGAAGAGGCTCTCACCGTCCTGCCATTCGTTGGTCTGGCGGTCGAAGGTGCGGGGGGTGGAGGCGATCCGGAACTTCGCGACCGCAGCCCCCGAGGGGGTGAAGCGCAGCTCGGGGTCGTCAACGAGGTTTCCGATCAGGGTGATGAGCGTTTCTCCAGCCACGGGGGCGGCTCCTTAGGCAGCGGTGCGGATGACGGGGCGGGTGTAGTGGATGGTGCGGACGAGGTCGACTTGGCGGTTGCTGTTCGCAATGTCCGCGGCGGCCTCCGCGAGGTAGGGGATCAACTGGGCCCAGGGCTCGTTGTCCTTGACCGCCCGCTTCTTGGCGCGGTCCCAGGTCCGCTTGACACTGTCGGGCTTCAAGCCGAGGGCTTCGCCGATGGCGACGGCGTCCAGGCGCTGCTGGAGGTGAGCTCGGACGATCGCCGCAGTGCGGTCAGCTGCGCGCAGGGCGATCGGCTCGCCGTCGAAGGCGCGGATGACGGCCGCCATGTCGGGCGGCGGCTGCAGCTGCCCTGTGGACGTGAGCCTCGAATGCCCGACGGGCTGCTCGATCAGCGCGTCGTCCCAGTGCAGTGGGCCAGGCCACCGCTGCTCCTGCGCGAGTCGCTGGGCCTCCTCGGCCTGGTCGACCGACACGCCGTAATTCGTTGGCTCCTGGTCCCAGAGCTGGTCGTACAGAGCCCGGACCTGGGCGTGCCGGTGGACGGTGTGCCGGATGCTGTGGGCGCGCAGGTGGGTCTGCAGTTGGTCGGCTGGCCAGTCGAGCGCCGCTGCGAGGAACGTTGGCGGGAAGCCCTGATGCACCAGCGCCTGCAGGCGGCGACGCGTACCCAAGTTGGGCTTCTCAGCGTCGATCTCAAGCGAGGCGGGCAGCGACAGGGCGAGGACGCGTGCGTGCACAAGCGGGGGAACGGGACGGTTGCGCCAGGCCGCCCGGTAGGTGGACTGGTTCAGGCCGGCGAGGTCACGGATGTCAGCCGGGCTGCTCCCCGTGTCGGTGAGATGCCGCAGATGCGTCGCGGCAATCAGGTTGGTGGTGCGGGTCACGTGGACTCCAGATACGGATGATCACGCCGGGCCGTGCCAGAGCGCGGGGGTCCTTGCTGCCGACGTAGTGCTTGGCCAGGGCCTCGTACTCGACCACGCGGGCGTCGTCGCGCCAGATCTGAGCGGTTGTCAGGGCGTCTTCGGTTGAGCGAACGAGCTTACTGAGGTCGGGGTAGCGGTCGGGGCGGGTGCGCGAGGCGGGGGCGCTCTTGGGGCGGGGGAGGGTGAAGTGCATCTCCGCGGCGAGGGGACCGTCCAGGGTTCGCCAGGTCGGGAGGGCAAGTCTGGTCCGGATCGCGGTGGCCTTGACGGCGTCGCGCCAGGGACCGACCAGTTGGCTTGACTCGACCAGGTTCGAGACCAGGTTGCCCTTCTTGGTGCGGCGCAGGCCCTTCGGTGACTTGCTGCCCTGGGGGGCGGGCATGCCGAAGACCGTGCACTCGAAGAGGAGCTGGCTCGTGGGGTCGGTGGCGGGTTGTTCAGGCAAGGGGCGTCTCCGTTGGTGGGGACCGTCCGATTGCTGGACGGGATCGGGGAAGTCGACGGGCTGGCCGTCGCCAGTTGACCGGCCTCGCGGACTTGCGCTTCGGCGCTCGGCGGGCGCGGCCGCGGGGCCGAGCGGGGCGCGCGGCAGGCGGCTGGTGGTTGGGCATCAGTCGTCGTAGAGGGTGGTGTCGGGCCGCCAGAAGTCCGGGTCGGCGGCAATCCGGAGGTGGTGGCAGTCGTCGCAGACGATGACTCCGCCGTTGGTCACGGTGGTGTCGTATCCGTCGACCAGGTCGGTGCAGTCGTAGCACTGGGCGAGCTCTGCTCCGGAGGTGACGGTGAGACCGGCGACGGCGGCCGCCAGTGTGCTGAGCGCGGCCCTGGCCGGCGGGGTGGTAACGGGGGCTTCGTCCTCGGTGAGGCCGTTGGCGGTTCCGAGAAGGTCCAGGGCCGTTGTGACGAGGTGTTGTTGCTCGGCGTTGAGGGTGTCCCACGGCACCCGGCGGGGTGCTGGGGTACGGCCGGTTTCGGGCATGGGTGGATCACGGACAGTACTCACAGGGGGCTCCGCAGGGGGTTGGTGTGCCCGTTGCGGGGCCCTCGACGGCGCATGTCGAAGGCCCCGCAACGAGTCCTTCTCGGCACTACCAATCCTAGCCCTACTCAAATGCGCGCGCAATTGAGTAAAGGGCTGGCGGAAACACGAATGCCCTGGTCAGGTGGCCTGTCCAGGGCATTCGTGTGCGGATCTACTTAGCGGCGTGCGGGGGTTCGTACCGGGGTCTGCGCCCAGCCTCTCCAGTAGTTGCGGTGCCACTCGAACACCGCGGTCCTGCTCACCAGCTCACCGCGGACACCGACCAGCCGGTACACGCACCCTCCGTGCATCCGGTACAGCCGACGCAGGTTGCGTTCCGACATCGGGTGGGGTGACTGCGCGATGGCCTCGCTGGCCTGCGCCCAGGTGATCAGGTCTCGGGGCCGACCGGACAGGTAGCGACGTGTCGGGCAGGCCGGTGGCCTCGTCTGGGTGGTCACGAGACTGCGACGAGGTTGTGCCTGGCGACGTCCGCGAGCGCCCAGCTGCGTGGCGCGTCGGGAGTCGGCGCGCAGCGCAGGTTGAGGCAGACACAGTGCCACTGTCCGCGGATGCGGGCACTGATGAGTGACCAGCAGAGGCAACCGGGGCAGGTGAGCTTGCCCACCGCCTGGTCGGCGTCCCCGGTTTCCATCGCGGCGCGGAGGTTCGAGGCCATCTGCAGCACCTCGTAGTCGCTGCGAGCGTCGGCATCGGCCTGCTGGGCGATGGAGTAGGCGTACGCGGCCAGGTGCTTGCGCCCGGTCGGCGCTGGCCCGGAAGCGTGGCGATGCGCGAACTCCGCCAGTTCGCGGTCAAGAAGCTCGGCGACCTCGTACACGCGAAGGTTCAGCGGAACCTCCGGGCCGGCCGCGTGCCGATCCCCTGTCACCACTGCGCCCGCCCCCGTAGAGCCGGCTGTGATCCAGTGGTTGTCTTCTGCGACCCGGTGAGCAGCGTTCGTCCGGGCCTGCTGGTGGCGCATTTCTCTGTTCCCCCCGTTTATTGGCACCTGCCCCCGCACTGTGGGCCCGGGCCTTCAGACGAGCTCAGCCCACGGATCAGTTCAGCCCCAGGTGGAGTCGTTCGGGGTGTCCGGATTCTGATCCTGGCCCGGGCCAGTCTGACCGGACTGATCACCGCCCAGATTGCCCGGGGCCGGAGGCGGCGGCGGCGCCGTCACGCCCCAGGTGGAGTCCGCGACGACCACGGTGTCGCCGTGGCCCCAGGTGGAATCAGCGGCGCTGGCCCGGGTGTTGGCGTAGGTGCTGTACAAGGCGAGGGCTGCCAGGACGGCCAGCAGGATGCCCACCGCGGCGCGGCGGGTGTTGGTGATGAGGCGCATCTGGTCTCTCGAGTCGATGGGTGGGTGGGATTCACTGGCCAGTACTGGGCCGTTGATATGAGTGCAATTGGATGATCATCCGGACTAAGGTTCGCCTGGAGCGCATATGCCGATCAAGAGGAGCGTTGGTGCACGTCCGTCCTGTGTCCGAAGGTACATCGTTCAATACTGAGGAATCGGACATAGCGGCGGCCGCAGCGGCGGCCCTGACGTCAGGTGCCCTGCCGCAACCTGCACTTGCCCTCTGGCAGCGCGCCCTGCGGCACGAGCGCATCCCGGACGACAGTCCCTTCCTGGACCTGCTGCTCAGACTGGGCCTGCTGGTGCCGGCGAGCGTCGAGCCAGGCCGGTACACCGCGGTACCGCTGGAAGTGTTCGAACGCCGCGCTACGGCTACCGCCCTGAATACCCTTCAAGAGACCTTGGACCGCGTTCGCGGTCTCCACGTCCTCATGGGGAGCCTGTCCAGGGAAGGCTGTACCTCGACCAACGGCATCGAGTACGTCTACGGCTGCAACGTGAACTACGCCATCGATGAGAAGATCGAGGGCGCCAGCCACAGCCTTCTGACCGCACAGCCCGGCGGAGCGCGCTCCCCGAAGAAGCTGGCGTACTCCTGGGAGCGGGACAGCAAGGCGATCCGCCGCGGCGTCGCCATGCGCACTCTCTACCACTCCAGCGCGATCGCCCCGGGATCCGACGGGATCGCCACCCGGGAATGGGTGGACTACATGACCGGCCTCGGCGCCCAGGTCCGCCTGCTGGCCGCGCCGTTCACCCGCATCATCGTGATCGACGAGACCACCGCCTTCATCCCCAGCTTCCGCACGCCACCGGAGAAGGGTTCGGCGCCGGCCTGGATGGTGACCGCCCCGGCGATGGTGGCGTTCGTCGTCGAGGTCTTCAACCTGGCGTGGGACCGCGCCGAACCGTGGCAGGCCGACCGCAGCGACGATCAGAGGACCGGGCCGGTGACCACGCAGCAGGAACGGTCGATCCTGCGTTCACTGGTTGCTGGCCGCACCTACGAGGTCATCGCGCGGGAGCTGTCCGTCTCGGTGAGCCGGGTCAAGCAGGCCCTGGGTGCGCTCAGGCGAAGGCTAGCCGAGCGTGGTGAGTTCCAGACGGTCCCGACTCGCGATCAGGTCATCTACTGGTGGGCTACCAGCCGGGAACAACACCTGGACTAGCGGGCCTCGGCCGCGTCCTCGAGGTCCTTCAGCAGTTCCAGGATCGCCAGGGCGCCGGTGAGGTCGAGGCCGGCGTCCGGGTTGGGGGGCAAGCCGAGATGACCGCCGCCTTCGCGTATTGCGTGCAGGCCGCCGACCAGGCGTTCCAGTTCTTCGGCGATGACGGTGACGACCTGGCTCACCGAGCTGTGAGTTGACCAGCTCAGATCGGCTGCGGCGAGGACTCTGGTCCAGTGCTCGCGTGCTTGGGAGACCGCCTCGTCTGCGGCAGCGGCGGACGCCGAGCGGGCCTGCCAGGACGCGAGGTTCACCACGGGAGCGAGACGGGGTGACCGAGGCTCGGGTATGCCGTCGGTCAACGCGGCGCTCGGGGACATGCAGAGGGCTCCGATCGTGGGTCCGGCAGGCAAAGGGTTTCAAGAAACCCTCGGAGGCGCTAGTTGCACGGCCAGGATTTAAGAGTCTCTTATGGCCATTGTCATTCCCCCTTCCCGCACTGACACCGTGTTGCCGACAAGGATTGACAGCGCAGCAAGGGGGTATGAGTCCCCTCCTCCTCCCCCCGCCATCTGGCGGGGGTGGTGGAGTAGTTGGGAGGCGTACTCCCAGCGGGAGGATTCTAGACACTTGTTCAGCCCGTGTCACGACGGTGGCGGTTCTCCGCCACTGGTGACCGAACTTGTTCGGCCGTTGATCTCCTAGTCCTGTCCGATGCGTTCTTGCGGAATTCAGAGTCAGTCCCAGTCGTCAAAAGGGACCGTCAAGCCGCAGGTTTCGTGGTACGGCAGGCCGTCGAGGTAGTGGGGCTCGAGAAACAGCTGGTCAACGCCAGCTCGATCCGTGGAGCCGGGCGAGGTGGCCCGCGCGCGCCGGACACGACCCGTGGTCTGCTGCAGAGCCTGAAGCTGGTGTGCAGAGAGGCTGGAAGCGATCGTTGCCACGGAAGTCTCCTCGGGGGTTCAGGTGCAAATGAGCTGATCGAGCAGGGAGCGCTCGAACGCGAGTTCGTAGGCGTCTTGGAGTTCCCAGACAGTGCGGTGCGGGTAGCGGCTCTTCTCCCTGGCGACCCAGGCGAACACCGCCTCCCAGCACGCGCTGGTCATGGGGTGGACGTCGTGGTGGAGCAGGCAAGCCCGTGGGGCCCTGGCGGCTGGCCCGGTGTCGTTCACGTTGGTTGCTCCCTTCGTTGCTGACGTGCGGTGGCGAGTGCGCGGTAGTGGGCTTCGAGCGAGCGCCGGGCGGACGAGAACTGCTGGGCTTCGGCGGCGGCACGGGCCAGATCGCGTCCGGGCAGGAACCGGTCCTCCGGTTCACGTCCCAGCCGGCCGTACCCCTCGGGCAGGAACGGATTGACGGCCTCGCTGTCGTCGGGGCTGGTCTTCGCGGTACGCAGCTGCTGGCGCACCGCGCGGTACTCGGTGCCGGGCGGCTGCCCGCACCAGCCCTTGAGCGTTGGACGTCCCACGGACACCGGCTGGTGGTGATCGACCTGCTCGGGTTCCACCGGCTGGGGGCCGCCAGTGCGCACCCGGATGCTGCCGACGGTCCCGGGGAACCGCTGTCCCAGGAGCGCGAGGAGGCGGGCCTGATCCAGGCGCAGCGCTGTCGACCAGGCCGCGCTCGTCACGCTGATGGTCAGGACCTGGGTGCTGGGGTCATACCCGACAGCGCGCCAGTTCTTCGCGCGGTCCGGTCCGACGATCCCGGGCCACTGGTCGATGATGCTGCCAGCCGCGGCGCCGCGTCTCCAGCCGGCCTCCTCCACCAGGCGCTCGAGCACTGCGGCGAACGCCGCTGGCTCACGGCCGCCGGAGCGGACAGGCGCCCTCTTCGGCTTTTTCGGATCGGCTCGCTTGGGCGCGAGTGTTTGCTGTCGTGCGGCTTCCCGGGCCCGGGCGAGCGCTATCCGGGCAAGGTCGGGTCCGACCTGCAGGTGTTCGCTCATGCCACCACCGCCAGTCGGGTTCGCCGGGACACCCCGGTGAGGCGCAGCGCCGGGTCTACGACCTGGCCGAGCAGTTGGCGGGCGACGGTCAGGCCGTGGGCCTCGACCATGACTCGCACCAGCTCTCCCCGGCCTGCTGCCAGTTCTGTACGGGCCTGGGTGCGCAGGTCGGCGATCTCCTCGAGGGTGAGCCCGTCGACCGTCAGGGCAGGCTCCGGCTCGATGTCCGGTGCGGGCGCCTCGGCGGCCGCCAACCGGGTACTCAGCCAGGCCAACCACTCCAGGTTGGCGTCCGGAGCGAGGCGGTTCTCGGCCTCGGCGGCGCGCCGGGCCGCTTCGGCCTCCAGGACGCTCTCCAGGCGGAGGCACCCGGCCAGGTAGCGGTGCGGCCGGTCAGGCCTCCAGGTCACCCCTCCGTGGGCAGTCTTCGCCTGCTCGCGAACCCACACCAGGATGCGGATCTCGTCCCAGCCTCGGGCGACCAGGTCCAGCAGTGTCCATGACAGCTGCCGGAGGCTTGCGGTCTGGCACCACGTCACCAGCGGCCGGATGTACCGGGCAGCCCGCTCGGCACGGTCGGCCATGGCCCGGGTGACCGTTGCACCGAGGATCGTCCTACGCGGCTTGCTCTTCGCCGGCCGCGCGTGCGTGGTAGTTGAAAACCCATCACTCACCTGAACCTGACCCTCTTCCCTAACCACCCTCAAGGAAGGGGTACGCGAAGCCTTCGCCGCCGCGTCGTGCTGAGCCCGGTCGATGCGTTCCTGGCGGCCCCGCTCGGTCACGCCGACGACCCGCGCGGTGTACCCGGCGCCCTCGACACGGTTGCCGACGTGCTGGTCGAAGAGCGGCGGGACCACGGCGGCGTACACCGTGGCCGTCGCCGCGTACCCCTCCTGGCCACGGACGCGCTTGGAGTTGAGGTGGCTGCCGTGCTCGGCCCAGGCGAGCCAGCCTGCGGCCCGCAGGTGGCGGATGTGGGTGGCGACCGCGGTCCGGGAGAGACCTGTGCGGTTCATCACACCGGTCCAGCAGTAGCGGACCTGACCGGTGGTCCAGTCCATGCGGCAGACGAGGTCCTGAGCGACGGTCAGCGTGGTGGCTGTCGCCCCGGGGATGAGTCCGGCCTGGTGAGCGGCCTGGACATCGCGCCACCACCGGGCGGGGGTAGTTCGCCGGGACATGGTGCCGGAGACGGTCTCGGTGCGGGCGGGCGACCACTTTCGGGTGGTCTTCGGCGCGCGCGCATTCTCGGTGGATTGGCGAACAGGGGCGTGGTAAGGCACCATGATGGTGCGCCTCCTTCCTGAAGAGGGCGCGACAGAGCCCCGTCTCGGTGCTCTGGGCGTGAACCCCGTCGGCCGGTGGCCTGGAAACCGGAGGCCTACGGGGGTGAAGTCCGCTGGAGTGAGCTGGAACTCAACCCGGCGGGGTGACATTGCGGCTGGCCTTGAGGTGCTGGAACACCTCGGCCGGCCAGGCGGCCCGTGAGCCGCCTACGTGCGTTTACCTCATACTCTCTGCCTTCTCGGGAGAACCACCCGGACCAGACCCGGTCCGGAAACACGACGACCCGCTACGCGGCGCCGGAGCGTGATGCTCAACGGCGGCGAGGCGGGTCGGGCTAGTGGATGCGGGCAGGCGCCCGCTATCATCGGCCTGCGGCACTGCGCTTCCTCTAAGACGGATTGTGTGTCGTCGGCAGAAGGCCCGGACTACCACGAACGGGCGCTACTGCACCTGGGGTCTCCCACTCGCACACGCGGTTCCGACGCCGCGCGAGACCGGGAAGGCCCCAGTTTGAATTTTGAGGTCAGGTCATGTCACTGCCCGTCAGGACAATGACGCCAAGGCTGTAGCGTACCCCCTCGTTACCGGACGTAGCCAACGACCCGCCCGGCTCACTCTAGACCGGGACCGGCACTCGCGTCGCACTAATAGGAATGGCGACCACCGCTTCCGCTTGGCCAACGAACGACCGGCCGTGACCAGGTCGGACACCTGCGGAACACCGTCCTCGAGGAGCGTCACAGACACGCGCCATCGACCGTCATGCGACGCAGCATGCCCCGCAGCCACTCCAGGGCAGCGGCCTCGGCCGCCGCTGACGACCAGCCGCGGCCCAGCAGCTCCCGCTTGATGCCCTCAGCCACGTCGAAGAACGGGGCCAGGACCACCCCCAGGTCCATCAGGCTGACGCCGATCTGACGAGCGGTCTCCTCAGCCGTAGGCTCTCGCCCACCATCCGCGAACATCACCAACTGCTCCCCTTCGTCAGGCGGCCAGAAGACCGGCGACGTCGGCCAGGTCGGTCCAGTACTGGTAGCCGACCCGCTGCTTGCACAGCCCGCAGCGGATCACCGGCTCCGGAATCGGCTCGTACACCAGCTCCCCACCGCACATGTCGGCCGGGTCGGTGCGGGACGGCAGCGGACACGGCGCCTTCAGCGTGCACGGCCGCCGGCGGTCGTTGTTCACCACCGCGGTCATCCGCCGCACCAGCAGGCGCACGTCGGTGTCGAGATCGTCGACGTCGGTGTACCCGCCGCCGCAGGCCCAGCGCAGGTTGGAGCCGAGGAACTCAAGCACCCCAGCCACCGTCTGGTCCTGGCTGCCGCGGTGAGGCGTCAGCGGCCACTGCGGATCGTGGCGGCGCAGTTCCGCCCGCCACTCGTCCTCACGGGCCAGAAGCGGTCCGGTGACTCCTCCGGCCAGCAGGTCGTAGGCCTCCAGGTTGCCCGGTGCGGTGGATCCGTCCGGCCCGCTGGGCGGCTTCGGCATGCCCTCGTCCCGGGGCGCTGCGCCCTGGTGCACCACCTCGCTGAGCCGCGGCCACAGCGTGCGGATCTCCTGCAGCCCGACCGCGATCCGCTCCTCGCAGAGCCAGCAGACTCCGCGACCGGCACTCAGCTCCTCGAGCTTCAGCCGGCGCGGGCAGCACTGGCAGACCGGGACCTCAGCGGGGCCTGCCGCACGGTCAGCTCGGACAACAGCGGCGTCGTGATAGATGGACGTCAAGATTGCTCCCCCCTTCAGCAACGTCCTCCCGCCGAGTCAGCGGTGGGAGGACAGAGTCGTAGACGGCGGCCAGATTCTGACGGCGCTTCGCACGCGCCAACGTGGCAGCCTCGGTGCAGTCGTCGCAGCGGCAGCCCTCCAGCACGTACCGGGACTCGGTACCGCAGATTGCCCGCTGCGGCGTGGGCTTGTCGCCAGCGGCGATCGCTCGCGCCGCCGCAGCCATCTGCGCGAGAACGGGCTCGCGCTTCAAGAGCCGGTAGATGGTGCTGGGATCCACCTTCATCGCGGCTGCCGCGGCCGCGATCGTCGGGCTGTCACGCAGCACGACGATCAGATGCGTGTACTGCTTCGGTTGGATGCGGGCTGGCTGCCCTCGCTGCCCTGCCACTGGTTTCCCCCTGTCTTGGCGACACTGGCTCTTTCGTCGTGGTCGAGTTCCCTTGCGGAAGTCGGGCGGCCCGGCCGGACGCGGCACGGGCCGCCCGACCGCTACTTGGGAGCGGTCGAGACGCTGATCGCGCGGCTCGCCGCTTTCCTGATCTTCCGTATGGGGACGGCGATGCCAGCGGTGATCAGCGCCTTGACCATCCGGTCCTTGTCCGGGACGGTCGGGATGGGCACGCTGAGGTCGTCGTACAGCTCGATGATCTGCCGGAAGTCGGGCTCCTCATGGTCGCCCTCCGAGCTGCGCCATCCCAGCACGTGTGACCCGTACTGGCCCGCAGGGGTGGCGTCGACTGCCTTGCGGACGAACCTCTTGACCCGGTCGGCAGCGGCCCATTGCTCGTGAGCCGCGGTGTAGTCCGCGAGCTTCTGTGCCACGTCGGCGTCCGTGTGGACGACGTTCGCCTGTACGGGACGACCAGCTGCCGGAACGCCCCAGCAAGCGGTCGCGAACGGACAGAAGTCGCACACCGCGTCGATCCCGGGGCCGTAGAAGTCCCTGCGTGCGTCTTCGGGTGACTTCGTCTCGGTGATGCGCTGCAGCCACCAGCGGGCTTCCTCCGCACGCTGCGGGTCGTATGGGATCTCCTGGACGTGTTCCTCGCCGGAGTCCCGGTCGATGAACCGAATCCGGATCCTCTCGACCGGTATCGGTCCGAGCCGTGCCAGGGCCCGCTGTCCGTCGACGGCCAGGAATCCGTGGGTGCGTAGGACACGGGCGTAGGTATGGACTTGACGAAGCTCGGCCTCGGTCGCGCCGTACCGGAGTACCCGGTCCCAGCGTCGGACGGACTTGGTCTTGATGTCCTCGACGGTGGTGACGTCGGCGGGGACCTTCGGTCGGAGCCGGCGGGGCAATCGTCGGGCCGTCGCGTGGTCTAACTGGACGACGTCGATCGTTCCCCGGATCTCTTCGTCAGCGACTCTCTTCTCCACCAGCCACCCGAACTCCCGCTTCGCGGCGGTGGTCAGGCCTTCGTGGATGTACGTCCCGAGGATCGCGGCGCGGCTGATGACGTGATCGGTGCGGGGCCAGTTGTGGTAGACGTATGCGGCTCGGCGCTCGCACACCGTGTCGGAGGCACCAAGCTGCCGCTGCTTGGATCGTGGTCGAGCGCGGTCGACGGCGTCGGCCGCCACCCAGATTGAGGGGGACGGCCCAGGAGGGGCGGACAAGGGTGAGCACTCCCGGTGGACACGCAGCCCGCGATGACGTTCGCAGGTGCGTTGGTTCGTGATGAAAGAAGCTGGTGGGCAGCCCGCCTGAGCTGCCCACCAAGACGGTCAGGGGGCCTACGCCGCTTCCTGACCGGTGAATTCGGCGTCGGCCTCCGCCTGCTGCGCCTCCGCAGCCGCCCGCAGGCGACTGGCGTCGTCGTCAGGATCGCCATCGATGTCAGCGGCTGGAGCGGCCAGCTGCCGAACCCGTTCCTGGACGGCCAGGCGCACGGTCTTCCACTCGGTCTCACTCAGCCCGGTAGCGGGCCCGGCGTCGAGCTCCTTCCACAGCTTCACGCACGCATCACGGTCGGGGGCCGCCTCGATACGTGCCATCCACGGCCCGGTGCGGTCCCCGGCGAGCGCCGGCATGTTCCGGGGCTGGCTGGCCGTTGAGCAGCCCAGGAGATCGAACACGAGGCGTTCGATGGAGAAGTCCGGCAACGGCATGGGCTTGCCCTTTTCCACGCGAAAGCGCAGTGTGCGGGCCCTGATCAGTTCCGGGTCCTGGTCGCGGCGCATCCGAACCCACACGGTCGAGTCGAACCCGAGGTCCTTCTGAGCCGCTACCTTCCACTCCCGTACCACGCGGCGTCGCTCATCGAGGAGCGGCTGGCCGTTGTCGTCCGTCGCGGAGATGTCCTTGCCCCGGGCCAGGATGATCGCGATGCCGGGGAAGGTCTGGAGCGCGTGGATGATGCGGTACCAGCGGTCAGTGGAGTCGTTCCACAGGTTCCGCGTCACGTCGACGTTCGCGTCCGGGTTGCGCTCCAGCTTCAAACGGTTCTTGTCGGTGCGGCGGGCGCGCTCGTAGGCCCAGTTCGAGAGCATCCGCCACAGGGCCGACCCGGAGTCGATCGCGAGGACGACCGGCTTCTCGCCGGCCTCGGCGGCGCGGCGGGCCTCGGCCTTGACCGCCTCGACCTGTTCGGCGATGTCCAGGTAGGTGCCGTCATGCTCGATGACCTCGAACCGGGCGCCGGGAATCGCCCCGTACTCGTCGGCGGAGCCCTCGGCGAGATCGAGCACATACATCTGCCCGATCTTGTCGGAGGAGCTGAACTCGATCGTGCTGTACGTCTTCCCCGCTCCCTCGTCACCCTCGATGAGGATCAGAGGGAAGGGCACGACGCCGGTGGGCTTGCGGGATTTGATCTTCGGTGGCACTTGGGGGTACTCCAAGACGAAGGGGGGCTCATGGAGGCGGGGGCAGCCCAGTGTCGGCTTCCGGGAACCTGCCGCCCGCCTGAACATCAGCGCGGCGGGTAACGGTGCTCCAGCCACGCGGCGGCGACCTGGTTCACGGTCGGTTCCCAGCCGCGTTCGCTGGCCTGGGCCTGCGCGTAGGTGGCGACCTCGTCGCGCCGCTCCGTGGTGCTGCGAACGGTGACGGTTTCCTTGGCGGAGGTGCCGCGCTTGGCGCGCACCGGCCGCTCCGGAATGAACTTGCCTGCGAGGAAGAGCTGCAGACCCTCATCGACCTCGGCCGTGACCGGATGGTCGGGGGTGGCGTCGTCCTGTGCCTGCCTCCACGTGTCGGCGTGGACGTACAGAGTCAGGGTGGGGTTGCCCGGCCGTGAACGGACGCGGCTTTCCCGTGCGGCGGCCTCAGCGACGGCAGCGGCGTGCTCCGCCGCCTCCGGGGTTCCCAGTTCCTTGAGGAACGCCGCGGCGGCAAACAGGCGGTGGCTGAGGCCGCTGGCCTTGGTCGTGGATCGGGTGGCCATCGTCGGGTGTCCTTTGCTGGGCGGACGCCCACCGCTCGGGACGGTGGGCGGACGCGCGGTGCGCGTTCTCACGCCAGTGTCCTCCTATTCGATTGCGCGCGCATCTAAGTACCGACGCGCTCGGTCGCTGATGATCCCGACGCTACAGCTATTCGAATGCGCGCGCAATTGAATACGGCTGGACTGTCGTCAGCCATGCAAAAAGGGCTGCCCCGCCCGCACCAACTGTGCGGAAGGACAACCCAGACGCAGACATCGTACTGAAATCTCCCGGCAAACCACACCCCCAGTTTCAGGAGCCCCACCAGTGACCATCCGTGACCATCGCGGGCCTGCTGGAGCCCGCCATCATCGACGGTGCTGGCGACACCTACTTCTCTGTGAACGCGGCCATGGACCGTCAGCCACAGGCTGACGCGGTGGAGGGCCGGTGGTCGACGATGGCGCCTTCGGGTTCTGACGCAGAGTCGACGTTCGGCAGACGGCGGCCCGTCTGATCCGTAGGCTCCAGGGCATGGCCACAGGTGCTGCAGATGCTCGGCGGCTGACCGGCGAGACCTTCAGAAGGAACTGCTGTGGCAGAACTGCGCATCGCCACTTTCAATACGCTGTTCGGCGGTCGGGACGACGAGGGGTACGGCGACGACCGCCGCTGGCAGCTGCAGGCCCGGTTCCTGCGCTCCCTGGAGGCCGACGTCTACGCTCTCCAGGAGTGCACCGTGTGGGACGTGCTCGGCGGCCGGCGCCTGCACCAGGCCCGCCGTGAACTCGGCATGACCAGCGCGTTCCTCGCGTTCGCCAACAAGACCACCACCGGGCATCGGTTCCACACGGCGCTGCTGTTCGGCCCGCGGGTCAGCGTGCTGGCCGAGGACGGGGACCGCGCCCGCTACCACCACGTCCTGGGCTGGGCGAACGTGGAGATCGACGGCGACCCGGTGCCCTGGGCCTTCCGCAACCTGCACCTGGACCCGTTCGACCCGGCCAACAGGGCCAGGGAGGTCCAGCCGCTCCAGACCCTCGCGGACCCCGGCCGCCGATCCGTGCTCCTCGGCGACGCCAACTCCCTCGGCTTCGGGCACCCGGAGCCCGACTGGACGCCGCTGCCCGCGCACCTGCGCAACGCCCAGCTCGGCCTCGACGAGCCGCGCTCGGCGCAGCGGACGGCGATGGAGCTGCTGCAGGCGGCCGGCTTCACCGACGTCGCCCACGCCCGCCGGGACAACCGGCACACCGGCGGCTTCGGCGCGGGCGACGTGCCGCGCCGCCAGGACCTGGTGCTGCTCTCACCCGCGCTCGCCCCGGCGGTGGTCGGCTACGAGGTGCACGACGAGCCGGTCACGGACGGGTTCAGCGACCACGCCGCAGTGGTCGTGACCATCGACGTAGATCGGATCGCCTGACACCGAGTCAGGCCGTGGTGGTGAGGTAGTGCCGGGTCAGCAGGCTCTCGGCCCACTCGGCACCGGTGAGCAGAAGCGGCCCGCCCGGCAGCTGCTCGAGGGACGGCAGCTCGGTGCCCGTCACCGTACTCATGACGGGCTCGTGGTCGTAGGTGAGCTCAGCGAACAGCTTGCCGACCGGGTTCCCGTCCACCAGCTGGCTGTAGCGCTCCAGCCCCGCCCGGATCCTCTCCGGCAGGCCGGTCCGGTCGGCGACCTGCTCGATGACCCACGCTGCTGTTACCCCGTCGAGCGGCTTGGGCCAGCCGGCCTCCTCGCCGTTCGGATCGCGGTCCGGATCGTGGTCCCGCGCGGTGTAGATGAGCAGCGCGACGGTCGGCAGCGCGTACGTCCACGGGCCGCTGCTGTAGCCCTTCGGGGTGCTGGTCGGTTCCAGAACGGTGGCTGCCCGGCGTACCGAGTCGTGCCACCGGTGCTCCAGCCACCCCGCGGCCGGCATGTCGTACGCCAGTCGGCCCGCCCGCCACCACAAGCTCTGAACGTCCATGTCACCAACCTAGGTCCCTCAGCCGCTCCTGTGGGCCCGAACGCGCAAACACCAGGGTTCGACGCGGGTCCGGGTCTGTCCGATGCCGTCTTGCACTAATAGGAGCGCCGAGGCCCCCTGCCGGTTTCCCAAGCCGGATCAGCTACTGGGAAGCGGTAGAGGTTGGTTGGGGGCTGGGGTCAGCTCTCGGCGTCCTCTTCGACCTTGGTCAGATCGTAGTCGGCAGCCTTCTTCGCGGCCTGGAGCAGCTGGTCGACGCGGCCGCGCGACATGCCGAACCGCTCGCCGAAGGTCCGGTTGTTCCAGCGCTTTCCGTCCGGTCCGTACTCGGAGCGCTGGGCGTCGAGCAGGCAGGTCCCTCGCAGGGTCATGTACCGGCCTCCGTCTCCGCGGGCGTCGGCGGGGATGAGGTCGTAGCGCTCCAGCGCCGGGGTGTTCCAGAAGGCGTCGCTGTCGGCCAGTTCCTGGCGGACGACGGCCACGGCCTTGGTGTGGCTGCTCGGCAGGGGGTGCACCATCAGGGCGTAGGCCCGGAGCAGTGCTTCGAGCTGGTCGGCGTTCTTCGCGGTGTGGGCCTTGAGGACTTCCTGGGCGAGCCGGCGGTAGGGGCTGTTGTCGCGCACCATGCGAGGGTCCCGGGTGGGCAGCGTTTCGAGCAGGGGCAGCGGCATGTCGAGTCCTCGTGGAAGTGGCGGGTGGCCGGCACCCATTTTTAGTGCCTCATGCTGGCTTTGTCAAAGTTTTTGCTACGCCCGGGCCGTCTCCCCGGGCGACTCGGTAGAAGTCGGTGGCGATCGGCCACCCGGCTTCCCCGACGTGGCGGCTGTTCGCCCTCCTCATCCAGGACAGCCAGGCCGTGTCCAGGCCCGTACGCAGAATCCGGACCCCGGGCGGGACCAGGCGAGGCGATCCGTCCTTCTGCGCGCCGGTGGTGTGCCGCAGGGTGATGAACAGCGCCCGGGAGCCTTCCAGGCCCTGGCGAAGGGTGTCCTGTACGACCTGGTCTCGTACCGGAAGCCACATCTTCAACGCGGCCGTCGTGTTCGCGTGCAGCAGGCACTCCTGCTCGACCCGCTCGGTGTGCCGCCCCGGTGCGGTCCACGCGAGTCGAATGCGCGACAGGTCATCGGACAAGTCGTCCACGTTGGCGGCGACCAGGCCGCTGGGCGTCGTCCCGGTGTCCCACAGCAACTCGACAGCGGCCAGCAGGCGCAGCCGGTACGGCTCCCAGCGTTCGGGCCCGACCTCGCTCAACTCGCGGCGCAGGACGACGTGCTCCATGGGCGCGACCGGGTTCTTGGTGTGGCCGGCCCACGGCCGCATGCCCTTGGCCTCCCACCAGTACGGCCGGTTCCCGGCTGCCCTGTTCAGGTCCGCCAGGCCGTCCATGATGTACCGGACGCTGGAGGGCTTCAGGTGGTTGTAGGGCGGCTTCGCCCGGCACTGGCCGGCCGCGATGTGCCCGAGCAGGGTCAGCGGCCACTCGTGGTACCCGACGACCTGCTCGTCGAGCAGGGCACCAGGGACCCGAAGCAGGGGACGGGCCAGGAACGTTAGGCCGCGCTCGATGGTGGCCACCGTCACCTTGAGGCGTTCGCCTCGTTTCTCGCTGGTGTTGATGTCCCGGTTCGCAAGGGCCACCCGCAGGACGTCGTTCAAGTGGTCGAAGGCCTCGCCGCTCATGGGAAGAGCGTACGGGCACCGGAGCGCTCGCTGTGAGCGCCTGAGCAGAAGTCACCGCAGAGGCGTCAGGGGATGGTGGCCGGGGCCCCGTGACGATCAGCTCGACGGGGGCATCACGGCCGCCACGGGACCGTGAGCGCGGGCGCCGGCATTCCCTGCAGCGTTCCGCCGCTGTTCATGGTCGTGTCGCCGCGCTGGAAGTGGATGAAGCTGGCCGTCGTTTCGCTGAGCATGGTGACCGGGCGAGGCCCGGCCAGAGGCGAGGCGTGCAGTGGAACGACCGTCCACTGGCCCTTGGCGGCGGGATCAGGAATCTGCTCGCCCAGGTACTCCGGCACCTTCCCGGGGGCGAGCCGGTACCAGCCGGTGTCGGGGGCGGTCCACGCATTCGACATGCCGAGCATCTTCTCCCATGCCATCCGCATCCGCTGGCCAATTTTTCGGGCTGGCCGCGGCAGCGGATGGGGCTGCACTGGGCGATCAGTGCTCGCCTCGGAGCTGGCGGGTCACCGCCCAGGGGTTGTTCGCCTTCTGGTGGATCTTGCGGAAGTAGCGCTGCATCGCCTTGGATCCCTTCGCCCAGTCGCCGAGCTCGGAGATCTGGTCTTCGGGTACGCCGCCTTCCTTGAGCTCGGTGGCGCCGCCAGCGCGCAGCCCGTGCGCGGTGACCTTGGCGGCGGTGGGTGCGTTGAGCAGCGCGTTGTAGCCGAGGTCGGCGCGCTCGACCTCGGACAGGTGGGCCAGCTTCCGCTCGGCCGCCTTCGCCTTGGCCTTCACGTAGCCGTTGATGGCCTCGCCGGAGAGCATCGACAGCTTCGTCCAGTCCTCCGGGGTCAGCTCCTCGTCCTTCTTCTCGGTACCGTTCGGGTGCTTGGGGCGGGTCTGCGGGGTGAGGCGGACAGCCAGGCGTCCGGCCTTGTCCAGGGCCCTGAAGGCGGCTTGGTCCGCGGGCTGGTGGATTCGGCGTCCGTACTCCAGCCATGTGCGCATCCGGCGGACCGGGCACAGGTGCGGGGCGTCGTCGCGGGCCGGAACCCAGCCCTCGTACACCGAGCCGTCCTTGCGGGTCTTGCGGTCGACCAGTCGTACGTGCATGCCGTCGCGTTCCAAGACGAGGTGGATGACGAGCAACTGGGCGAGCTCGATCCGGCGGGTGAGCAGGTGGAAGCCCAGAGTCAGGATCGCCGCGTCCCGTAGGTCGGCTGGCCGGCCGCGTTCATCGCAGACCGCGAGCATGACCTCCAGATCGGCTTCCCGGACCGCGGGGGACTGCTTCTCGGTGTTCGTCTTCGACCAGTTCGTGCGGAACGCCGAGATCATCTCGCGAATCTGCAGGGTGCCCGGCCGAGTGTGCCCCGGGGTCTCCCGTTCCTGCCAGGTGACGACCGCGCTGCTGTAGACCTGGACCGTGTTCGGGTCGTAGGTGCCACTGCGGATCATCCAGCCGACGTACTCGATCAGGGTGGCGGTCGTGCAAGGCAGTGCGACCCGGTTGCGCTGTGCGCACCACCGCTGGAACAGGCTGACCTGGTTGTCCTTGTTCCGGGCGGTGTTGTGCCGGCGCGCGGCCTTCAGCAGTTCCTCGGTCTCGGGGGAGATCACGAAGTCGGCAAGGCTGTAGTCAGGTGCGAGAGGCTGCGGCAGCGGCTGGCCTGCGACCAGGACGGTGTCACGGTGGAAGCCGCTGAGGTCCAGGCCGAGGGGCTCGCGCACTGCGGGCAGGGCCTGCTGGTCCTCGTCCAGCAGTTCGGCGTCGATGACCTCGGCGGCAGGTGATTGGTTCAGGGTCACGGAACCTCCTGTGCGAGGGGGCCGGGTTCCCCGGGCGGCGGTGCAGGCGTGTTCGGGAGGGCCAGTGCGCCCGGTGGCAGGCCCGCTTTCAGGACCGCGTCGTTGACGTCGGCCTGGAGGTTGTCGGGGTCGTAGGTGAGCGCTGCCCAGGTGTGTCGCCGGGCCTGGGCAGCGCGGCGGAAGGCGGCGTGCAGCGGCACACCGAGGTAGAGGAGAGCGCCGCCATCGGGGATGGTGGTGTCGGCCACGGTGCCCTGAGCCGTCAGACACCAGGCGTGTTCGAAGACCGGGAACATCAGCGGCGCATCCGCGACCAGGACGAATCCCTCGACGTACGTGGCGCCGACGGCGTCGGCGTACCTGCTGGCCTCCTCGAAGCAGCGGCCGGGTCGCCCGCGGGGCCGGTCACCAGGCCAGGTGTCGTCGCCCGAGTGGAGTCGCGCGTACGTGTCCACCCACTGCCGCAGCTTCTGCTCGGCTGCGCCGGCAGTGCCGGTCACGAGTCAGCCCGCTGCGCTCGGTCGGCGGCTGGCTCGGGGGCAACCGGAGAGCGGGTGACTTCCATCCAGACGTTGGCGGGCCTCCAGGTCACGGTGTAGCCGTGAAGAGGAGCCTTCTCGACGGCCCACCGGTAGTGCTCCATCACCTCGGGGAGGCCATCCAGGTCATTGCCCATGAGGGTGTAGCCCCCGGCGAGGCGGTACCGCACCTCGATCTGGTGCGAGGACTTGACTGATCGCGAACCGTCGCGGCCTCCGCGGGCGAGGAAGACGAAGCCCTCCCGGTCGTCACCACCGATGGCCAGCCCCATCGCGCTGAACAGGCGTTCAGCCTGAATGAGCGTGATCCGCTTCGCGGGACTGCCTGCTGTGGCTGGCTGGGCTGACCTGGCTTCCGGAACAACACGTCCAGTCGCCGGTTCGTTGCGCGGATCGTCCTCCTCCACGGCCTGCATCAGGTCAGCCACCAGGGCGGACGGGTACTTCGGGTGGTCGGCCCACTTCCGGGCCTGCTGGATCAGGTGGCCCAGGTGCTTGCCCGCCAAATCCAGCCGGCCGGCGGTGAGTGCCATGTCCACGGCTCCGTGGGCGTAGGAGGTGGCGCGGAGTATCAGACCGAGGCCGGAGTAGAGGCCTTCGGCGGTGACGTGGACCTGCTCTTGGGCGCAGCGGTTGATGAAGCCGGCCAGCTCGTTGACCTGGTCGCGGACAAGCGCGGCCGATGGCCGCCCGTGCTCTCGGCCGGCGAGCAGCGCGGCCACCTGGACGTTGGTGTCCTTCCGCAGGCGGGCGATGTCGTCCAACTGCCCTGTGTCGGTGGGCCATGCGCGCCGGGCTGCCTGGTCGAGGAGCGCTTCCATCTGGTGGAGCGCCACCGTCTCGGTGAAGCCGTCTGCCCCAGCGGCTTCACCGAACAGGGCGGCCTCGCTCAGCATGCTGTCCACCGACCGGGCGGCCAGGTGGGCGGCCGTCGAGTCGACGGCTCCGCCGACCTGGGGGTGCTCGTTCACGCGGGCAGCGATGACCTGGTGCAGGCGGCGGATGCGTTCGCGGTATCCGGCTCGCTCCAGGTCTTCGGCAGAGTCGTGCGAGTGCTGCTCCATGCAGAAGTGCCTTTCTGATCGGTGCTCTCAGGTGTTGGCCGTCAGTCCGTACTGCAGCAGCGGGTACAGGGTCTCGGGGCGTTCGAGGAGGCCGGTGCCGAAACTTGGGTTCGGGCGTAGCGCGCGGGCGGCGGCCGCGCTGTCCGGCGTCGCGCTCATGCCGCGGCCGGGTCGGCGGCGAACGGGTCCGGGACCGGAGTGGCCGCGACCCAGCCGGTGGCGGTCTCGTACTCCATGGCCCAGGTGACGTGGCAGATGCTGGGCTCCTCGGCCGCGTAGAACATGACCTTGAGCCGCTGGCCGACGGTGTCCACGATGACGCCCTCCCGGCCGTCGTGCCGGACGCGGCCGCCGAGCGCGACCTCGATGCCGCAGCGGTGCTCCAGCCCGTAGTAGCGGGCGATGTGCTCCAGGTCGGCGGCCTGCCGGCGCCGGGTCTGGGCCTCGGCCTCGGTCTGGTCCTCGGGGTCGTCGTACGTCATGCCGGTCTCCTTGACGGGGCGTGAGGTGGTGCGGGGGAGCCGCGAGCGGGTGGTACTCACTCGGCGGTGGGGTCGGCGTGCGGGGTGATCGTGTCGACCACCTCGCGCAGCAGTTCACGGATGGCCTTCTCCTGGCGGTCCCACCGCTTGCGGAGCTTCTCCGGGTCCGGGGTGGTCACCAGGTTGGGCTGCTGCAGCAGCAGGTCGACGGCCTTCATCGACTCCCAGGTCCGGTCGAAGACCTCCAGCAGCACCTGGTAGCGGGCGACGGCGGCGGCCTCGGTCCGGCAGCGCCGGTCGGTGCAGGTCATCTCGGCGTGGACGGTGAGGAATCCGTCGTCGTCGGAGGTGATGGTGAGCGGCAGGCCCGCTTCCGGGACCTCCCGGCGGCACGGGTGCTGCTCGGCTAGCTCCTCGCGGGCCTCCTTGTGCAGGCCGGGGTAGCCGCCGACCTGGGCGAGCAGGTCCGCGGTGATGCCGCGCTCGTAGACGTGCACCACCGAGGCCGGGAGCTGTCGGCCGGGCGTACTGTTCACGGCGGCCGGCTCGCTGCTCACGGTGGCCGACTCGGTGGCGCGGCGGACCCCGGGGTAGGCCGGGTGGTCGCGCCAGCGCTGCGCGAGGTTGACCAGCTCGGCGCCGCCCTCGGCGCGGCCGAGCAGGGAGGCCGGGGCCGTGCCGTCGGCCTGGTCGGCGATCTCGGCGACCCGCTTAAGTCGGCGCTGCAGGGCGCGGCGGGTGGAGTGGTGCAGGCTGTCCTTGGCGAGTTCCTCGTGCAGGCGGGAGCGGACGAAGCCGACCCAGTCGTGGTGGCGGCCGCCAGCCTGGGGTTGATCGGGCGTCACGTGCTCTCCTGCCGGGCGGTGCCAAGTGCGGTGCGGGATATGGCTGTTGGTGCTCAGTCTTCCATGTGGTCGAGCCGGTGCTGCAGGTGGCGCAGCGCGGCGTCGGGGTCGGTGGTGGTGAGGTGTTCGAGCCACGGGTTGTCGGGGTGGTCGTCGTGGCCGTACCAGAGCAGCGACATCTCCCGCAGCATCCGCAGGGCGTGGATCTGCTGGAGCGCCCCGGTGGCGTGGGCGTGGGTGAGCACCTGCTCGATCCGGGCGTCGAGGTGCGCGAAGTGCTCACGCTCGGCGGCCGGCCGCTCCGGGTCGGCGGTACGCTCGGCAATCCGGGCCCGGACGAAGCCGGCGAGCTCGGCCAGCAGCCGCCCGAGCGGCGCGGGGGCGGTGCTCGACGTCGTCACGGTGCCTCTCCTGCCGAAAACGGGGGTTCTGAGGGAGAGCTTCTCACAGCGGTTGCCTCGTATATTGCCAGATATACGAGGCTAACGAGGTTAGCCACGCGACGGAAGGGTCCGGAGGGGTGTAGAGGGGCGACCGGGCGGGGGCAGCGTTCCATTGGGAACACTGCCCCCGGGAGCGACCGTGGCCGACGCCGGCCCACCCCGCTAGGCCAACCCGACCGCCCGGGGCCCGGCGTCAGCACCGACCCCCCTCCCGGGCGCGTCACAACGGTGCCACCATCAGACTTCTGACGGTGCCTCCCGCAGACCTCGATCCTTTTCCGGACCGTGGTAGATTGAGACTTAGGTCATCGAAAGAAGCTGGATGCATTGGATTGCTTCCCGAACCGCAACTAATCGGCTTTCAAAGTTGATGATTGGGGATTAGATTCCGCAAACGGTAGCCAAGTTGGTAATCCGGAATCATTGTTAGCCTCCGGGATTAGTTGCCGATTCGGACCTAAGATAGTGACTTCCGGAGGTTCATTCCGCCGGAGACATGGTGAAGCCGCCCGGCGTCCTCGCGAGGGAACAGGCCGGGCGGCCGCGGACCGCGCACAGCGCGGCGGATCACCACCCGTGCGGCCCGGGGTGCAACCCGGGCCGCACGGCCACGCGCTCACAGCCAGCGGAAGATCTCCGCCGCCAACCTGAGCACTTCGATGACGATCACGCCCACCATCTGCACGCGGCGTTCCCGCTGGTCGTCCCGCTTCGGTCGAACCGGCTCGTCGCCGGCCTCGGACTCCCTCGGTTCTCCAGCCATGGAACGCTGCTCCCCTCCCTCGATGGACGCTACTGACCGCGTCCGGGCCCCTAGGTTCGGAGAACCCAAGATCGCATGGGAGGAGTCCAGGGAATGACCCCCGGAAATTGCAGTGCCGCGGCCGATCCTATAACGTCCTGATGGCGCGTCAAAACTCTGTAGGAAACCCTATAGTGTTCGTGCTCGATCAATCGCCCTGACCTGCACTCCTGCAAAACGCCACCGGGTAGCGCGCAGGACCTGCCCCGGCGGCCGGGCGCCGGGGCAGGGGCCTGTCGGTGCGCTGCGGCATCCTGGAGCCCCCCACCACCGCGAGGAGAGAGCGGCCATGGACGAGAAGCTGAGGCAGCGCGCGGCGAAGGTGCGGGCGGTCGCCGAGGACAGCCGGGTCCCGGACGGCCTGCGCGCGGCCGCGCGCACCCGCCTCGTCGCCCTCCAGGAGCGCCACGGCCCGCTGCCGGACGTCCCCTCCCCACGCCAACCCGCCATCGGCAGCCGGGTCCTGGGCGAGAAGGCCGAAGCCACCTGGGACCTGTCCACCCGGGACGTCGCCGCCCTGATCAAGGCCGAGATCGGCGCCGCCCGGAAACCGGCCCCCCGCCGGGGCGCCCCGGACGCCGTGGCACAGCACAGCCCGATCCGGGACGCACCCAAGGGCACCCGCATCCACGTCTCACACCGGCTGTCCACCGGCTCCGCCAGCATCACCATCAACGTCCGCGGCGTGCCCAACGACTGGGCCATCAGCGGCCGTTCCGAGGTCCGGCCAGGCGTGGTACGCAACGTGCCCTCCCCGGCCTGCCGGGCCCTCGCGCAGGCCCTGTGGGTGCTCGGCGAGGCGTACAACTGGCACGGCGACGGCTACATGCAGGACTACGCCGACTACCGGTTCTTCTTCCGCGTCGAGGTCTACTGCGCGGACGGCACCCACCTCAACCTGGATGTCACCTGACCCCCACCAGGCCCGGATGCAGGCGTGAACGAGCTGATCAGCGCTATCTGTGCGGTCATGAAGGCAAGCCTAGGGGCGTCGAAACCGCATGCAGAGGCCGCCTAGAGAGGGCTTGACCTGCGGCCCTTCGTGCCGCACCCGCTCCACAGTGCGGAAGTCTACTGCTGACCTCCAACCGGGCAGCGCGGTTCACTCGAACGGATGAATGCGCCGGACCTCCTCACGGGCAGGAAAGGACAGGCACCGGACGAAGCGCCGCCAGTAGCCAGAGGCTGACGCCACCGGATCGCCGTCGGGGGTTCTCGTCCAGCGCCCGGAGGACCAGCGGCCCGGCCTGGACATCGCCTCCCGCCCCGGCGACAGGGCGGCACGGTCGGAGCAGCACATCCCGGGGCGGGCTCGGCCGCCCGATCTCCCTGACCGTCCCACCTCCCCGCACAGACGGCGCTCGCCGCGCCGCACCCCGGCCGAGCGGACCGCCGAGGCCGTGGCGCAGTTGTCGCTGGAGGAGCAGTTGGTGCTCGGCAGGTCCCGGCGGCAGGCGCGCAGCGCTGAGTCGGCCGCGCGGCGGCTGGTGGGCGAGATGCTGGGCCGGTAGGGGCACCCGGCGTGCCCCCGTGCGGCGCATCTGGTCGCGCACTCACCCCCGGGCACGGGGCACGCTGGGATTGCGGTGGGACGGCCGTGGACCCCCGAGCACGGCCGTCCCCTGACTTTCGGTCAGCCCTGGTCGCCGAGGAGACGGGCGACAACCGGTCCGGCCTCGCGGTTGATCCCCTCGACCAGGACCTGCACGGCGCTGCGGGCGCACTCGGCCAGGCCCGGGCCTTCGATCTCGGCCAGGGTGGGCGTCGGCAGCGGCCAGCCCTTTGCCAGGATCTGCACCGTGCTGGTCGTCAGCACCGAGATCTGGTGCCGGTGCGCGTCGGGCTCCTCCAGCGCCGAGTAGTCCTCGTCACCGATGCGGTGGCTCGCCGCCTCCCAGTCGCCCCACGCGTAGGGCAGGCGGTCGCCGGCCAGCCGGTTGTGGGTCAGCGGCACCTCGACGGCGACGACCAGGTCGCCAGCCCAGTCGTCGCGGTGCGTGTGCACGCGGCGCAGGTCCGGGCGCCGTCGCACGTATCCGGGGGACATGACCGGGCCGGTGGCGATCCGCCAGGCCGCGGCCGCGAACCGCACCGGGTCCGGGTCCTCGTCGGACCACAGCACGAACTCCTTGCGGCGCTGGTTGACGTAGGCGGTGTAGCGGCTACCGCCGCGGCGGTCGGCGTACTCGGTGTCGTAGGCGTCGTCGATACGGACGAGGGTGGTCGCGGACCAGGGCGTGGGCATGAGGGGGCCTCCAGCGGGCGTGGTGGGGGTGGCCGGAGCCGGGGCGGGCTCGACGGCCTGGGGGTCGGCGGCGGCCTGGGCGGCGCGCAGCAGCTCGGTGTAGGGCGCTTCGGCGCCGGCTTGCTGGGCCGCCCGGGCGGCGCGGGCCGCGCCTGGGCGGTTCTTCTTCGTCACGGTGCTCGTTCCTGGGCGGGCCTGCCCCACGCGCTCCCCGCCCGGACAACGGCACGGCGAAAGAGAGCACGGGCACCCGAAGGTCCCTTGGTCGGCGGCGCCCCGGCGTCCCGGCGTGGGCGGGGAAGAGGGCAGCGACGATCGGCAGTGCGTGTCCAGCCGAGGCCAGCGTATCCCGCTGGCGGGCCGGAATGGGCCGCCCCTAGTAACGTGCCGCCCGACGAGGATTCAGCGGCGGCTTCGGGGTGCCGATGGAGTGGGAGCCAGGTGCTGCCAGCTACCGGGGGTCGCCGAGGAGTTCGGCTTCGAAGGCGCGGTGCTCGGCGAGGGCCGCGCCTTCCTCAAGCCGGTACCAGCCCTCCATACCGAGGCTGATGATGTACGCCTCGATGGCGCGGCGGGCGTGGGCGTGCCCGAAGACGTTGAGGTAGGCGGACAGGTCGGTCGGCCTGCCATGCAGGTAGCTGATCGCCAGGTCCAGGAAGCGCTGGTCGCCGCCGGTCAGGTAGACGGCGTCGTCATCACGGAGCGCGGGCAGGTCGACATCGGCGACCAGGACCTCCAGGCCGTCCTCGTCCGTCTCGTAGCGCAGGCGGATGTGCCGGGCGACATCGGGGCGGCCAAGCAGGTCGGTGAAGGTGAGCAGGTGCGTCGCGGCCTTCAGGGATTCGCTGCCGCTCAGGCGCACGCGGGCCTCGACGGCTTGCCGCAGGGTCTCGCCGGTCAGGGAGAGCGGGTCGGGCGCGGTGGTCATGACGGTCCTGCCTTCTCGCCGACGGATGGCCTGGACGCTGAGCCTATCGCCGCCCGGGGGATGGTGAGAGGGCTTGCGGCCGATTCCCACGAACGGGGAAAGTGCGGGTCAGCGGCGGGGTTTGGCGGTGACGATGCGAAGCCAGCCGTCGGCGCCACGCGTGGCGGCGGCCTGGCGGGTGGGGTAGCGGTCGCTGCGGTTGGGGGTGGAGCCGTGCGGCCAGGCGTTCCAACCGTTGCGGCGCAGGTTGGTGTAGTTCGGGGCGAGGTGGCAGATCATGGTGCCGTCGGCGGCGACCAGGTCCCAGGTGCCGGTGTCGGCGTAGTGCTCGGCCTTGACCAGCTCAGCGGTGTCCAGCAGGGCGAGGGCCTTCTTGCGGGTCAGGCGCAGCGGCCTCGACACGACCGGGGCCGTCTTCTTCGCCGCCGCTGCCCGGCGCCGGGACGCTGGCGCGGCCTCACTCATGGAGGCGTCACGTGACGGCTGCACCCCGCCGGGGCGGGCCCGGTCGGCATCCGGGCCGTCCGCTCCGGTCGCCTCCTTCGCCATGGCCACCCAGTCGTCTCCGAGGACGCCGGCGAGCTGCTCCCAGTGAGTGATGGGCGCTGCGGTACGCAGGTCGTCGGGAAGCCGGCCGACATCCTCCAGACGTGGCAGCCGCCCCGGTGCCGGCGCGGCGGAGGCGTCCTGACTGGCGGAGGCGTCACGTGACGGCTTGCCGGGGGTGGGGCGCAGCTTCAGCGCGGTGACGGTGGGGACCACCGTGGTGTCGCTCCAGTCGATGTCGGGGTGGCGGGCCAGGGTGCGGGCGATCAGCGCGGCCGCGTTGGTGGCGAGCACGTCCAGGTCGACCGGGTCCGGGGCAATGCCCGCGGTCAGGGCGGTGCCGGTGCGACCGGCCGCGTAGGCGAGGGCGTCGGCGAGCTGCCGGGCCGGGATCGCGGAGGTCCGCTCGTCCTCCACCGGTGCCGGCGGCACGGCCGGGGCTTGGGTGGCGCGCTGCCGGGCGGCGGCCATGCGGCACCGCCCGGAGCAGTACTGGGCATCCGCTCTCGCTCCCTCGGGCAGCGGCTTGCCGCAGTTCTCGTTGGCGCACCTGCGTTCGCCGTTCGCCGAGCCCATGGCCGCCTCCCACTGCCGCTAGCCGTCACGTGACGGCTAGCGTACGCCGTCGCCGGTCGGCGCGGGCGGTGGCAGGGGGCGACGTGGTGGAGGCCAGCAGCGCGCTCAAGCACCTGGAGCTGGCGACGTAGCGCCCGTCTGCTCCGGGCCGGTGACCGCCAGGGCCTGCGGTGCGCGCTGCGGCCCCATGCGGCGCCGATCTTGCCACCCGGTGTGGGCCGCCGCCCGCGACGAGAACCGCTGCGGGCGGCCCCCGCCTCCAGTAGCACAGTCCGGTTCTCGGAAGTGGCCAGGGAGCCTGGGCGCTCCTATTAGTGCAAGACCGTATCGGACAGATCGACTGGTGGGGGGGGCCCCCCCCGGGGGGGGGGCCCCCCCCCCCCCGCGAGACCGCAACGGTGTGAGGGGGGCGGGGCCGCCCGGGGCCGGGGGGGGGGTGGCGGGGGGCGGGGGGGGGGGGGCGC
>NZ_JBITTM010000083.1:0-29987 GCF_044541955.1 Kitasatospora sp. NPDC085464
AGGCGGCGCCGGGAAGGGCCGCCGGCAAACACCGGATACCGAGAAAAGGAAAAGTCACATGGCTTTGGACCAGAGGAAGCGGGCCGAGTTCGTCAACGGCTACACCCGTGCCCTGATCAGCGCCTGGTCGAGCGAGGAGTACGCGGCCCGCCTGCGTACCGACGCCCGCGCCGCCCTCGCCGAGGCCGGCCTGGAGCTCCCGGCCGACGCCGAGATCGTCATCGTCTCGACTGCCGCCGAGGGCGAGCAGGAGGGCAACCTGGAGGTGCAGGTCGAGCTCTTCGAGATCGGTCTGGCGACCGGTCGCTACGAGTTCCACATCCCGGAGACCCCGCAGATCGACACCGCCGAGCTGAGCGAGGGCGACCTGTCGGACATCGCGGCCGGCGGCAACTCCTGCTGCTGCCCGTGCTGCTGCTGCACCTGATCCAGCCGGGAAACCCGCCCGCCGGGCAGAGCGCCCGGCCGGTCGACCTGAGCACCAGGTCGGCCTGAACACCCCACAGAGGAGCGATCCACAGTGGCGACTGCCGTCGGGGAACACCCCGTCTCAGTCCGCGGCCTGCGCAAGAGTTACGGCGACTGGCACGCGGTCCAGGGTCTGGATCTGGACATCCACCAGGGAGAGGTCTTCGCCCTGCTCGGGCCGAACGGCGCGGGCAAGACGACGACCGTCGAAATCCTGGAGGGCGTCCGCCAGCGAACCGGCGGTGACGTGCGGGTCCTCGGCTGTGACCCAGCCGAGGACCGGCGCGAGTGGCGCGCCAGGATCGGGGTCGTCCCGCAGACCACCGGCGCCTACTCGGACCTGACGGTCCGCGAGGTCGTCGAGCACTTCGCGGCGTTCTACCCGAACCCGCTCCCGGTCGGCCAGGTCATCGACATGGTCGGACTGGGCAAGCACGAGAAGAAGCAGAGCGCGGACCTCTCCGGAGGCCAGGCCCGTCGGCTCGACGTCGCGGTGGGCATCGTCGGCGACCCGGACCTGATCTTCCTCGACGAACCCACCACCGGGTTGGACCCGGTGGCTCGCCGGGAGGCCTGGGAGCTGGTCCGCTACTTCTCCGAGCGCGGTCGCACCACCGTGCTCACCACGCACTACCTGGACGAGGCCGAGGCGCTGTGCGAGCGCGCCGCGGTGATCGTCGCCGGCCGGGTGGTCCAGTGCGGACCGCTGGCCGAGTTCGGCGGCCGTTCGCAGACTCCGACCACGGTCTCCTTCCGGATTCCGCCGGAGCTGGCCGGCCGCACGCTGCCGCCGCTGCCACCCGGGGCCGAACCGGCCCCGGTGGGGGTGGACGGCGTGCTCCGGATCGCCACGCACGCCCCGACCGCGCTGCTCGCGGCGCTGGTCCCGTGGGCGCACCTGGCAGGGGTCGGCGAGCTGCCCGAGCTGCGGGTGCACCGGCCGACCCTGGAGGACGTCTACCTGGACCTCATCCGGGAGCACGCCGACGGTACCGACCGCGGCGCCGACACCAGCCAGAGCATCACCCACGAGGCGGGCAAGCGATGACCCTCACCCAACCCACCGCGACCGCCCCGGCCACCGGGACCGCCGGCGGCACCACGACGCCCCGGCGGGCCGGCCGGATGCCCGGCATCCTGCGGGCCGGCGCGGCCCGCTCCAAGGTCGAGCTGCGGGCGTTCTTCCGGAACAAGCAGTCGCTGGTCTTCACCCTGATGTTCCCGGTGATCCTGCTGGTCGTCTTCGGCTCGATCTTCTCGGGCAAGGTGGCCGGCACCGACACGGACGTCAAGCTGGTGTTCATGGCCGGCATCATCGCCGCCGGCGTGATGAGCACCGCCTTCTCCGGCCTGGCGATCAACATCGCGATCGAGCGGGACACCGGCACCGTCCGGCGGCTCGCGATGACCCCGATGCCCAAGTCCGCCTACTTCGTCGGCAAGCTGGTACGGGTCATCGTCACCACCGCGCTGGAGACCGTACTGCTGATCGGCATCGCGCTGGCCCTGTTCGGCCTGCCGCTGCCCAGCACCCCGGAGCGCTGGTTCACCCTCGGCTGGGACCTCGCCCTCGGCACCGTCGCCTGCGCGATGGCCGGCGCCGCCTACTCGGCGCTGATCCCCAACAGCCGGTCGGCCGCGGCGATCGTCACCCCGGTCTTCATGGTGCTGCAGTTCATCTCGGGCGTGTTCTTCCCGTTCGGCCAACTGCCCGCCTGGATGCAGACGGTGGCCGCGTTCTTCCCGGTCAAGTGGATGGCCCAGGGCTTCCGGTCGGTGTTCCTGCCGGACTCCTTCACCGTCGTCGAACCGGCCGGGAACTGGGAGCTGGGGCACATCGCGATGGTCCTCACCGCCTGGTCGCTGGCCGGCCTGCTGCTGACCGCCTTCTCCTTCCGCTGGCGCGGACCCCGGGTCCGCTGAGACTTTGGGGGCTGCACCCATGACGACGGCGACGGTGCGACTGCCCGAGCACCTGATCCACCCGTTCGCCCCGGCCGGGCGCGCGAACCCGCACCCGGCGTACCGGTGGCTGAGGGCCAACGACCCGGTGCACTACGACGCCGCGTCCCGGCTCTGGCTGGTCACCGCGCACGCCGACTGCGCGACCGTCCTGCGCGACCCGCGCTTCTCGGCCGCGCAGGGCCAGCGCGAACGCGCCCGCGACGACGCCCTGCCGCCGTCCATGCTCACCACCGACCCGCCCGACCACCACCGGCTCCGGGCCCCGGGGGCGCTGCTCCTGGGGCCGGCCGCCGTCCGCCCGCTCGGCGCGGGCCTCGCCGCCGACGTGGACGCGCTGCTCGACGCCCTTCCCCTCGACCGGCCGGTGGACGCCGTCGCCGACATCGGCCGACGGCTCGCCACCGCCGTCTACGCCCGCCTCTTCGGGCTCCCCGCCGCGGAGTTCACCCGCTTCGAGGCACTCGCCCGGGCCGCCTCCGTCAACCTCGACCCGATGGTGCCGCCCGCCCGCGCCGCCCTCGGCCGCAGCGCCGCCGGCGCACTCACCCACTACCTCGACAGGCACACCGCCCGGGTCGTCCGCGAGGGGCCCGAGCTGCCGCTGACCGCCCTGGCCACCGACGACCGGCTGAGCCGCGCCGAGATGCTGGGCATCCTCAGCCTGGCCGTCATCGGCGGCTGGCAGCCCCTCGCCGAGTCCATCGGCAACGCCCTGCACCTGCTGCTGCCCGACCGCGCGGCGGTCGCCCGGCTCGCCGGGGCCGACGAGGACCTCGCCCGCCTCGCGGTGGACGAACTGCTCCGGCTGGAGGCACCGATCCCGTTCACCGCCCGGGTCACCACCGACCGGGTCGAGCTGAACGGCGGCGTCCTGCCGCCCGGTGCCCGGGTCCTCGCCGTGCTCACCGCCGCCAACCGCGACCCGGACGTCTTCGCCGACCCGGACGGAATCCGCCTGGACCGCAGCCCCAACCCGCACCTCGGCTTCGGCGGCGGCCCGCACTTCTGCCTCGCCGCCCCGCTGGTCCGGCAGACCGCGGCCCTGCTGCTGCCCCGGCTGCTCCGCCGCTTCCCCGCCCTGCGCGGTCCGTCCGGCCCCCCGGACTGGGACCTCTGCCTGGTGCCGCGCCGCCTGCGGGCCTTCCCGGTCGACCTCGGGGGTGAACGGTGAGCGCGTACGACGTCATCGTGGTGGGCGCCGGCCCGTCCGGCCTGAACTGCGCCCGGCTGCTGCAGCGGGCCGGGCGGCGCGTCGTGGTGTACGAGGCCAGGGGGCGCGTCGGCGGCCGGATCCACACCTTCCACCCCGCCGACGGCGGCCCGCCGCTGGAGCTCGGCGCCCAGGTGGTGCACGGGGACCGCAACCCGGTGCACCAGCTGGTCGGGCCCGGCCGCACCACCGAAGTACCGCGCCGGGTCAGCGCCCGGATCGTCGAGGACGGCGCCAACCGCGAGATGGGCGCGCTCAGCCGGGGCCGCCGCGCGCCCTGGCAGCTGGAGGCCATGCTGCAGCGCGCGCCCGGCATCACCGGCCTGTCCGTCGGCACCTGGCTGCGCGCCCAGGGCAGCACCGGCCCGGAGGCCGCGGCCGCCACCGAGTGGTTCCGGCAGAACTGGGCGGCCGACCCGGACGGGCTGAGCGCCGCCGCCGTCGCCGAGGCACACCGCCGGGACGACGTCGGCGAGGGCGAGTTCGCCGTCGACGGCGGCTTCGCCCGGCTGCCGGAGCGGCTGGCCGAGGGCCTGGCGGTGCGGCTCGGCGAGCCCGTCCGGGAGCTGGCGCACGAACCCGGACGGGTCACCGTACGGACCGACGCCGGGACGGCCGCCGCCCGCGCCCTCGTGCTCACCGTCCCGCCGGCGGCGCTGGCCGGGATCGCCGGGCTGCCCGCCGACAAGCGCGCGGCCGCCGGCCGGCTCCCCGCCGGGGACGGCTGCTGCGCCGTGGCCACGCTCGACCGGCCCGCGCCCGACACGGTGATCGTCTTCGACGTGGACGGCCGCACCGGCTTCGTCCGCTGCACCGCCGGCCGCCCCGAGGCCCTGGTCGTCGCCAAGGCGGACGCCGCCGCCGAGCTGCGCGCGGCCGTCGCCGACCCCGCGGCCCTGGCCGCCCTGCTGGCCACCGCCCTGCCCTGGACCTCCGGCGCCGCCGTCACGGACCTCGCCGTCGCCGACTGGGGCCGGGACCCGTACGCCGCCGGGGCGTTCACCGCGCCCCGGGCCGGGCTGGAGGACGCCGCCCGGGAGTGGGCGGAGCCGGTGGACGGCACGCTCTTCTTCGCCGGCGAGGCGACCGTCTCCGGCGAGCGGCTGCCCTGGGTGCAGGGCGCCCTGGCGAGCGGGGAACGGGCCGCCGAACAGGTCCTCAAGGCACTGGCAACCCGATGAACGTGAGTCCGATGACTGTGCACCACGGCTGGTACCTGCTGGCCTTCCTCACCGAACTGGCCGACGAGATCACCCCGTTGGCCGTCGGCCCGCACCGCCTGATCGCCGTCCGCGAGGGGGAGCGGGTGCGCGTCCTGGACGCCTCCTGCCCGCACCGCGGCGCCCACCTGGGCCACGGCGGGCGGCGCGAGGGCGACTGCCTGGTCTGCCCCTTCCACGGCAAGCGGATCGCCCTCGGCGACCCGTCCAAGCGCTGGTCGGTCGCCGAGCACCGGGTGCTGACCTGGGGCGACGCGCTGTTCGTCCGGCTCTCCGACGACCCGGACGGCGACCGCGGCTTCGAGCGGGCGGTGAAGGGCTGGGAGGACGAGTACCCGCTGGTCGCCGCCGTCAGCCTGCCGGTCGCGGTGCCGTCCGAGTACGTGGTCGAGAACGCCTTCGACCCCGACCACTTCAAGGCCGTGCACGGCGTCCCCGGCACCCGCGGCATGACCGCGCGCGACGGCCGGAGCGGCGAACTGGTCATCGAGGGAGAGTTCCTGATGCAGACCTCGCCCTGGCAGGACGCCCGCACGCTGGAGGAGATCCGCTGGGAGGCGGTCCGCACCGGCCGGGTGCGGTGGGACTTCAAGCCGCGCTTCCACGCCCAGGCGTTCAGCCCCAACGTGGTGGTCACCGAGTTCGGCCCCGAGGCGGAGCGGCAGGTGATCGTCACCGGCTCGGTGCCCACCGAGGACGGCGGCTGCGTCGCCCGGGTCGCCATCGGCGTGCGCGAGAACCAGCGGGCCGCGCTGCCGGCCCTGCTCGGCGGCAGCGAGAAGGCCCTTGCCGAGGACAAGGTGGTCTGGGAGCACCTGGACCATGCGATGACACCGCGCTACGACGCCCGCGACGAGCCGGTCCTCGCCTTCCGGCGGTTCTGCGCCGACTTCTCCGGAGGCTGCGATGCCTGAGGGCCCGAACCTGCACCTGCACCGCCACGGTGACGGCCCGGCCGTGCTGTGGCTCCACGGCTACACCATGGACTCCACCACCTGGCAGCCCCTGTGGGAGCGCCTCCCCGGCTGGACCCACATCGGCGTCGACCTCCCCGGCCACGGCCGCTCCGCCCCGCTCACCCCGGGCCTGACGCTCCCGGCCCTGGCCGGGCAGCTGGCCGAGCTCGCGAAGGAGACTGGCGCCCGGCGGGCCGTCGCCCTCTCCTTCGGCTCCATGTCGGCGCTGCAACTCGCCGTCCAGGAACCGTCGTTGCTCGACCGCCTCGTCCTCGCCGCCCCCACCCTGGCCGGCACCCCCAACGAGGACTCCGCCCGGGTCCGCTACCAGCAGCTGGCCATGCTCTACCGCATGACCGGCCCCGGCGAACCGCTCGCCGACCTCTGGATGCAGTCCCCGCCCGACATCTTCACCGGCACCGAGCGCCACCCCGCCCTGCGCGCCGCGCTCAGGTCCGTCGTCGCCCGCCACACCTGGGCCGAACTCGGCAACCGCGCCATGGACGCCCTCACCGCCCACCACCACACGGCGGACGACCTGCGCCGCATCACCGCCCGCACGCTGGTCCTGCTGGGCGACGAGGACATGCCCGCCTTCACCCGCAACGCCGAACTGCTCCGCGACACCGTCCCCGACTGCCGACTGGAAACCCTGCGGGAGACCGGCCACCTCCCCCTCCTGGAACGCCCGGAGGAATGCGCCCCACTGATCGCCGCCCACCTGGCGTGAGCCGTACGAAAGCGGCCCGCTCCCCGCCACCGCGGGGAGCGGGCCGCTTCGGTACGCCCGCCCGCAGACCGTGTGTAACGCTTCGGAGCGCGCGAGCCAAGTAGAGACGTAAGGAAGTGCTCGTCGTCCCAAGGAGCCATCCGTGTCAGCGGAGCACCACCCGATAGCACCACCCTCGCGAGACCCGGCGGCGTTCGCCGTGTTCTACCAGCAGCAGTTCGACACCGTGCTCGGCTTCGTCACCCGTCGCACCGACAGCGCGCACCTGGCCGCCGATCTGACGGCCGACATCTTCCTGACCGCACTGGAGCAGGCCGACCGCTACGACGCCCGCCGCGGCGCGCCCGTCGCCTGGCTGTACGGCATCGCCCGCAACGTCCTGGCCGCCCACTTCCGCGGCAACGTCCGCGAGCTCAACGCGGTGGCCAGGATCGCCGGCCAGCGGATGCTCGACGACCAGGACGTGTCCGCGATCGAAGGACGCATCGACGCGGCCCGCGAGGCCCGCGGGCTGGCGGACCGGCACGCCGCCCTGTCCGAGCCGCTGCGCGCGGTGCTGGACCTGGTGGCCGTCGACGGGCTCGCCGTCCGTGAGGCGGCCAAGGTGCTGGGCATCAGCGCGGCCACCGCCCGGGTGCGGCTGCACCGGGCCCGCAAGGCACTGCAGAAGGCCGTCCCCGTCCCGCCGGCCGGCACCACCGGTACGTCCGTGAACACCCTCCTGGAGGCCGCCTCGTGAACACGCCCCTGCACTTCCAGCAGAAGCTCGGCGCCGAACTCGCCGCCCGTGCCGCGAGCCTGCCCGCCGCGGGCGCCCCGGTCCGGCTCCGGCCGCGCCACACCCGCAAGCTGGTGGCGACCGGCTTCGGGCTGGCCGCCGCCGTCACCGCGGTCGTCCTGGTGCCGCACGGCGGTGCCGACGGTGGCGCCACCGGTGCGGCCACCGCCTCGCAGCCCGGTGTCACGGCCTCCCCGGCGGCCGGCGGCGGTTCTACGGCGGTGCGACTCACCACCGCCTCCTACACGGTGGCCCCCAACACGGACGGCACCGTCTCCTTCCAGCTGATCGGCGCCGACTGGTCCGGGCTCCAGGAGGCCCTGCGCTCGGTGGGCGTGCCCGCGCTGGTCATGAAGGCCTCGGCCGACTGCCACACCCGGGTCACCACCGACGGCAGCCATTTGGAGTCGGTGACGTCGATGGACCCCAAGAACGGCCGGATCACGATCCTGCACCCCGCCGCGATCCCGCCCGGCGAGAAGCTGCTGCTGGTCGACACGGCGCCCGAGGGCGCGCCCCACCCGGGCACCGTCGGGAACGTGGACATCTCGCTGACCAAGGAGACCCCCGGCTGCTTCCCCCTCTCCCAGAGCGGAATCGGCGTGGGCTGAACCGCCCGGGCCCGGCCCGTCACGGGCGGGCCGGTCCGACCGCCGACGGCCCGCTCCCCGCACGTGGGGAGCGGGCCGTCGGCGGTGGGGGGTTCGTGGTGGCGCCGGTGCGGCTACTGGTGCAGGTAGGTGTCGGTGAAGCTGGTGCCGCCGGAGCTCAGCGCGCTGGTGCGGGCCTCGTAGGTGCCGTTCGCGCTGGGGTCGAGCGCGACCGGGCCGTAGGAGCCGAGGGACTTGCCGTTGACGGTGGCCGACGTGAAGCTCAGGGTCCCGAACTTGGGGTACGAGCCGGTCGGCGACTCGATGATCACCTCGGCGCTGGTCCGCTGCGCGGAGAGGGTCTTGGTGGTGGTGTAGGTCCAGCCCCGCGTGGAGTCGGTCAGCTTGAGGGTGTACTTGTTGCTGCCGGCGTACGTCACCGAGGCGCTGATGGAGTCGCCTGCCGACACCGGGTACGAGCCGGTGCTCAGGTACACCGGGGCCGCCGGGTACATCTCGTACCAGGCCTGGTTCACCGGGCTGCCGCTGGAGCAGTCCGTCGCCACGCCGGTCTGCTCCACGCTGGAGGAGCCGTACCCGTCGATGCCGACCCAGGGCGCGTACAGGTCGTTGGTGGAGTTGCAGGTCGCGCGCGGCTCGGTCCAGGTCGCCGACACCGAGGTGAAGCCGCTGCCCTGGGCCGCGTATCCGCCCCAGTTGTAGCCGTTGGTGTTGTAGCTCAGCGGGCGGAACGACAGCGCCTGCGCGGCCGTGGCGGTGGCCGGCGCCGCGGGGGCGGCGAGGGCGGCTGCGGCCGCGACGGCGGCGAGGCGTATCCGGAAGTTGCGCATGCTTGCTCCTTCGTGGGGGACGGGCAGGCGACTCACACGCCGGCCCCGGCCGTGGGGGCGGCCGGGGGGCGGCAGTTCAGGGTTGCCGACCTGTCATGAGCCGGGCAAGGGGAGCGGCGCGAAGGTTGAGGAAGTAATTGCCTTGTAGGGAGCAGGACTTGACGTTCGATGCCCCGCCCCCGCCCCCCGCCTGCGACGCCCTGCCACAACCGGTATGCGAACGGCCCGCTCCCTGCACGCAGGGAGCGGGCCGCTTTGGTGTGCTGTCTCAGATGTGTTCAGGGCGACCGGATGGCATAGGCGGTGAATCCGGCGTGCTCACCGGTCGGTTCGAACCCCGCCTTGAGGAGGACGCGGCCGGAAGCCGGGTTCTGCGGGTGGTGTTTGGCGCGGATCACGGACAGCCCGAGGCGGCCGAAAGCCCAGGGCGACGAGCCCGCGTACCGCTTCGGTGGCGACGCAGGACGCAGCCGGCCGAGGCGAAGGATTGGTCGAGGTGGAGCTTGGCGATCCCGAGCAGGTCGCCGTCGACATCGAGGCCCAGGGTGTGGACCGTGCGCGGGGACCGGGCGGCGGAGGCCGCAGCGTCGTGAGCGGCGCTGCGGGCTTCCGCGGCGTTCATCGGCCCGCGTCCGAGGAACCTCGTCGACTCCGGGCCGTAGATGCTCTGGAGGGCTGCAGCGTCGTTCGGGGTCAGCTCGCGTAGCCGGATCACGCGTCCACCGCTCGTACGAGGTCGGCCAGTTCGACGGCGCTCGGCCGGTCGTCGGGCCCGGCCAGCAGGACGTCCCGCAGGCGGGCCTGAAGCGTGGGCCAGGGCGTCGAGGTGGCGAGCGGGACGGCCCTCGTGGCGATGGCCTTGCGCATGTCCTCGATCGGCGTGCCCCGCCCGAGTCCGGCGGCCTCGTAGTCCAGCGGCCACGTGCCTGTGACGCAGGTCCACAGGGTGCCGGCGAGGGCATGGACGTCGGCCGTCTGTGTCGTGTCGACGGGCTGGGGGCCGGTGATGACGGCGGCAGCCGACTCCGGGGCGGTGAGGTGCATCATCGTGCCGTCGAATGCGGTCCACGGGGTGCTGCCGAGCCGCCGGGACCAGGCGAAGTCGAGGAGGCGCACCGTTCCGTCCGCGCCGTGGATGCCGTGCTGGGGTTGGAGGTCGCCGTGTACCCACCCCTCGGCGTGGAGGTCGGCGACGGCGCGGCACAGCTCCACCGCCGCGGCAAGGGCGTCACCCCGCCCGCCGTCGCCCTTGCGTACCGGGCGGAAGACCTCCCAGGTGGACGGTCCGGCCAGCCACGGGGTGACGTACCAGACGCCGTCGTCGAAGCGGCCGGCGGTGACGGTGTAGCCGGGGATCTGGTCCAGGACGGAGGCTTCGCGCGCGGTGACCTCGGCGGCCTCACCGGTGCCGAGCTTGATGCTCGCGATGCCTCGCGGCCCGGTGGCCTTCCAGACTGCGGAGCCCCGCCGGTTGCTGATCTCCGCCAGCTCCAGCGGACCACACATGGACCGCGCGGCCTTCAGCGCTTCGTCGGCCGCAGGAGTGAACTCGCCCATTCTCTTACTGCCTTCCACCCGCACGGGATGTGCTCGGAGACGACCCGCAGAATCAACCCGAGAGCGGCCCGCTCCGCAGGGAGCGGGCCGTTTGGTGTGCCTGTCAACCGAAGGGCAGGACCTGGGTGCTGCCACCGGCGAGGATGTGCTGGTAGTCGCTCTCGCCGTGGAGCGACCGGTAGTTGATCACCGGATCGCCGGCTGGCACGAGGGCGGTCGCACAGCCCAGGCACCAGGGCTGTGGCGGCTGCACGTCGAGATCCTCGATCACCGCAGGAGCGGAGCACTGCGTGCAGTTTGGCATCGGGTCCTTCCGGGGTCGGGGTCGTGGAAGGGGCGGGAGCGGGTCGGAGGGAGCGGGGCCCGCCTGTGTGCCGCGGTGCGTCAGACGGTAGCCCCGAAGCGGTCGTGTTCGATGCTTGCCACACCCAAATCACTGGCAGTAAAGGCCAGTTGTAGGCGGCAAGGTCGGTCGGGTTTTCGATCTCGCACAGGGCGTTCGCGGTGTTGTCCTCCTGTTCGATGTCGCGCTCAGCGCACGGGGTGGTTCGCCGCCCGGACGCGGGTGAGCAGGTCAGCCCGCCGCTGCCGCTCCTCGGAGGTCAGAGGAGCTGCGGTGTGATCCTCCGGCGTGAGGACCGGCCGGGAGGGCGCCAGGCACTCCCCGCCAGCCAAGTGCTGTGCGTGAGTTCGGACGAGCATCCGCCCGATGGTGGGGTACTCATCGGCCGGGTAGCGCGCCTTCGCGTCGACGAAGAACGCGCATCCCGGGCATTCGCCTGCGGCCATGAGATCAGCTCCCCGTGCCTGATGAGATGTCGTCAGCAGGAAGGTAAGGAGCCGATGGCCGTGCGGTCGATGAAGTTGCACCCGGTTGCACCGGTTCACCCGAGCGAGTCGATGGCCTTCGTGATGCAGGTCCGTGCCGTCGGGCCTCGGAGGGCGAGCTTCGCCAGTTCGGCGAAGGCCCGGTGATAGGTGCTGATCTCGCTCGGAGTGGAGATGTTGATCTCGGCCGTCAGGGTCTCCACCGCGACCAGCTCGTCATCGAAGGCGTAGAACGCTTCGAGCGGCCACACTGTACGGCGCACGCCCCGCGGGATGATCCCGAAGGACACGTTCGGCTGAGCCATGACCGACAACAGGCGTCCCAGCTGGCCGGCCATGGCCGCGTCGTCCGCCACTCGGTAGTACAGGACCGCTTCCTCGACCAGGATCGCGAACCGCTGGCCGGCGTTCTGGATCACGGCCGATCGTTCGGTCCTGGCTCGGACGGCCTGGTCGACATCGTCAGGTGTTCCTTGGAAGTCAGTGATCGACCGAAGGAGCCCTGTTGCGTACCCGGCTGTCTGCAGCATTCCCGGCACGACGTTGGATGCGTAGACCCGGAAGTTCCTTGTTCGTTGGTACAGCGGAAGGGTCTTCTCGTGGATTCGTCGCATGCCGTCGCGGTGGATCTGCCGCCACTGCACGTACATCGAGTCGGCGGAACGTGAAGCCGAGATGAGGTCCGAGGCCTGGTCCTCGGATCCGCAGGCGGCGCACCAGGCACGGATGTCCGCATCCGAAGGCGCGGTCAGACCGCGCGCGATCCGCGATGACTTCGACTTGTGCCACCCGCACCGGACGGCCAGTTCATCCCCGGTGAGCCCCGCGTCCTTCTTCATCGCGTCCAGGCGTGCGGCGATCTCTGCGCGTGCGGCCTTCGCACTGGACAGCGGAGAGGTGGGCATGAACCGGCCGATCGACTTCCGGCGCAGGCGCTAGACGGCGAAGTTCTGGTGCGGGACCCCGGCGTCCCACACGGCCTCGAAGGCCGAGGCGCAAAGCGCTACCACCGCCGGGTCTTCGGTCTGATCGGTGTGGACCCACCGGCCGTCGCCGTCGAAGATGTTGAACTGGACGACACGGCCGTCGAAGATCCAGCAGTCGTTCCCGGGGAGGGCGATTCCCGACGCACCACGCCTGGGGAGCCACCGAATCTCTTCACCCGCCGCGACATTGGTGAAGGTCCCGGAATGTTCGAAGCGGATGTACTCGCTCACCGGCTCCGAGACGACCCGGGCGCGACGAATCGCGACGCCCTTGCGGGTGACTTCCTGCACCAGGTCCAGCCACGGCCGCCACCACGACTCCCGGTTCTCGGGGTCGAGCCTCTTGCCCTGACGCCATGCGGTGAACCCGTCGGTCTCGTTCTCGACCGCGTACCAGTCCCGCATCTCCAGGTGCAGCGCGGAGTGCTGCGCGGATCGGATCAGATCGGCGAAGCTAGAGAGCGTCTGCGCCACGAACGGCCTCCATGAGAAGCGGGATCATGCGTTTGGGGATCCGGACCACGGCCTCGTGCTCCGGAACGGGGCCGGCCTTCCGGCACTCGGCCTCCGTTGCCCGATCTGCCTTCCAGCCTTGGATCACAAGCTCCCCGCGCTCCTCGTCGAGCCACACGGACGGGCATCCGTGATCGCCCGACTCCGGGTCCTTGCCGAGGAATCGTAGCTCCATGACCACCTCCGCAGATGCGCCTGTTGTCCTCAGTTGTGACGACCTTGAACTCGGCCCGATGACGTCGTCAACGGCGCATCGGTGCACGGGCGGTACGCCGGTCACTTCCCTGAGCTCTGTCGGGCGTGCACCGCGAGGCCCTCGCCATGAGAGGGCGAGGGCCTCCGCGTGTCTCAGTGCTGCTCGTTCTACGGGGTCCACGCCTCGTTGCGGTCCAGGTCGCGGAGGAGGTGGAGGAGGTTGAGCATGGTGCTGACCGGGGCGTTGCCGAAGTCGACGAGGATGCGGCCGTCGATGGTGGACCCGCCGGGCGAGGCGGAGCCCCAGAGGAGTCCGTACGGCATTCCACGCCTGTGCAGTTCGCCGAGGAGGGCCGTGATCTGCGGCCCGCTGTAGTCGCGCATCCGCGGGTCGTCCGGGGCGACCGGTTCGCGGGTCACGCGACGGAGTCCAGCTCGTACCAGACGCTCTTGCCGCGCTTCTGCGGGTCGACGCCCCAGCGGTGGGTCAGGCCCTCCACCAGCTGGAGGCCGCGGCCGGTTTCGGCGAACTCGGCCGAGGTCCGCTGCTGGGGGACGGCGTCGGACTCGTCGGAGACGGTGACGCGGAGGGTGTGCCCGAGGAGGGAGAACCAGACGACGGGCGCCGTGGTGTCGCCGTGGCGCCACGCGTTCACGAGGAGCTCCATCAGGGCGAGTTCGGCGTTGAAGATGGTCTCGGGGTGCCAGCCGTTGCGGGTCAGGACGTCCCGCAGGGCCTGCCGGCTGAGGGTGAGCGAGGGGGTGTTACGGGTGCACACGGGAACCTCCGTGAGGCTGTGGTGTGGGAGAGGAGACGACGGGCGTCGCCGTGAGCCAGGCCAGGCCGGAGCAGGGCTGGTTGCTCTTCGGTGCCGGGGCAGCAGGCGCCTACTGCCCTGGGTGCAGGCATTACTGACGATCCGTCGGATCGAGCTGGGAACGACGATAGCGCATCGGGGCTTAAGGTTAATCTCGATGTGCGAAGGTTCCCCCGATGGAGTAGTTCCCCCGGATGGTCACCCCCGCGCGCGGCACGGCAGACTGGCGCCTGTACCAGCAGAGAGGACGCCATGGCCAACCGTCAGAACCCGACACTTCGCCAGCGTCGACTCGGCGCCGAACTTCGGCGGATGCGAGAGCAGGCGGGCTTCACGGGCAGCCACCTCGCCCGCCTACTCGGTGTGACTCCGGCCCTGGTGACGCAGATGGAGAGCGGGAAGTCCGCCGTCAGCGTGGATCGCCTGCACGAGATCGCGGAGGCTTGCATGTGCGCCAACGCGCCCTTGGTTGACGCGCTCGCCGACATGGCCAGGGAGCGAGAGCGAGCCTGGTGGGATGAGTATCGAAACGTACTCGCAGCCGCGCCAATTGATGTGGCGGAAATCGAAGGGCGTGCGAAGAGGCTCAAGAGCTTCAACCTTGGTTTCATCCCGGGGCTACTTCAGACAGGGCCCTATGCCGCTGCTGTGTTCGCAAGAGGGTTCACCCCGCTCCCCGGTCGCGAGGTCGATCGCAGGGTGAACTTCCGCCTGCGGAGGCAGCAGGCTATTCGATCCGGTGAAGCTCTGTACGTGGCGCTCGTCCATGAGGCGGCGTTGCGTATTCAGTACGGCGGGCCTGCGGTGCTCAGGGAGCAGCTTGATTCCCTTGTCATCGACTCTGAGCTTCCAGGAGTCTCACTGCGAGTCGTGCCGTTCGATACGGCTGACTTCGCTGGTCCCAGCGAGAACCTGGTCTACGCGGAGGGGCCGGTGCCGGAGCTGGACACGGTCCAGGCCGACTCGTCTCACGGCTCCCACGTCTTCGACTCGCCAGCCCAGCTGGCGGGCTATCGTGCAATCTTTGATCGCATCGAAGCCGTCGCGCTCCCGGAGAGCGAGTCGCGAGATTTCATTCGCTCGATCGTGAAGGAAATGAAGGACAGGTATGAATAGGTCCGAGTGGCGGAAATCCAGCTTCAGTGAAGCGGCCAGCAACTGTGTTGAGGTTCGTGCGGTCAATGAGGTGATCGAGCTTCGCGAGTCCGACGACGGTGACGTCATCGTCCGCACCTCGCCCGCCAAGTTCGCTGCCTTCATCCGGGGCGCGAAGGCCGGCGAGTTCGACCACTTCATCGCCGACGCCTGAGCACTTCGCCCCGTCGAGCCGGGGCTCGACGGGGCGAAACCCTCAGGTCACCCGGACCGGGCGGACCTCGACGAGGTCGCCCGGGGCGCCGGGCATGCGGCGGGCCCAGGCCACGGCCTCCGCCTCGTCGGCGACGTCGATCACCCACAGTCCGCCCAGGTGCTCGTGCCCCTCCCGGTACGGCCCGTCCGAGACTGGCGCCCCCGAGGCGCCCCCCGGCACCACCAACCGGGCGGCACAGCTGCGGTGCAGCCCACCCCCGTACCGCACGCCGACACCGGCCTCGGCGAGCTCCCGGCCGAATCTCGCGTGGGCGGCGTCGAGCGCCGCCTCCTCCGCCTCGCTCAGCCCGTTCCAGACCCGCTCGTCGCCGTGAATGAGCAGGGTGTATTCCATGATCCTCAGTTCTCCGTTCCCACCGGCCGGTCGGTCCTCGGTGGCCCGTCGCAGCGACGGACCTCCACCCGGCCCGATTCGCTGAGCGGTAGTTTCGCCGCCCAGCCGAGCGCCTCCTGTTCGGAGGGCACGTCGATCACCCAGAGGCCGCCGACCTCCAGCACCCCCTCCCCGGCCCGGGCCTCGCCTTCGGCGGCGGCCGGCCGGGCCAGCCGCGCGCCGTAGACGATCCGCACGCCGGCTTCGGCCAGCTCCCGCCCGAAGGCGCGGTTGGCGGTGAACCGCGCCTCACGCTCCTCGGGCGTCATCCGGTCCCAGTCCGTCTCCTGGCCGAAGACCAGCAGTGCGTACTCCATGTGCGGTCCCTCCCCGACAGAACGAACTACGAACGAACGACCTACATCTGCCGGCTGGCGAGCCGGGCGAACAGTCCGTCCCGGTCGGCCAGCAGTTCCTCGTACCGGCCCTGCTGGACCACTCGGCCCTGGTCCATGACGATGATCCGGTCGGCCTCGGCGACCGTCGACAGCCGGTGGGCGATCACCACCCGCGTGGCGTTGAGCCGCCGCGTGGATTCGGTGACCAGCCGCTGGGTCGGGTTGTCGAGTGCGCTCGTGGCCTCGTCGAAGAAGACGATGCGGGGCCGGGAGACCAGCGCGCGGGCGATCATGAGGCGTTGCCGCTGGCCGCCGCTGAGGGTGCTGGTGCCTTCCGAGAGCACGGTGTTCATGCCCATCGGCAGTGCCGCGATGTCCTTGTCGATGCCGGCCATCTCGGCGGCCGCCCAGGCGTCGTCCAGGGTGTGGTTGGTGGAGCCGACGATGTTGGCCTTGATGTCGCCGGCCAGCAGGGCGCCGTGCTGCAGCACGACCCCGCACTGTCGCCGGACCGCGGAGACCTCCAGTTCGCCGAGGTCCTGGCCGTCGTAGAGGACGGTGCCGGCCTCCGGCCGTTCGAAGCCGAGCAGCAGCCGCAGCACGGTGGACTTGCCGCTGCCGGACGGGCCGACGACGGCGACGAACTCGCCGGGTTCGATGGTCAGCGTGACGTCCTGGAGGGCGGGCGGGCCGTCCTGGCCGTAGCGGAAGGTGACGTGGCTGAGGCCGAGTCGCCCGGAGAGGTCGCCCGGATCGGCCTTGGTGTCGTCGACCTCGGGCTTCTCCTCCAGGATCGGCCGCAGTCGCTCCAGCATCGGTACGACGCCCATCGCGGTGACCGCGGCGGAGGTGAACTGCAGGCTGGAGGCGATCAGCAGGTTGAAGGCGGTGAAGAAGGCGAGGAAGACCGGGATCGGCACGCTGCCGTCCAGCGGGCCGGCGATCACGCCGAAGACGATGACCGAACAGACCAGCGGGAAGCCCGCGTTGAAGGTGGTGACGGCGTTCTGCACCCGGCGGGAGGAGGCGGCGAGGCCGCGCCCCTTGCCGAACTCGGCGGCCCACACCCCGAACACCCGGTCCTCGGCCGCGGTGACGCGCAACTTGGGCACGGCGGTGAGCAGCTGGAAGACCCGGGCGGACATGGTCTGCTCGTGCGCGTACAGCCGGCGCTGCCAGCGGACCTCCAGTCGGCCGGCGACGAGGGCGAAGCCGCCGCCGATCAGCACGAGGACGGTGGCCAGGGCGGCCAGCCGCAGGTCGTAGAAGAAGACCAGCACCAGGTTGGCGAGCCCGGTGAGCAGCCCGAGGGTCGCCGTGGTCATCATCCCGGAGAGGGTCTCCTGGGCGGCGCTGACGCCGAGCACGGTGGTGCCGAGCTCGCCGGTGGAGTAGTTGGCGAAGAACGGCGCGGGCAGCGACAGCAGCCTGGTCCAGACGCCGACCTGCATGGCGGCGGTGGAGCGGCTCTCGATCCGCAGCACGGCGATGTTCTGCACGATGGACAGCGCGGCCACCGCCATCGCGGAGCCGATCACCACCAGCGCGCCCTCGGTGATCAGGTTGCGCTGGGCGTGCGCGACGAAGGTGCCGAGCACCTCGCCGGTCATGATCGGGACGAGCAGGCCGATCAGCGCGACCAGGGCGGCCATGCCGGTGAACATCCACAGGTCGCGCCGGTTGTTGCGCAGGCCGAACTTGAGCAGTCCGCCGACGGTCCGGACGGTCGCCGGCAGCGGCCGGTACAGCACGGTGGCCTTGTTCTGCAGTTCGGCGGCGAGCTTCGGGGTCAGCGGGGTGACCTTGCCGCCCTCGGCGAGGACGTAGCCGCCGCCGGAGCCGTCGCCGAGCGGCAGCAGCGCGACCGGGGCGCCGGCCTTGCGGTAGCCGATCATCGCGCCGAGGTCGTGGCGCCACCACCGGCCGTCGAGCCGGACGGAGCGGGTGCGCACGCCGGAGGCGAGCGCGATGGCCTGCAGCCGGTCCAGCCGGCGGTCGTGGCCGTTGCCGGTGACCGGGGCGGTGACGGTGTAGCCCTCGTGCGCGGCGACCAGCCGGGCGGCGGCCAGGGTGGGCTCGTCGCCGGTGGCGTCGCCGATGCGCAGCCGGGAGGAGGTGTCGCGCAGGACGGTCTCGAAGCCGCGCGCGGAGTCGGCGAGGGTGCCCGCGTCGCGTTCGCGGCGGGCGGTGATCAGTTCGGTCTCGGCGTCGCGGCGGGTCTCGATCCGGCGGTCGACGGCGTCCAGCAGCCGGCCGCAGTGCGCGGTGAGGCGTTCCCAGAGGCCGCCCTCGTCGAGGAGTTCGCGCGGGGAGCGGGCCCGGACGGTGGCCGGGCCGGTGGCGACCAGCCAGTCCTTCTCGGTGAGGCAGAGCTCGGTGCCCCCGGCGAGTTCGCCGGCCGCGCCGCCGGGCGCCTCGACGGTGCCCTCCTCGACCCGCACCCACTGCAGGCCGTCGACCGAGCGCAGGGCCTGGCCGCGCTTGAGGGCGGTGGGCCCGGCGGGGTCGAGCGGGGTGAACTCGCGCGGCGGCAGGGTGTCGCGCAGGGCGCCGGCCAGGGCGGTGAGGCCGCGGGCGAGCCCGGCCAGGAACTGGTCGGCGGCCTGCTGCTGTTCGCCCTCGGGCAGGGCTCGGACGGCGGCTCCGGCCGCGGTGCCGCAGTCCCGGCCGCGGGCGGAGAGGCCCTCGACCCAGGAGGTGGCGAGGTAGGAGACCTCGGCGCCGAGCACCGGGCGGGCGACGATGCCGCGCCGCGCTCCGGCGGCCGCGCCGGGCACCAGCGTGCCCGCCTCCATCCGGCACAGGAAGTGCCAACGGCCTTGCGGCGCACCGGATTCGAGGCTCACGGCGAACAGGTCGACGGCGCCGGAGCGGACCAGCAGCATCCGCCCGGGGTCGTCCAGGACGAGGTAGCGGTCGGCGAGCGGCTCGACCGGTTCGGCGGCCTCGGTGAAGAACGGCGAGAAGACTTCCACAGCGAGTGTCACAGCTCGTCCTCCTCCTCGCGGCGCGCGGACTCGATGAGCGCGGTGTAGTGCCCGCCCAGCGCCAACAGCTCGTCGTGGGTGCCCCGTTCGACGATCTCGCCCTGGTTGAGCACGATGATCTCGTCGGCGTCGCGGACGGTGGAGAGCCGGTGCGCGATGATCAGGCAGGCGCAGCCGCGGCGGCGCAGGTTGTCCATGATCACCCGCTCGGTCTCCGGATCGAGCGCGCTGGTCGCCTCGTCCAGGACCAGCAGGGTGGGCTCGGTGGCCAGCGCGCGGGCCAGCTCCAGGCGCTGGCGCTGGCCGCCGCTGAAGTTGCGCCCGCCCTCCAGGACCGGGCTGTGGATGCCGCCGGGCCTGGTCATCACGGTGTCGAAGACCGCGGCGTCGTGCAATGCGGCGGTGACGGCCTCGTCGGGGACGTCGTCGTTCCACAGCGTGAGGTTGTCCCGGACGGTGCCCTCGAACAGCGAGATGTCCTGGTCGACGTAGGCCAGCGAGGAGGCCAGCACGGTGCGGGACAGCTCCTCGCGCGGCCGCCCGTCCAGCAGGATCCGGCCCGACCACGGGGTGTAGAGGCCGGTCAGCAGCCGGCCGAGGGTGGACTTGCCGCTGCCGGAGCCGCCGACCACGGCGATCCGCCGGCCGGGGACGACGGTCAGGCTGAGGTCCTTGATGATCGGGTCGGAGAGCGGGCTGTAGCCGAAGCGGACGTTCTCGAACTCCAGGTTGCCGTCCAGCTTGGGCCCGGCCTGCGGCTCCGGTTTGGCGAACGCCGCTGCCACCGGGTAGCGCTCGACGTCGTACAGCCGCTTGATGTCGGCGGTGACGTCCTGCAGCCGGCCGCCCAGGTTGGTGAGCTGGGTGACCGGGCGGCTGAGCGCGGCGAGCAGGGTCTGGAAGGAGACCAGGATGCCGACGCTCATCGCGCCGTCGACCACCCGCTGCCCGCCGACCAGCAGGATCAGCCCGCTGTTGAGCGCGGCCAGCATCGGCGGCACGACGGTGAGCACGGCGCTGGGGATGCCCAGCTTCTGCTTGGCGGTGACGACCTTGGCCAGGAAGCCGGCCCAGCGGCTGAAGGCGTCCGGCTCGGCGCCGGTGGCCTTGACCGTCTCGATCAGCGAGAGGGTGGTGAAGGTGGTCGCGGTCAGGTTGCCGCGGTCGGTGCGCAGGGCGGCGACGGCGTCGGTGCGGGAGCGGGCGACGGCCTGCAGCACGACGATGTTGAGCAGCGCCATGCCGAGGCCGACGACGCCGAGCAGGATGTCGTAGCGGATCAGGATGGCCGCGTAGAACAGCACCAGGCCGAGGTTGATGACGGTCAGCGCGAGGTCGCGGGAGAGGATCTCGGCGACCACGTCGTTGCCGGAGACGCGTTTGGCGACCTCGGCCGGGCGGCGCTGCAGGAAGAAGTCGACCGGCAGCCGCAGCAGGTGCCGGAAGAACCGGGCGGAGCTGACCAGCCCCATCCGGATCTCGATCCGCAGCAGGTAGTGCCGTTGGACGGAGGTCAGCACGAAGACGACGACGGCGGTGGCGGTCATGGCGGCCAGCAGCGGGAGGAGGTAGCCGCTCCCGCTGCCGGCCAGGACCCGGTCGATGAACACCCGGGTGTACGCGGGGATCGCGATGCCGGGCAGCACCAGCAGCAGGCTGGCGAGCAGCACCAGCGGCATGGCGCGTCCGGTGGGCAGCCGGCGTTCCAGCAGCGCGCGGGTGATGCCGCCCCGGTCGCCGCCGGGTTCGAAGTCGGGGCCCTTCTCGAAGGAGAGGACGATCCCGGTGAAGCCGGAGTCGAACTCGTCCCACTCCATCAGCCGGGGGCCGCTGGCGGGGTCGTTGACCGCGACGACGGTGCGCCCGTACCTGGTGCGGACGCCCTCGACCACCATGAAGTGCTGGAAGGCCCAGAAGATGATCACCGGGCCGTCGAGGTCGCGGAGCTTCTCGGCCTCGGTCTGGTAGCCGCGGGCCTTGAGCCCGTACGCGCGGGCCGCGTTGAGCAGGGTGGAGGCGCGGGCGCCGTCGCGGGAGACGCCGCAGACGCCGCGCAGGTCCTCCAGCGGCACCCAGCGGCCGTGGTGGGCGAGGATCATGGCGAGGCTGGCGGCGCCGCACTCCACCGACTCCATCTGCAGGACGGTCGGGACGGCGTGCCGCCAGCGCCGCGGCGCGGCCGCCCGGGTGGGGCGGCCGCGGCGGCGCTTGCTCCTCCTGTCCCCGGGCTCCTTCGAAGGAGCGGTGCTCCGGGTGGTCTCCGGGATCGTGGTTGTCATCGGAGCCCCCCTCAGCGGCCGAGGATCAGGTTGAACGGGGTCTGCTTGCCCACGTTGATCGTGGCGGTGACGGCGACCTGGGTGCCCAGCGGGTTCGGCGGGCCGCTCTGCGAGGTCCAGGAGTAGCCGCTCGGGGTGTCCGGGTCGGGCGTCAGCTCGACCACCACCAGGCGGGGCGCGTCCTTGCCCAGGTAGCGCTGGGCGGCGAGGTCCCCGCCGACCAGGCCGGAGACCGCCTCCTTGGTCAGCGCGTAAGGGCTGACCGAGCTGACGGTGCCGCGCAGCAGGCCGAAGGCGCCGGCCGGGGTGGTGGAGACGTTGAGGTCCACCTGGTCGCCGGGCTCCAGCCCGATGGTGTGGGTCGAGGGCACGAAGACCATCGCGACCACGCCCTCCTGCGGGTCCTCGACGCGTTCGACCGAGACCACCGGGGAGCCGGGCGCGACGACCTGCCCGTCGGTGACCGACAGGCCGACCACCCGCCCGCCGAACGGGCTGGTGATCTCCCGGCTGTGGCCCTCGGCGTCCTCGACCCGGGCCACCGACTGGCCCTGCCTGACCTGGTCGGAGGGCTTGGCCAGGACGGTGCGGACCATCCCGCCGAACGGGCTCTGGATCATCGCGGTGCCGTGCGGGCGGGTCAGCAGGCCGGGGGCGTCGACGGTGATCGGGATGTTCCCGGCGAAGGTCCACAGCAGCGCCGCGGCCATGGTGATCATCACGACGAACAGGGCGATCCAGCCGCGCGGTGCGGCGAGCAGGGTGGGCGAGTCCAGCTCGTCCGGCTCGCGCATCCGCTGCAGCGCCTTGAAACGGAACTTCATCGTCTGGCTTCTCTCCGTGGAACGCCGACGTCCTGGCGCAGCGTCGGGGGCCGGCTGCCGATCACGAGCTCACCGACGGTGCCCTCGGTGAAGTAGTCGATGCCGCTGGCCGCGGCGAAGTCGGCGGCGTCGCCGCCGCCGAGGCCGCAGACCGCGAGGTCCATCGCGGTGCCGACCAGGTAGAGGGTCTGGTAGAGCGCGCCGACGTGCTTGAGGATCAGCGGGTAGGCGACCGTCTCGTACTTCCACATCACCCGGCCGAAGCGCGCGGTGACCAGCAGCACCACCTGCGGGTCGGCCTTCATCAGGCTCGACTCGCGGGCGCCGGAGACCAGTTGGGCGGTCGCCGGGCTGGGCTCGCTGACCAGTTCCAGCTCGTGCCGGTCGGTCGCGTAGTGCCACAGGCCGGGCTTGAGGCCGGCGCAGGAGGTGACCAGCGGGTACACCTCCAGCTCGTGCACCGCGCCGCCGCTCGGGTACGGCCGGTCGGCCAGTTCCTGGCCGTCGCCGCCGGTGAAGGTCTGGCGCCGGCGGGCACTGCGGTAGAGCAGCTCGCCGAGCTGCTCCAGGGTGATCGGCGCCTGCTCGTCGTGGTCGCGCACCGAGCGGCGCTGCTCCAGCACCTCGGTGAACGGCCGGTCGGCGCGGGCGAGTTCGTCCAGGTCCGGGACGGGCAGGGCGACCTTCTCGCCGGGGAACGGTGCGGGCGAGGCGGGCTCGGGGGCGAACCGGTCGCCGAACCGGTAGGTGCCGCCGTACCCGGCGACGGTGGTGGGCCGGCGGGTGCGGGAGTGGAAGGCGAGGTCGGCGGCCTGCCACTGGGCGAAGCGCTGATCCTCGGCCTCCGGCTCGGCGCCGGGGGAGCCGTACGCCAGCAGGCCGGCCGCGGCGAACAGCCGCAGGGTCTGCCGGACGGCGTCCAGCGGCAGGCCGCCGGGCAGCTGGGCGAGGGCGGCGGGGCTGGTCCAGCCCGCCAGTGCGGCCAGCAGTCCGGCGGCCCGGGCGGTCAGTTGGACGGCCAGCGGGCTGCCCGGGGCGCGGACCAGCAGGGCACCGTCCTCGACCGCGGCGGAGGCGAAGCGGGACAGCTTCACCTGCCCGGTCGGGTCCGGTGTCGGCCCCGGCTCGGCGGCGCCCCGGCCGACCGGCCGCAGCCGGGCCAGCGGCTCGTCCGAGGCGCCGGTCGCCAGGTGGACGGAGTGCTCCAGCAGCCCGGCGGTGCCGAGCCGGCGGCGGGTCAGCTGCCAGCGCAGCAGCCCGGCGTCGCCGTCCCGGGCCGCGACCAGGGTGGCCAGTTCCTCCTCGGTCTGCTCCCCGGCGGCCAGCGCGGTCACCGCGTCCAGCGCGCCGGGGGCGAGGTCGTTCAGGTTCAGCGCGCCGACGGGCGCGGTCAGCCGGACGGCGCGCGGGCCGAGCGGCGCGAGCGCGCCGTCGGGGCGCAGCCGCAGCCGGCGGACCGTACGGGCGGTCGCGGGCAGGTGGAGCCCGTCGGGACCGGCGGTCGGACCGGCGGTCGCATCGGTGGTCAGAGCGGTGGTCATCGTGTCAGCACCCGGCCGTTCTAGAAGAAGACGTTCTTCGGGTTGAGCTGCTCCTCGGTGTGCGGCGCGGCGAGCCGGCCCTGGCGCACCGGGACGTCGTACAGCCGGCCGGGGGCGAGGCGGCGCCAGAAGTGGCGCATGCCGGGGGCGATCACCTTGACCACGCTGAGGTCGAGGTCGGGGCGGCTCTGGTCGAGCACGATCACCTCGACGCCGGCCCCGGCGGCGCGCTCGACGCAGTCCCGGACGTGCCCGGCGAGGTCGTCACCGACGAGCGGGGCGAAGTCGGCGAGGGTGCTGGCGGCGCGCTCGCGGTCCGGCAGCAGCCAGGGCTCGCCCGCGACGGTCGCGGTCCTGCACCACTCCAGGGTCTCCAGGTCGTCGGTGCGGTAGAGGGTGTTGCCCTCCTCGTCCCGGCGGTCGACGAACGGGAGGAACTGGTTGACCTCGGTGAGCGCGCGGATCGCGGCGATCCGCGGGTCCGGGTGGGCGCCGAAGCCGACCATGATGTCCTCGACCGCGTGCTTGCGCCGGGAGACGGCGGCGAACACGGGCACGCCGAGGTCGGAGGTGATGTCCAGGACCCACAGCTCGCGGTCCACCGAGGCGTAGAAGGCGCGCATGGTGTCCACGTACGGGTCGTTCAGCGAGTCGAGGTCGAACTCGGGCTGGGCGAGCCGGTTGTACCACCACAGGGCCACCGCATCGCGCTCGACGACCTCGCAGAAGCCCTGCAGGATCGCCTCCTCCAGGGTGTTGCCGCTGGCGCAGCCGTTGGAGTCGCCGACGCAGTAGAAGTGCTGCTGCAGGTCGGGGTGGCCGTACCAGGCGTAGCCGGAGGGGACGAGCCGCTCGGTGTCGTGGGTGAGCGACCAGGCGCGCGTCCAGTCCAGTTCGACGTCGGTCGGGAACGGGTCGGGCACCAGGTGCAGCCGGTGGTTGGGGTCGGCGTTCCACGCGGCGCGGCCCTCGAACTGGGCCTCGGAGAACTGCAGCAGGGCGTCCATGTGGACGGCGACGGCCGGGTCGAGGTCGCGGTAGGCGGCGCGCACCACCGGCTCCTCGCCGCGCCAGACCGCCGAGTAGCGCTCGATGGCCTCGCAGATCGCGCTGACCTTCGCCTGGATCTCGGAGCGGCCCTTGCCGCCGCTCTGGCCGCGCATGTTGCGGCGCAGCAGGTCCATGTTGTCGTTGACCATGGCGAAGTTGTGGCCGGCGGTGAAGCTGTAGGTGATGCCGTTGCCGGTGTCCTCGTGCGCGCCGAGCCGGGTGATCGCGCCCAGGTGCGGGCTGATGTGGTGCTTCAGCCGGTCGTAGGTGAACTGCGGGGCCTGCACCCGGTAGCCGCCGTCGGTGGTGTGCCGGGCGGGGCTGGGCTGCAGGACGACCTTGGGGCTGCGCTCGGTGAGCAGCGCCGGGTCGCCGCAGCTCGGGCACTGCGGCTGGCGGACCAGCGTGTGCTCGGTGGTCTGCAGGGTGTTGAGGTCGAGGCTGACCATCGTGCCGGCCAGCGCGGAGCAGCAGGCGTCGGCCAGGGTGCGGGCGGTCTCGGCGGCCAGCAGCTGGGCGGCCATCGCCGGGCCGGCCGGGATCGCGGCGCGCAGCGGGTGGAGCGGCACGGTCTCGCCGCGCTTGCCGGCCAGGTAGCGCTCGACCTGGCGGTTGCCGCTGATCCGCTGCGCGAGGCAGGTCCAGCAGCCGGTCTCGCCGGGGCGCAGCAGCGGGCCGAGCCACGGGGCGGTGCCGGTGGGCTTGGCGAGCAGCCAGGGGCGGCCGTCAGCGAGGCGGGCGGTGTTCAGCCGCTCCAGCGCGCGGTCCAGGTAGTCGTCGGTCAGCGCGATGACCATGGTGTCGGGGCCGCCGGTGACGGCCTCGTCCTCGGTCACCGGGCGGGCCCGCAGGCCGGTCGCGGTCAGCGCGTCCACCAGGGGCGCGGCCTCGGCGGCGCCGAGGGCCAGCACCAGCAGTTCGGTGGCCTGCGCGGTCTCCAGCGCGACGGCCGGGTCGACGCCCTGGGCGTCCCAGTACGCGAGCACGTGGTCCGGCAGGTCGGGCCGGCCCTCGGCGAGGTGTCCGGCCGCCTCGTAGCGGCGCAGCGCGGTCAGCGCCTGGCCGAGGGGCACCGTGCCGCCCAGTTCCTGGAGGATCTCGGCGACGGTGCGCCGTCCGTCCAGGTAGGGCAGGAGGCGCACCGCGGCGGCCCCCGGGACGAGGTAGTCCTGCCCCTCTCCGAGCAGGAAGACCTTTTCGCCCACCGTCTCGGTGAGGAAATGGGCCTTGAGCCGCGGACGCTCCATAAGTCATCCCCCTGTGTTCACAAGTCCGTTGCCGATATTGAACACGCCGTCAAAACCGCTGTACATACTGCATATTCGGCCGGGCGCCGGACTTACGCATCGCGGGCGATTGCGTATTCCTGCGCGCCGGTACGTAGTGCCGTACGTATTCGGCCCGCGCGTTGACAGCCGGGTGGGGGTGGCGATACTGGTGAGTCGCATGAGGGTGCCGACGGGGGGTTGCGTTGCCGACTGGAGTTTTGCCGCACCGTGAACAGGAGTTGGCCGAGCTGGCCCGGGCGGTGGCCGGGGCGGGTGCGGGCCGGCCCGCGGTGGTGCTGGTCAGAGGGCCGCGGGGGATCGGGAAGAGTGCGCTGCTGCGCGCCGCGCTGGCCCGGATACCGGGTGAGGCGGTGGTGCTGCGGGCGCGGTGTCACGACAACGAGCGGGACTTTCCGTACGGGGTGGTGCGCCAGCTCTTCGATCCCATCATGCGCATGTCAAACAGCGCGCCGCAAGGAGTGGAATTCCCCGGCGGCGAATTCCTCGCCGCCGCGCTCCCGGAGGGTTCGGAAAGCGCCGGGAACGGACGCGAACGGGTACTCAACAGTCTTTTCCACGCTGCTCGTTCACTGACCTCCCGGACCCCCGTCGTCATGGCCGTGGACGATCTCCACCTGGCCGACGAGGAGTCCCGGCAGTGGTTCTCCTATCTCGCCCGCCGGCTCGACGGCCTGCCGGTCGCGCTGCTCGCCACCACCGCCGACGAGGCCGCCGACCCGCTGGCCGCCGAACTCGGCGCACTCGGCCACGCCCGCACCGTCACCCCCGGCCCGCTCTGCGACAGCTGCGTCGCCGAGCGGGTGGCCGAGGAGTTCGACGCCCCGGTCGACCCGGAACTGGCCGCCGTCTGCCACAACCTCTCCCGCGGCAACCCGCTGGTGCTGGAGGAGCTGACCGCCCGGCTGGTCGCCGCCCGGGTCTCGCCCGGCTCGCCCGACCTCGACACCGTCCGCCGGATCGGCGCCGGCACCCTCGCCGACACCACGCTCAGCTGGCTGCGCCAGAGCCACCCCCGGGCCGCCGACCTGCTCACCGGCCTCGCCGTCCTCGGCGCCGACGCCGACCTCGCCACCGCCGCCCTGCTGGCCGGCCAGGGCGAGCTGCTCGCCGACGAGGCCCGCGAGGCGCTGCGCCGCACCGACCTGATCGAGCCCGGCCCGCCGGAGACCTTCCGGCACGAGCTGGTCCGCACCGCCGTGCTGGCCCGCACCGACCCGCGGGTCCTGGTCGCCCTGCACGAGCGGGCCGCCGCCCTGCTGGTCCGGCTCGGCGCCCCGGCCGGCCGCACCGCCGAACACCTGATGTCCTCCGGCACCACCGGCCTCGACTGGGCCCTCCCGGTGCTGCGGACCGCCGCCCGGGACGCCGCCGCCGACGGCCACTGGGACGACGCCGCCCGCTACCTGCAGCGCGCGCTCGCCGACACCACCGACCCGGACACCGTCCGCTCGCTCACCGCGCAGCTCGGCGCCGTCGAACTCCACCGGGACGTCGCCGCCGCCGCCCGCTGCGCCGCCGGCCTGGCCGACGTCGCCGACCCGGTCGAACGCGCCCGGCTGCTGCGGCCGTTCACCGGCCCGGTGCTGGCGCTCAGCTCCTCCGGCGCCGCGGCCGTCCCCTTCACCGAGGCCGCCCACGCCCTCGCCGCCACCGCCGAACCGGCCGCCGACCTCCTGCTGCCGCTCGCCGCCCAGGCACTGCTGACCGGCCGGCGCACCGCCCTGCGACCGGCCGTCGCCGCCCTGCGCGCCGAACCCGCCGAGGCGTCCGCCCCCGCCCTGCTGGGCGCCCAGGCCGCAGCGGCCGCCGCCGGCGGCCTGCCCCGTACGGCGGTCCGGCTGGCCGCCCGCAGCGTGCGCGCGGTCTCGCCCGCCGAGGCCGGTGTCGAGGTGCTCGGCGCGGCGATGGCCTACGCCTGGACCGGACGGCTGGACGAGGCCGCCGCCTGGGCCGGCCGGGCCGTCCGCTCCGCCCAGCGCTGGAACCACCGCGGCGAGCTGGCCCTCGCGCTGCTGGCCCGCTCCGACATCGCCCACCGCCAGGGCCGGCTGGACGCCGCCCTGACCGATGCCGAACACGCCGCGGAGCTGGCCGGCCGGGTCCGGGCGGACGAACTCGCGGGCGCCGCCCGGGCGATGGCGATCCGGACCCGGCTGCGCCGGGGCCTGCCGGTGGACGGCGCGGAACTCGCCGCGGTCGACCTGCCGGCCGAGGCCCACCCGCTGCTGCGCGCGGTGGTGCTGGAGGCCCGCGGCCTGCTCGCCGCCCACCGCGGTGACCACCAGCAGGCGCTGCGGCTGTTCCTGGAGTGTGGGCACCAGCTGGCCGCCCGCGGGATCGCCAACCCGGCCTGCGTGCCGTGGCGTTCGCACGCCGCCCAGGCCTACCAGGCGCTCGGCGAACCGGCCGCGGCCCGGACCATCGCCGCCGATCCCCTCCCCGGCGGCGACGCCCGACCGCGCCCCGCGGAGGACCGCGGCCCCGCCATCGGCACCCGCGACGCCGGGCCGGTCCGGCTCACCCCGAGCGAGCGGCGGGTCACCGAACTGGTGCTGCAGGGGCTGAGCAACCTGGAGGTCGCCGAGCGCCTCTGCCTCAGCAAGCGCACGGTGGACACCCACCTGGGCCGGATCTACCGCAAGCTGGCCATCAAGGGGCGGCCCGAACTGGCCTCGGCCGTCAAGGCGCTGTGACACCGTGGCGCCGTGACGGCAAGTCGCGTGACTCCGAGGTGCTGTGACTCCGAGGTGCTGTGACTCCGAGGCGCCGTGACTCCGAGGCGCCGTGACGGCAAGGCGCCGTGACGGCAGGACCCGATCCCCCCGGCCGGGCCCTGCCGTCACGCCCCGCCGACGCCCGCCGGCGCGGCGACGACGCCGAACTCGGCGCCCCACGGGTCCCGCAGCACCGGCGGCTCCTCGCGCCCCGGGCGGATCAGCCGGGCACCCAGCTCGACGGCCCGGTGCACGGTGTCCGCCGGGTCGTGGGCGCCGAGGTGAGGCAGCCACTGCGGGCGGCCCTGGTCGCTCTCCACCACCCGGGCCTGCCCGACCCCGTCCAGCTCGAACTCCCCGTCGCCGGTGAGGCGGTAGCCGAAGAGCGCGCCGTAGAACGCCTCGGCGGTGGCGGCGAGCGGCACCCGCAGCTCGTGGCCGCAGATCGCGCCCGGCTCGTCGGCGAGCACCACGCCCTCGGCGCGATGGCCCTCCCAGAAGCCGATCGCGACGCCCGAGGGGTCGACGGCCAGGAAGAGCCGCCCGTTCGCGCCGACCGGCACCGGCGGCATCACCACCCGGCCGCCGTGCCGCCCGACCTGCGTGCAGCTGTCGTCCGCGTCCTTGGTCGCCAGGTAGGTGTTCCACACCGCGCCCGGCGGCATCCCGGCCGGTGCGGCGCCGAAGCCGCCGATGATCTCCCCGCCCAGGACGGCCAGTTGGTAGTCCGGGGACTCGGTGACGAACTCCCAGCCGAACAGCGCCGAGTAGAAGTCCCGGCTGCCGCTCAGATCGGGAGTGATGCAGTCAGCCCAGCACGGTGCGCCGAGGGCATAGCGGGTACGTCGAGGCACGACTCGTCCTTCTCCTTGGTCATTGCGTGATCGATCAGGCCCGCCGCCTCCTCCGCCCCGCCCACACCGGGGAGGTGCAGGCAGTGGGTCGGCGCTCCGGCGAGCAGGCCGGCCGATCCGGCCGGCCAGGTCTGGGTCGTGAACTCCCATGGTGCCAGCCGGACTTCCTCGTCCGCACTGCGACACAGCCGGACCAGCGCGGGTGGCGCCAGCCGGGCCCGGACCGGCACGACCGGGCCGAGGCACTCCGGGCGCACCAGCAGCACCTCGCCGCCGATCGGCGAGGCCACCGTGCGCCACATCCCCTCCGGCAGCCCGGCGCCGCGCAGCCAGGCCGCGGCGGGCCCGCGCGCCTCCAGCGGGGCGAGGTAGGGCAGCACGTGGCCGCTGCGGCGGTCCAGCACCAGCAGCCGGCCGGAGACGAACTCCCAGGAGCGCTGCGCCAACGCGGCCCCCACGTTCGCCTGCTCCGAGTACGGGCCGCCGAGCAGGGCGACGGTGGCGCCGCCCTTGGCCAGCACCACGGCCGGGGCCAGGCAGAACCGGTCCTGCAGTGCGGCGAACGGCGGGACGGCGGGCGGCACGTTGCCCCAGCCCCGGAAGGCGCGGCGCAGCAGCGGAGTGCCGTCGCTGCGCCGCACCAGGAAATCGCCCGGATCGCCCTTTCCGGTGATTCCGGAGAATTCCACCCGCAGCTGGTCG
>NZ_JBITTM010000084.1:0-29498 GCF_044541955.1 Kitasatospora sp. NPDC085464
ACCAGCCGCCCCACCCCACGCGCCGCCGCCAGCCGCGAGAACGCCCCCACCGCCTCCACCGCACCCGGGAACGCCAGATCCGGGTAGTACGTCAGGTACGCCGCGCTCACACCCTCCAGCGCCGCCTCCCACGTCCCCTCGTCATGCCAGTCGAACGGCACCGCACCCGAACGCGAACCCACCCGCACCCCGTACCCACGCGCAGCCAGCCGGTCCGCCACCCGCCGACCCGTCTTCCCGGTACCACCGACCACCAGCACGACACCGGCATCCGTCGAAAGATCCACCACACCAGCCATCACGATCACCCTCGCTCGGAGTAGAAACCAGTCGGATCGGTCGGACGGGCCCCGGATCCCGCGGCCTTCGCGTCCGTCCTTGTGTCCACCAGTCAATGCCACTCCGGGCCGGCGAACCATAGCCTCCGCACTCAGCTCCATGCGCGAGCGTCTACGCGCCCGACACGCCCTCGCGCTGCCCCGCCCGGCCCCGTCCGTCCGGGGCCGCGCCTTCTCCGTCCACCACCAGAACACACCCAAGCCGTCACGAACCACCCGCCTCGACCGGCCTTCCACCGGCCCTTGAGCCGTCCGGCGGCGGCACGTCGAAATGCTGTGGCGGGCGGGCCGCCGGGGGCGCTATGCTCCCCGGCGATGACCACTCACGCTGATCACAGAATGGGGGTCCCGTCCGCGAAGAGTGAGTGCTGATGCTCACTTCCACCGCGAACGGGAACGACTCCCGCATCTCCTTCTGGCGGCGCGTACGCGAGTACGCCGTGCCGCCCTCCATGATCGAAGCCGCCACCGCCCGCCGCCTGGCCGGCGACTGGGCCGGGGCGTGCGCAGCCGCCAACGTCGAGGTCGACTTCCGCCTCGGGGACGTCGCGCGTCTCCACGGCCGGGAGCTCGCCGACCGGGTGCGCGCCGATCTCCGCTGCCTCGCACCGGACTTGCTGCGCTGGCACCTGCCGCGATCCGCGCCCGACGGGCTGCTGCGGCCCGGGCTCACCATGGCCCTGGCCCGCTACCCGGGCGAGCGGCCGGTGCACCTGGTGGTCCGGACGCCGCCCGCCTGGGCGGAGTACGGCCAGCGGATCGCCCTCGCGCTCTGGGACGGGTCCGGCGGCGACGGCCTCCCGCTCCACCCGCACCCGCGCCCGAGCCGCCGTTTCCGCTACGACCTGCACCGGCACCTCTGGGACGCCGGGCGCAGCGGGGAGCTGGCCGAACGGGCCGGGTCGGGTGCGCCAACCGGCCGTCCTGACACGGGCGTCGGCGATCCCGGGGAGCGGCACGCCGTCGACCGGTGGGCCGCCGAGGCCGCCCTGCTGCGTCGGGCCGACGGGCGCCCCGACCTGCCCGTGGTCGTACGGCTCGGGCGGCGGCGGTTGCTCCTCGGGCCGGACGGGTCCACCACCGGCGCCACCGGGGGCACCTCGGGGCTGCCGCTGCTGCCCGACGCCGCGACCTGGGTGCCGCCCGACCTCGATCTGCTCCGCCGGGGCGCGATCGAGCCGGACCGCCTGCATCCGCTGGTGGCGGCCGCGTTGGTACCCGGGCACCCGTCCCGGACGCCGCCCCGGACGGGCCCGTCGGCAGGGCCCGCGCCCGAGCGGCTGGTGGACTGCCGCGGGGAGTGGCACCGGATCGGCCTGGTCGACGGGGCACTCGCCCCGCTCGACCACGATCCGGCCCAACTGCGCCGCGAGGAGCTGCTGGCCGACCTGTCCGGCCGCCCGCTGCCCTGCCTGGTCGCCGTCGACCTGGCGCACCGCCGTCCGCACGAACTGGCCGGTGTCCGCGAACGGTTGGACCACGGCGACACCGCCGGGGCGCTGGCCGTCGTCGAGCACCTGCTCGGCCCGGAGGCGGTGCTGCGCGACGGCCCGCTGCGGGACGAGCTGGCGGCCGCCGCCCACCGCCGAATCGCATACGGCCTCTACCGGACGGGCCTGGTCCGCGACGGCCTGACCTACCCGCTCGACCACCGCTCCCCGACGTACCGCACGCCCGCGTACGACGACGCCTACCGGCCGCGGCCGCGCCACTTCGCCTACCGCGCCCACCCGCGCCTCGCCACCCTCCGCTGACTCCCGGACCGGCACCGGCACCCGCCGGGACCGTTCCGCACGTGACCCCTCAGGTGATCACCCGTGACCATGACCATGACCGTGCCCGCACCCACCCCCGAGGCCTCGCAGCGCGAAGCCGACCGCCCCGAGGCCGCGCAGCGCGAACCCTCGCGGCTCGACGTCGCCCGCCGGCTGCTCGACCTGCTCGACGACACCGCCACCGAACCGCGCGCCGACACCCAGCTGGAAGCCCTCACCCTGGCCGTGGCCGCCGACCTGCCCGTGCTGCTCTGGGGCGAGCCCGGCATCGGCAAGACCGCCGCGATCAACCAGCTCGCCGAGGCGCTGGAACTGCCGCTGACCACGGTGATCGCCAGCGTCCACGAGCCCTCCGACTTCTCCGGGCTGCCCGTCGTCGGCGACGACCCGGCACACCAGGGCGTGCCGATGGCCCCGCCGGACTGGGCGGTGCGGCTGGTGCGCGCCGGGCGCGGGCTGCTGTTCCTGGACGAGCTGTCCACCGCGCCGCCCGCCGTCCAGGCCGCGCTGCTCCGGGTGGTCCTGGAGCGCCGCATCGGCACGCTCCGGCTCCCGCCGGGCGTCCGGATCGTGGCCGCCGCCAACCCGCGCGCCTCGGCGGCCGACGGCTGGGAGCTGAGCCCGCCGCTGGCGAACCGCTTCGTCCACCTGCAGTGGGTGCACGACCACGAGGTGGTGGTGCGCGGCCTCGGCGGGGTCTGGCCGGTGGCCACCCTGCCCCGGCTCGACCCGCAGGCACTTCCGGCGGCCGTCGCACACGCGCGGCGCGCGGTGTGCGGGCTGCTGACCGCCCGCCCGGAGCTGGTGCACCGGCTGCCCACCACCGAGACCCGGCGCGGCGGCGCCTGGCCGTCCCCGCGCAGCTGGGACATGGCGCTGCGGCTGATCGCCTTCGCGACCGCGGCCGGGTCCGAGCGCGAGGTGCTGTCGCTGCTGGTCCGCGGCACCGTCGGCGACGGCCCGGGGCTGGAGCTGATGGCGAGCATGGACCGGATGGACCTGCCCGACCCGGAGGACCTGCTCGCCGACCCGGCGGGCGCGGAACTGCCCGAGCGCGGGGACCTGCGCCAGGCGGTGCTGGACGGCGTGGTCGCGGCGGTGCGCAACCGGCCGGACCGTCAGCGCTGGGACTCGGCCTGGGCGCTGCTGGCCCGGGCGCTGGAGACCGGCGCGCCGGACCTGGTGGTCGTCCCGGCCACCACGCTCGCCTCGCTGCGGCGGGAGGACTGGGACGTGCCGGAGGCGATCGAGCGGCTGGCCCCGGCGCTGGCGCTCTCCCGCCGGGCCGACCGCGCCGCCGCCCGGGTGGCGGAGAAGGCGGGCCGATGAGTACGGCTGCCGCGCCGGACGCGGACAAGGCGGGCGCCGGGAAGCCGGGCATGGCTCTGCCGGGCACTGGTACGTCGGGCGCCGGGAAGCCCCGTCCCGGACCTCCGCACCCCAGGAGGCCGGTCACCGCGAAGCCGTACGCCGCGAAGCCGTACGCCGAGAGGCTGGACGCCGAGAGGCTGGACGCCGAGAGGCTGGACGCCGAGAGGCTGGACGTCGAGAAGCTGTACGCCGCCCGGCTGCAGGCCGCCCGCGCCCGGCCGTACCTGTCGACGGCCCTGTTCGCGCTGCACCTGGTGGAGTCGCGGGAGGTGCCGACGATGGCCGTGGACAAGTACTGGCGCTGCTACGCCTCGCCGGTCTTCGTCGACCGCACGCCGGTGGAGGAACTGGCCGGCGTCTGGGTGCACGAGGTCTCCCACCTGCTGCGGGACCACCACGGGCGCAGCGACCGGATCGCCCGCGAGCTCGGCCTGAAGGGCCCGGCGGCGCAGCTGCGCACGAACATCGCCGCCGACTGCGAGATCAACGACGACGTGTACGGGGACGGTCTGGTCGAGCCGGCCGGGGCGCTGCGGCCGGCACGCCTGCTGCTGCCGGAGGGCCTCCTGATGGAGGAGTACCTGCGCGCCTACCGGTTCCACCCGCGCGACCTGGACGCGGCCTGGCTGGACTGCGGCAGCGGCGCCGACGGCACCGACCGCCCCTGGGAGTTGGGCCCCGACGGTGCCCACGGTTTGAGCGCGCAGGAGCGCGACGCCGTCCGCTTCCGGGTCGCCGAGGGGATCCGGGGCCGCCCCGGGCACGCCCCGGCGGGCTGGCGGCGCTGGGCCGAGGAGGCGTTCCACCCACCGCAGCCGTGGCGGCAGTTGCTGGGGGCGACGATGCGCTCGGCGGTCTCCGGTCCGGGCGCCGGCGAGGACTACAGCTACGGCCGCCCCGCCCGCCGTTCGGCCGGGGTGCCGGGCGTGGTGCTGCCGAGCCTGCGGCGGCGGCCGCCCCGGGTGGCGGTGGTGATCGACACCTCCGGGTCGGTCTCGGACGACGAGCTGGGCAGCGCGCTGCTGGAGGTCGCGGCGATCGCGCGGGCGGTCGGCGGCCGCCGTGACCAGGTCACGGTGGTGCCGTGCGACGCGGCTCCCCAGGCCGTGCACTCGGTGTGCCGGTCGGCGGGCATCCCGCTGATCGGCGGCGGTGGCACGGACCTGCGCACCGGCTTCCGCGCGGCCCTGGGCTCGACTCCCCGGCCGGACGTCGTGGTGGTGCTGACCGACGGTCAGACCCCGTGGCCGTCCACCGCCCCGCCCTGCCGTACCGTCGTCGGCCTCTTCCCTCGCCCCAGCAGCTACGACGAGTCCGACCCGGACTACCGGCCGGAGGCCCCGCCGGAGTGGGCCAGGGTGGTGACCATCGGGTGAGCGGGGCCGATCGGGCATGATTCGTCGGTGTTCTACGAAGATCTGACCGAGTACACCTACAGTGCCGACGACTCGTTCACGGACCCGCAGTCCGGGTTCTACGCGCTCTGGTACCGGCCCGCGTACACCCGCTTGAACGTCGGCTGGCTGCAGCAGGGCGAGCCGTACCCGACCGGGGACGTACCCGCCGGGTTCGTGGAGAAGCTGGCGGCCGTCCAGCGGGTGCAGTGGATGAACGTCTGCCTCGGGGTCCACGAGTGCGACCTCTGCCCGGACGAGGGGCCGGAGGGCAACGGCGAACTGCGGATCCCGGGTGCGCCGTCGACCGCCTACGCGGCGCCGTTCCTGATCACCCACTACGTCACCGCCCACGGCTACCGGCCGCCCGCGGAGTTCGTGGCCGCCGTCCTCGCGGTCGACCTCGACGCGTGGGCGGCGGCCCGGTGGCCCGAGGTGCCGTTCCCGTGGGTACCGCAGGAGGGTGTCGAGTGGCTGCTGGAATAGCAGCGGCTTCGCCGACTTCGGCGGCCTCGGCAGCATGGGCGACTTCGGCGACTCCGACGGCTGCCGTGGCCGGGCGGAGGGGTCCGCTGCCCGGGGACCCCTCCGTCCGGAGCCTGCTCGGCCGTCAGCCGACCATGGCCGCCAGCACGCTCCGCCAGTCCTCGCCCGGCTCGGGCGTGAGCGCTCCGGCCAGGGTCCCGGCTCGGTAGCGCCAGGGGCGGCGCAGCTCCGCGTCGGCGTCGGGGCCGACGGTGAGCGGGCTGGCGGAGCCGAGCAGGCGCACCAGTTCGGCCGTGAAGTCCGCCCAGGAGACGTGCCCGCTCACCGCGTTGACGACCCGCCCGGCCGCCGGGTGCTCCGGGACGGCGCAGGCGGCGAGCGCGCGGGCCAGGGCCGCGGCGTGCACCCAGGAGGCGCCGTACCAGCCCTCGTCCTCCGGCAGGCGGATGGGCCGGCCGGCCAGGGCGGCCTGGTAGAGCTCGCCGGTGGAGCCCCAGCGGAGTTGGTCGCGCAGGCGGTGGTGCGGGCCCCAGACGATCGGGGCGCGCACGGCGGTGACCGGTCCGCGGCCGGTGGCGGCGGTGTCGAACAGGATGCGCTCGCAGTCCAGCTTGGCCTGCCCGTACGGGGTGACCGCCGTACCGCTCGGAGCGCCCTCGGGGACCTCGGTGCCCTCGGGGCGGCCGTACGCGTCGATGCTGCTGACGAAGACGAACGGGCCGCCCCGCCAGCCGTCCACCAGGGCGCGCATCGCGGCGAGGTCGGTGGCGTGGTCGGTGAAGGTGCACGCGGAGTGGATCACGGCGTCCACGCCCTCGACGGCGTTCCGCAGGCTGTCCGCGTCGGCGAGGTCGCCCTCCGCCACCTCGGCGCCGTTCAGCGCGGGCAGGTGCGCGGACTCGGGCCGGACCAGGACGCGCACCGGCCTGCCCTGGGCGATCAGCTCCTGCAGGACGGCCGCACCGACCCCGCCGGTCGCGCCGGTGAGCAGGACGGTGCCGGTGCGGGGGCGGGTGCGCGGGCGGGTGCCGGTCCTGGCCTGGGCGGCGCGGCGCTCGTCCTCCCGGGCGGCCAGTACGGCGGCGAGGGCGCGCGGGGTGCGCTGCTCCAGGATGTCGAGGCCGGTGAGCGGCAGCCCGGTGCGGGCGCGCAGGCGTTCGGCGAGCTGGACGGCGACCAGGGAGTGGCCGCCGAGGGCGAAGAAGTCGCCGTCGGCGGGCGGGGTGGTGCCGAGCAGTTCGCCGAAGGCCGTACGGACGGTGTCGATCGGGCCGTCCGCGGCCGCACCCTCCCCGGCCCGGCCCTCGCCCGTCCGGCGGTCCCCGGTCGCGCCGGGGAGCCGGCCGCGGTCGGGGGTGCCGTCGGGGTGCCGGGGGATCCGGTCCAGCAGCGTGACCGCGAGCGGGAGTTCGGCGGCCGGGAGGTGTCGGCGCAGGGCCGCCCGCAGCTGGGCGCCGTTCGGGGCGACCGGTCCGCGGACCACCGCGTAGGCGACTGACGGGCCGTCCGCGCTCTCGACCACGGCCGCCTCGACCACCCCGGGATCGGCCAGCAGGCCTGCCACCACCGGGTGTTCGGCGGCGACCAGCAGGCTGCCGGGCAGCTCGGACAGGGGCCGGTCCGCCTCCTGGGCCACGGCCCCGAGCAGTGCGGCGAAGGCGTCGAGCAGCCGTCCGGCGGTGGTCGCGTCCAGCGCGTCCCGGTCGTGCTGCACCAGGCAGCGCGGCGCCGGGCCGTCCTCCACGAGCAATGCCAGGCCGAACTTGGCCAGCCCCAGGTCGAGTTCGACGCTCTCGGATTCCAGGCCCGGGAGTGTCAGCGGGGCGACGGGCTGGACGAGGTCGCAGCTGACCGACAGCAGCGGGGTGCCGTCCGCGCCCCGGGCGGCCGCGCCGAGCCGCTCGACCACGAGGTCGAAGGGCACGTCGTGGTGCCGCTGGGCGTCGAGCAGTTCGCCGCGCACCGCCGTCAGCAGCTCCGCGAACGTCGGGTCCGCGAACGACGGGTCCGCGAACGACGGGCGCCCGGCCGGATCGACCCGTACGGCAAGGGTGTTGACCGCGAGGCCGACGGTGTGCCGCAGGTCGGGCCTGGCCCGGTGGCCGCTGGCGCACCCGAGGACGAGGTCGTTGCCCTGCCCCGTGGCGGCCCGCAGGGCGGCGAACGCGGCGGCCAGGACGACGGTGAACAGCGTGGCCCCGTGCCGGGCGCCGAGGCTACGCAGGCCGTCCAGGACGGCGGGGTCCAGCGGGGCGGCGTGCAGCACGGCTCGGCGCTCGCGGGCCCCGGGCGGGACGGGCCGCAGCAGCGCCGGCGGACGGGCTCCGGCCAGCCGGGCGGCGAGGGTGTCGGCGGCGGCGGTGAGTTCGGCGTCCCGGGCGCGCTCCTGGCGGGCGTACTCGGCGTACGACGGTCCGGGGGGCGGCAGTTCGGGAGCCGCGCCGTCGCGTGCGGCGGCGTAGAGCGCGGCCAGGTCGGCGGCCAGCACGGGCAACGATCCGGCGTCGACAGCGATGTGATGGATCGTCAGCACCAGCGTGTGGTCCTCCGGCGCGTGCCGCAGCAGCAGGGCGCGCAGCACCGGGCCGGCCGCGAGGTCGAAGGGCCTGGCGGCCTCGGCGGCGAGCCGGTCCGAGGCGGCGGCGTCCGTCCCCGCGTCCACGACCGGCAGCGGCACCGGCACCACCGGGTCGACCTGCTGGTACGGCTGTTCGCCCCGGCGCGGGTAGCGGGTGCGCAGGACGGCGTGCCGCTCGGTCAGCCCGGTGATCGCGGCGGCGAGAGCGGCCCGGTCGAGCGGGCCGCGCAGCCGGGCGGCGATCGGGACGTTGTAGAGGGCGCCGCCCTGGCCGAGGTGGTCCATCAGCCACATGCGCTGCTGGGCGTGCGAGAGCGGGGCCGGCCCGTCGTCGGGCACGGCCGGGCCCTGCGGCGGGGTGGCGGTGGCGCTGCGCCGGCTGCGGGCGCGGCGCAGCAGGTCGGCCTGGTCCACGGCGCTCATCGGCCCGCTCCCGGGGTGTCGTCCGAGCCGGCCGGGCCCTCGGGGGCCGCCGGATCCCCGGCGCCGTCCGGCCCGTCGGCTTGGCGCAGCGCTCGTTCGAGCAGTTCCGCCTGTCCGGCGACGGTCGGGTGGCCGAGGAAGTCGGCGAGCGACAGCTCGACCCCGAGGTCCTCGCGCAGGTCGTCCACGACCCACATGGCGAGCAGCGAGTGGCCGCCCTCGGCGAGGAAGTCGGCGGCCGGGTCGGTGATCGGGCGTTCCAGGCCGCGGCTCCAGGCCTCGGCGACGACCTGCTGGATCGGGGTGAGCGCGCCGGCCCCGGAGGGGCGCTGCCCGGCCGGTTCGTCGGCGGCCAGCGCCCGCCGGTCCACCTTGCCGGTGCCGGTCAGCGGCAGGGCGTCGAGCACGGTCCACGCGGTGGGCACCAGGTGGGCGGGCAGCCGCTCGGCGAGCCGGGCGCGCAGCGTGTCGACGGCCTGGCCGGCGCCCTCGGTGAGGACGAGGCAGGCGGTGAGGGCGGCGTCGGTCTGCCCGGCCCGGCGGACGACGACCGCCGCCTCGGCGACCTCGGGGAGCTGCAGCAGTGCGTGTTCGACCTCGCCCGGTTCGATCCGGAAGCCGCGCAGCTTGACCTGCTCGTCCGTCCGGCCGTGGAACTCCAGGGTGCCGTCGGGGAGTCGGCGGGCGAGGTCGCCGCTCCGGTAGGCGCGTCCGACGCCGGGCAGCTCGCGGAAGCGCTCGGCGGTCAGCTCGGGGCGGTTCAGGTAGCCCTGGGCGAGGCGGTCCCCGGCGATCCACAGTTCGCCGACGGTGCCAGGCGGCACCGGGGCGAGCTGCTCGTCCAGGACCAGGGCGCGGGCCCCGCCGAACGTCCGGCCGATCGGGATGGCGCCGGCGCAGTCGGCCCGGGTGACCCGGTGCAGGGTGGTGAAGGTGGTCGCCTCGGTGGGCCCGTAGACGTTGACCAGTTCGAGCCACGGGAAGGCGCGCAGCACGGCGCCCGCGTGCTCGGGCGACAGCACCTCGCCGCCGACAGCCACGGTGCGCAGCACGCCGAAGATCCGGGACTGCCGGGCGGCCAGGTGGTGGAAGAGCGCGCTGGTGAGCAGCAGGGTGGTGACGCCGAACCGCTCGACGTCGCGGCCGAGTTCCTCGGCGGTGGGCCGGTCGGCCGGGGAGACGGCGACGGCGGCGCCGCGGGCCAGCGGGGCCCACAGTTCGAAGGTGGAGGCGTCGAAGGTGACGGCGGAGTGGAAGAGCACGCGGTCGCGCGGGCCGAGGGCGATGGCGTCCGGGGCGGTGACCAGGTCGGCGACGGCGCCGTGCGGGACGAGCACGCCCTTGGCGCGGCCGGTGGAGCCGGAGGTGTAGAACACCAGGGCGGGCGCGGCCGGGTCGGCGGCGTCGGGCGTCACCGGCCCGGTGGTGTCGGTGCCGTGGTCGGTCAGGACGAGGGTCTGCTCCTCGGTGAGCCCGGCTTCGGCGAGCAGGGCCTTGTCGCCGAGGACGAGCCGCACACCGGCGTCGGAGGTCATCTCGGCGATGCGCGGGCGCGGGTAGGCGGGGTCGAGCGGCAGGACGTGGGCGCCGGTGCGCCAGATCGCGAGCTGGGCGACGACCAGGCGGGTGGAGCGGGCGCAGAGCAGGCCGACGGCGCTGCCGGGGCCGATCCCCCGGGCGGTCAGCACGGCGGACAACTGCGCTGCGGCGTCGACGAGTTCGCGGTAGGTGAGGATGGTGGAGCCGTCGGTCACGGCGAGCGCGTCGGGCTGCCGTTCGGCCTGCCGGGCGATCAGCGCGGGCAGGGTCGCGGTGGTCATGGTGGTTCCCTTCCGGGCGCCCCGGCGGCAGGGCCGGGGCGCCCCAGTGAGGAGGTGCGGGCGGAGTCGGTCGGGGCTCAGGCGGTCGCGGCCGAGGCGGCCACCCGTTCCTCGACCAGTCGGGCGACGGCCCGCAGGTCCGGCTGGCGCAGCACCAGGGGCGCGCGCAGCCGGATCCCGTACTCGCTCTCCAGCGACTCCAGCAGTCGTGCGGCCGCGAGCGAGTTGCCGCCCGAGGCCAGGAAGTTGTCGGCGGGCCCGAGGTCGGCGCGGCCGATCAGCTCGCGGCAGAGCTTGAGCACGGTGCGCTCGACGGGGGTGTCGCCCTCCTCGCCGACCGGCTCCGGCTGTTCGGCGGCCAGCAGCGCATGGCGGTCGACCTTGCCGTTGGCGTCCAGCGGGTAGCGCTCCACCAGCCGGACGGCCGACGGGACGGCCTGCTCGGGCAGCCAGGGCCGGACGGCGTCGAGCAGCCGCCCGGGGTCGGCACCGCCGTCCGCGCCGGGCGCGCCGTCCTCGGGCTGGACGAAGGCGAGCAGCCGGACGCCGGTGGGCGCCTGTTGGGCGGCGACCACCGCCCGGCGCACCCGCGGGTCGCGCTCGAACGCGGCCTCGACCTCGGCGGGTTCGATCCGCACGCCGCTGACCTTGACCTGGTCGTCCAGGCGGCCGTGGAACTCCAGCACCTCGTCGGGGCGCATGACGACCCGGTCGCCGGTGCGGTAGACCCGGTCGGTGCCGTCCACGCCCTCGGGCGCGCCGACGAAGCGGCGGGCGGTCAGCTCCGGGTCGAGGTACCCGGCGGCCAGGCCCCGGCCGCCGATCCGCAGCTCTCCGGCGACGCCGCGCGGCACCGGCCGGCCGTCCTCGTCGGTGACCAGCACGACCGCGCCCGGGATCGGCAGCCCGATCGGCGGGGCGCCGGCGCCGTGGTCGACGCCGGGGGCCATGGTGTGCACGGTGGTGGTGACGGTGGCCTCGGCGGGGCCGTAGGCGTTGTGCACGGCCGCGGTGACGTCCGGCCCGGGGGCGCGGCGCAGCCGGTCGCCGCCGATGGTGAGGTGGCGCAGCGCCGAGCCGGCGGGCCAGGGCCGGCCCAGGACGGGTTCGGCCAGCGGGGTGGGCAGCACGGCCACGGTGATGCCGGCCTCGCACCACCAGTCGGTGAGCGCGCCGGAATCCCAGCGGACGGCCTCGGGGGCGACGACCAGGGCGGCGCCGGAGGTGAGGCCGGCCCACAGCTCCATCACGTGCGGGTCGAAGGCGACGCCGATGAGCAGGCTGTGCCGCTCGCCGGGGCCGAGGCCGGTCAGTTCGCGGTACCAGTGCAGCAGCGCGCCGAGCGCGGGCTCGGTGACAGCGACGGCCTTCGGGGTGCCGGTGGAGCCGGAGGTGAGCACCGCGTAGTGGGTGCCGGCGGGGACGCGTACCTGCTCGCCGGGGGCCAGGGCGGCCACCACGCCGCCGGTGGGCAGGTCCAGCGGCAGCCGGTCGCCGCCGGGCGGCAGCAGGTCCGGCTCGCCGATCAGGCAGGCCGGGCGCAGCTGCTCGGCGACGGCCCGCAGCCGGTGCTCGCCGGGGCGCGGGCCGAGCGGCAGGTGGACGGCGCCGAGCTTGGCGGCGGCCAGGGTGACGGCCACCAGGTCCACCGAGTGGCCGAGGCAGACGCCGAGGAGGTCACCGGGGCCGACCCTGTCGCGCAGGGCCTCGGCGGTTCTGTCGGCGAGGTGGTCGAGTTCGGCGTAGCTGTAGGTCCGTTCGCCGTCGATCAGGGCCGGGGCGCCCGGGGTGCGGTGCGCCCAGGTGGTGAACAGGTCGAGGACCGCGCCGTCCTGGTGCGGACGGCCGTATCCGATGCTCGGGGAATCCATCGTGGTCTCCAAAGTCATGACGAGCCGTCAGTTCAGGCCCATGGAACGGGCGATGATCACCTTCTGCACCTCGGAGGTGCCCTCGATGATCGTGGTCATCCGCACGTAGCGGTACAGGAACTCCAGCGGGTGGCCGCGCACCCAGCCGGTGGCGCCGTGCACCTGGAGCGAGCGGTCCACCGCGCGCACGGCGGTCTCGGAGGCGGTGAGCTTGGCGAGCGCGGCGTTCTCGGGCGACTCGGTGCCCTCGTCGACCAGCCGGGCGCAGGCGAGGGTGAGCAGCTTGGAGGCCTCGACCTCGGCCCGGGTGGACACCAGGTGCTCCTGGACGTGCTGGTACTCGCCGATCACCCGGCCGAAGGCGCGCCGGTCCTTGGCGTACTCGACGCCGACGCGCAGCGCGTACTCGGCGATGCCGTTGCACATCGCGGCGACCACCAGGCGGCCGCGGGAGAGGCTGTCGATGGCGAGGGCGGTGGCCGCGCCGACACCCTCCTCGCCGCCGATCACGGCCTCCGGGCCGACGGTGACCCGGTCGAGCAGCAGCTCGAACAGCGGCTCTCCGGACATGCCCTCGTAGCGCTGGCCGATGCGCAGTCCGGGCTGGTCCATCGGCAGCACGAAGGCGGTGGAGCCGCCGGTGGGGCCGGCGCCGTCGCCGAAGTCGGTGGCGGCGACGACCAGCGCGATCCCGGCGTGCTCGGCGTTGCTGACGAAGGTCTTGCGGCCGTTCAGCACCCACCGGTCGCCCTCGCGCACCGCGGTGGTGGTGAGCCGGAAGGCGTCGGAGCCGGCGTGCGGCTCGGTGAGGGCGAGGCAGCGGGTCTGCTCGCCGCGCACCAGCGGGATCAGGTGGCGCTCGACCTGCTCGGGGGTGCCGTTGCGCAGCAGCGGGCTGGGGCCGTCCGAGCCGGCCAGGGCGTACGGTGCGAGGACGCAGCCGCTGCGCCCGGCGGCGTGGTGCAGCAGGACGACGGCGGTGAAGGGCATGCCGGAGCCGCCGAGTTCCTCGGGGTAGTCGCCCGCGTAGAAGCCGAGCGCGGCGGAGCGCTTGCGGACGTAGGTGCGCAGGTCGCCGGGCACCTGGTCGGCGGTCTCCGGCAACTCGGCGGCCAGCGGGACGAGTTCGCGGCGCACGAAGCTCTCGAAGGCCTCGACGATCTCGCGGTGGCCGTCCTCCAGGACGGCGGAGGGGGCGGTCACTTCTCTCCTCCGGTGAGGACGCGGGCCTGGTCGGCCAGGACGGCGTGGCGGAACAGGGTGCGCAGCGGCGGGCGGCTGCCGAGGTGCGGTTCCAGCTGGGCGGCGAGCTCGGCGGCGAGCAGCGAGTGGCCGCCGACCTCGAAGAAGTGCGAGTCCGCGGTGAAGCGGTCGTGGCCGAGCACGGCGCGCCAGGCGGCGGCGATCAGCTCCTGGCCGGGGTCGGCGAAGGTGCTCGGCGCGGCGGGAGCCTCGGCGGCCTGGTCGGCGCTCTCGTCGGCGAGCCGGGCGAGGGCGGCGCGGTCGGGCTTGCCGCCGGGCAGGGTGGGCATCGCCGCGACGGCGGTCCAGGTCGCCGGGACGAGTCCGCCGGGCAGCCGGCGGGCGAGCGCGTCGTGCAGGGCGGCCTGGTCGGGGCGCTCGGCGCCCTCCAGGAAGCCGATCAGGCGGGGGCCGTTCTGCGGGTCGGTGTGCAGCACCACGGCGCAGGACCGGCCGCCGAGTTCGGCCGAGGCGGCGGCCTCGATCTCCTCCAGCTCGATCCGGTGGCCGCGCAGCTTGACCTGGTTGTCGGCGCGGCCGAGGAAGCGGAGCCGGCCCTCCAGGTCGCGGTAGCCGCGGTCGCCGGTGCGGTAGACCCGGGCGCCGTCGAGCGCGGGGACGGTGACGAAGCGGGCGGCGGTCGGTTCCGGCAGCCCGGGGTAGCCGTCGGCCACCATCGCCCCGCCGACCACGAGTTCGCCGACGCAGCCGGCCGGGAGCGGGCGCAGCGTGTCGTCCAGGACGTGCATCCGTACGCCGTCCAGCTCGGTGCCGAGCGGGATCTCGCCGTCCGCGGCGACGTCGGCGGCGGTCACCTCGTGGACGGTGGAGGTGACGGTGGCCTCGGTGACGCCGTAGGCGTTCAGCACGGTGGTGGCCCCGGCGAGGTCGGTGAGCGCCCGTGCGGGCAGGCGCTCGCCGCCGAGGACGAGCAGCCGGGGCGTCCAGCGGCCGTCGCGCAGCGCCTCGCGCAGGTCCTCGCGGACGGCCAGCAGGTAGCTGGTCGGCAGGTTGGCGACGGTGACGCCGCGGGCGGCCAGGACGGCCACCAGCTCGGGCCCGGTGGGCACCTCGCGCTGCGGCACGACCAGGGCGGCGCCGACGGCGAGGGCGGGCAGCACCTCCTCCAGCGCCACGTCGAAGGACGGCCGGGCGAACAGCAGCACGCGGTCGGCGGGGGTGAGTTCGTAGCGGGCGGCGATCGCGGCGACGTACCCGGCGAGCGCCTCGCGGCCGACCTGCACGGGCTTGGGCACGCCGGTGGAGCCGGAGGTGTGGATCAGGTACGCGGCGCCGTCCAGGACGGCGGCGGGCTCGGCCTTCGGGAAGGCCGGGCCGTCCAGCAGTGCCGGGGTGACGCCCTCGGCGGGCAGCGCGAGGGCGCTCTGCCGGGTGGCCAGGACGAGCGCCGGGCTCAGCCGCTCCAGCAGCAGCCCGAGCCGGGCCGCCGGGTCCTCGGTGGACAGCGGCGCGTGGACGGCGCCGAGGCGCAGGCAGGCGAGCAGGGCGACCACGCTGTCGGTGCCGCGTGGCAGGACGGTGGCCACCGGCTGGCCGGGCATGACCCCGGCGGCGCGCAGTCGCTCGACCAACTCGGTGACGCGGCGGTCGAGTTCGCCGTAGCTGATCCGTTCGCTGCCGGCCAGCAGGGCGAGTGCGGTCGGGTCGTGGGCGGCGGCCGGGTCGAGCAGGGCCGGTGCGCCGGCGGGCGCGGCGCCCGCCCACGCGGTGTCCGTCCGCGCGGCTCCGGCCGGCGTGGCGTCGGACCCGGCCTCGGCCTCGGACACGGCTTCGGGCGCGGCCTCGGACGCGGGGGCCAGCTCGGCGATCGGCGCCTGCGGACGGTCGAGGTAGCAGCGCAGCAGCTCCAGCAGCCGCTCGGAGAGCAGCACGGCCTCGGACTCGCGGAACAGGTCCGCGTCGTAGTCCCAGACCAGGGTCATCCCGGCGGCGCCGTGCTTCTCGCCGACCACCCGGCGGTCGTCCGGCAGCAGCACCAGGTCGAGGTCGAAGCGGGTGGTGCCGGTGTTGAAGCCCTCGTACAGCGAGACCTCCAGCCCGGGCGCCTGAACGTCCGGGAGCGCGGCGTCGTGCGCGCTGAACATCACGTTCCACAGCGGGTTGTCGGCGCCGCTGGTGTGCAGGCCCAGACGGCGGGTCAGCTCCTGCACCGGAAGGTCCTGGTAGGGCAGCGCGCGCATCAGGACGTCGGTCGCCTCGTCGACGGCGTCGGTGCCGGACGCGGCGAGGTCGAGCCGCAGGCGCAGCGGCACGGTGTTCACGAACATGCCGACGGTGCCCTCGAAGCCCTCCGGGCGGTTGCCGACGGCCGTGCCGATCACCATCTCGCGGTGGCCGCTGTGCCGGCGCAGCAGTTCGGCGAGCAGCGCGAGCAGGGTGCTGAACGGGGTGTGGCCGTCCGCCGTGCTGCGCTCGCGCAGCCGCTCGGCCAGGTCGGCGCCGATCGCCTGGCGCAGCTGGCCGCCGCGGTGGCGGCGCTCGACGCCCGGCCGGGCCAGGCCGGGCAGGGTGACCTCGCGCGGCGCGTCGGTCAGCTCGCTGGTCCAGAAGTCGAGGGCGCGCTCGCGGGAGACGTCGGCGGCGGTCCGCGCGTGGTCCTCGTACGAGGGCGCGGCGGGCAGCTCGTAGGGCTCGCCGAGGACGCGGGCGCGGTAGACGGTGAACAGGTCGCGCAGCAGGATCGCGAAGGAGTGGCCGTCGTGGACGAGGTGGTGCTCGACGTGGATCAGCCGGTGGTGGTCCTCGGCGAGCCGGACCAGGTGCCAGCGCAGCACCGGCGCCCGCTCGGTGTCGACCGGCTCCTCGGCCTCGGCGGCCAGCAGCCGGCGGAAGGCCGCCTCCGGGTCCTCCTCGGCGGTGAAGTCGCTGTGGCGCAGTTCCGGGCGGCACCCTTCGGCGACCCGCTGGCCGGGCAGCCCCTCCGGCGTGGGCACCAACTCCAGGCGCAGGCCCGGGTGGTGGTCCAGGACGGCGCCCAGACCGGCGTGCAGCGCGTCCCGGTCGAGGGTGCCCCACAGGTCGAGGACGGCGGTGAAGTTGTAGGCGCGGCTTCCCGGCAGCATCTGCTCGTGCAGCCAGACGATCTCCTGCGACGGAGAGAGTGCGAACATGGGCGGTTCCCTTGTGTGGTGGGCTTTGTCGGCACTGCGGTGGCCGGGAGCGGGTGTGGGGTGGTCCCGCTGCGGCCGGGTGGCCCGGGGCGCACCGGGGTGTCGGTGCGCCGCGGGGCGGGGCGGCCGGGCACCCGTGCCCGTCGGGGCACGCGCGTCCGGGCGCGGTGGATCCGGCGAGGCGGATCCGGTGTGGGAGTTCGGGCCCGCGGGGTGGGCGCGGGAGGTCGGGCGGGTGGGGGCCCGGGGTACGGGAGGCGCGAAGCCCTCTCGGGGCACGCGCGTTCGGGTGCGGGTGCTCGGGTGCGGGTGCTCGGGCGTGGCGGCTCAGGCGTGGGTGTGCAGGAGCGGCCGGGCCCGCAGGTGCTGCCGCAGCACGGCGAGCAGGTCGTCGAAGGCGACGTGGGCGTCCGCCTCGGGGAAGCGGTCGCTGTCCCAGGCGAGTCGGATCAGCAGGTCGTCGCCGTGCGAGGCGGAGACGGCGAGCGGTGCGGCGAGCGGGCGTCCGGCCAGGTGGGTTTCCCGGCCGGGCGTGCCGCCGAGCACCAGCGGCGGGCGGCGGTGCAGGTCCTCCAGGGTGAGCATGGCGTCCAGGGCTCCCGACCACGGCGCCCCGGCGGTACGGGCGGCGCGGACCACCTCGTCGAACGGGGTCCCGGCGTGGTCGAGGTCGTCCCACCAGGCGTCGGCGAGGGCGTCCGGGTCGCTCGTGGCGGTCGGACCGGCCGGGTGCACCAGGGTGTTGAGGAAGCAGCCGAGCGCGGCGGGCGCGCCGGCCGGCCGGCCGCCCCACGGGTAGCCGAGCGCGAGCGCTCCATCCCCCGGGTAGGTCCGGTGCGCCCGGTGCAGCCGGTGCGCGGCGACGCCGACGGCGTCCAGCAGGGCCGGGAAGACGCCGCTGCGCGCGGCGCCCTCGGCGGCGGGCAGCCGCTCGGTGAGCATCCCGGTGGACGCTGCCGCGCCGCCGCCCGCCCCGGTCAGTCCGCCCAGCCGGCGGCCCCAGTGGGCCTGCGCGGCGGGCCCGCCGGCGGCGTCCTCGGTGGCCAGTTGGAGCTCCACGGCCTGGCGGTAGTCGGCCAGGGCCTGCGGATCGGGCCCGGCCGCCGCCGGTTCGTCCGTCTCGTACGCCCGGCTGAGTTCGGCGGTGAGCACCCCGAGGGACTGCTCGTCGCAGGCCGCGTGGTCCAGCGCGAGGGCCAGCAACTCCTCCTCGCCGTCAGGCTCGTGGGCGAACAGCAGGCGCAGCGCGGGCCCGTCGGCGGGCCAGTCCAGCAGGGCTTCGCGCAGCGCCTCGCGGGCCGTGCCGCCGGGGGCGACGGCGACCCGGGCGGCCTCGGCGGAGGGGCCGCCGACCCGCAGGACGGGTGTGCCGCGCACGGCCGCGAAGCCGCCGCACAGCGCGGGGTGACGGGCGGCGACCGCGGTGGCGGCGCGGGCCAGGCGGTCCTGGTCGAGGGTGCCACGCGGGTAGGCGAAGAACAGCGGGACGACGTCGGAGCGGCGGAGCGGCGCGAGTCGGCGGGTGATCAGGAACCGCCGCTGGGCTCCGGTCAGCGGGAGCAGCTCCACCGGGGATCGGGCGGCGGCGGAGCGGTACCGGGTGAGGTAGGCGGAGGTGATGCTGGCGTGCACGGGAACGGTCTCCGGTTTCCGGTCGCGGCTCGGCAGGTCAGGGGTGGGTCAGTGGGTGGTGGGGCTCGCGGCGATCTGCTCGACGGCGGGCCCGGCGGCAGCGGTCGCCCCGGTGGCGTCGTTCACGGCGGCGTTCTCCCGGGCGGTGGCGGTTTCCCCGGGGGCCTCGTCCACGGCGGCGGTCTCCCCGGCGGGGGCGGTCGCCTCGCCGGGCGCCCCCTCGGCACCCGGCGCGCCGGCGCCCGGCAGCTCGCGCATCCGCCGCAGCGGCGACAGCAGCAGCGGCACGGGCACCAGCAGGAACCCGACCGCGCAGAGCCACAGCGCGGCACGCGGCCCGGCCGCGTCGGCGACGATCCCGCCGCCCAGCGCGCCGATCGGCAGCGTGCCCCAGACCAGGAAGCGCATGGTGGCGTTCATCCGGCCGAGCAGTTCGGGCGGGCAGACGCTCTGCCGGAAGCTGACCTGGGCGACGTTGTAGGCGACCGCGCCGAACAGCACCACCCCGGAGGCGAGGCCGAACAGCACCACGGCCGCGCCGCCGCCGGACAGCGGCCACAGCACCGCGAACGGCGCCGTCACCACCGTGGACAGCCAGATCAGCCGGGCCTGCCCGACCCACCGCGCCAGGTGGCCCGCGCACAGCGCGCCGGCCAGCCCGCCGACGGCGGAGGTCGACAGCAGCACGCCGATGGCTCCCGGCGACAGGTCGAGCACCCGTACCCAGAAGACCGTCTGCACGGCCATCAGGACGGCGGCGAACAGGTTGGACACGGCGGTGGCGGTCGCGATCGCCCGCAGCAGCGGGTGCCCGAGCACGAACCGGACGCCCTCCCCCACCTCGGCGCGCAGCGAGCGGCCGGGTGCCGGTTCCGGCCGCGGCTCCTCGACCCTGATCCGGGCGAGCAGCAGCGCGGAGGCCAGGTAGCCGCAGGCGTCGGCCACGATGGCGAGCGGCGCGCCGAGCAGCTGGACCAGCCCGCCGCCTAGGCCGGGCCCGGCGATCTGCGCCGAGGAGCGGACCGTCTCCAGCGCCCCGTTGCCGCCGACCAGTTGCTCGCGCGGCAGGACGGCGGGCAGGAAGGACTGGTGGGCGACGTCGAAGAACACCGTCGCGACCCCGGTGACCAGCGCGACCAGGTATAGCTGCGGCATGGTCAGCACCCCGAGCGCCGCGGCGGGCGGGATCGACCCCACCGCCAGGCAGCGCACGACGTCGGCCCGGATCAGCACCGGCAGCTTGCGCATCCGGTCCAGCCAGGCTCCGGCCGGCAGGCCGACGAGCAGGAAGGCGGCGGTCTCGGCGGCGGTCAGCAGACCCACCTCGAACGGGGTGGCGTCCAGCACCACCACCGCCACCAAGGGCAACGCGACCAGGGTGACCTGACTGCCCGTCTGGGCGGCTGCGGCGCCGGTCAAGAGGAGCCGGAAGTCGCGGTGGCCGAGCAGACGGGCCTGGCGGGGGCTAGGCATCTCGTTCATCGATTCGACTCTCGGTCACCCATTCGACACGGGGCAAGCACCAGGTCCGTTTCCGGACGAACCGCAGCTCGGCCGGATCCCGCCACTCCCCCGACCGCCTCTTGCGCGTCTCTTACGCCCCCTTATGGGCCGGCCGCGAGAGCGGCACCACCGGTCGGCCAAGGCGGCACCGGCCGAGGGGCGTGCGGGCCACCGCCGGCGCCGACCGTCCATTCCGTCGTCCGGTATTCGGACACGGCCATTCCGGCCACCGGACGGCACCAGTCAACTTGGCCGGATCCTGTGGAGTACCGCCCCGCCGTCACCTCATCGTGATATCCGCGTGACTGTGGGCAACCGTGGAATGGGGCACGACAGGTGTCGCCGCGCCCGCTCCTCAGCCGTCCGCCCGGCGGGTGATCGCGAGGACGGCCATGTCGTCGTCCCGCGGCCCGCCGACCCAGCGCTCGACGTCCGCCACCAGCGCGTCCAGCACCGCGCCCGGGCCGGCGAACGGGCCCAGCGGAGCCAGCCCGAGCACCGGGTCGTAGAACTCGCCCGCCCCGTCCCGGGCCTCGGTCACCCCGTCGGTCACCAGCAGCAGCGTGTACCCGGGCGGGAAGGGCCGGCTCTCCGGCGCGGGCCGGGCCACCCCCAGCACGCCCATACCCAGGGGCAGCCCCGGGTCGGCCGCGTCCAGCCGCCGCACCGCCGGCTCGCCGCTCCGCGGGTACCGGCAGGTATCCCGCCGGTCCGGCGGGCCGGGCGGGTCGGGCGGGTCGGGATCAGCGGTCGACAGGTCCGGGACGACGGACCGCAAGGACGGGCCCCGACTCGGCACGGACTGGCCCGGACCCAGCAGGTACGGACCGGGGTGCCCGCAGTCGAGCGTGCGCACGACCCCCTCGCCCGGAGGGAACTCCACCAGCAGCGCCGTGATGAACCCCTCCAGGCGCAGCTCCTCGCTCAGCTGGTCCGCCTCCCGAAGCAGCGAGGCCTCCAGCGCGTCCGCGAGCGCCGCCAGGTCCGGCACCCGGTGCGAGTCCTCCCGGAAGGCCCCCAGCAGCACCGAGACCGCGCCCACCGCGTGCAGGCCCTTGCCCCGGACGTCCGCGATCAGCGCGCGCACGCCGTACGGGGTGGCCTGCAGGGCGTAGGCGTCCCCGCCGATCAGTGCCTCGTCGTAGGCGGCCTGGTAGCAGGCCGCGACGGACAGCTCGCCCACCCGTCCCGGCGGCTCCGGCAGCACCGCCCGCTGCGCCGCCTCCGCCACCGACCGCACCCGCTCCAGGCGCCGCCCCTGCCGGGCCACCACCCGGTTCACCCCGACCCCGAGCAGGGCCGCGAAGGCCGTGTTCACCAGCTCCAGGTAGCCGTCGCCGGTCCCGATCGAGGCGTCCTGGGTGGACAGCACCAGGATCCCGGTCACATTGGCCACCCCGACCGCGATCGTGTCGCGCAGGGTCAGCAGCGCCCCGGACAGCACGGCCGCCGCCGCCAACAGCGGATCGCCCCAGTAGTCGGACGGATCCAGTGAGTTCCACACCAGCCCACCGATGATCAACAACCACGGCGCGACCCGCACGTACGGCGGCCACTGCACGGACCTCGGGGGCATCGGCGACCTGGCTTCCGTCTCACCACCATCCGGAAGGGCTTCTTCCGATCGTAGTCACGGGCGCCCGGAACTCGCATGACGGCAGTGGGGAGCGCCCCTAGGCTCGGGGGACTCCCGTCGCCAGGCTTCGGGGACTCCCGTCGCCGCTCCCCGGAGGAGAATCCGGTGTCCATCTTCGCCACCCGACTGCTGTTCGCCGACGACGGCGACGACGGCGGCCTCGAAACCGCGCCCGCGCCGCGGATCTACCGGGGCTCGCACGTCAACCCCGCCGCCGACGACCCGCGCGGGGGCTGGCTGGAGCTCGCCGAGATCCCCGAGTGGCTGGCCTCCCGCTGACCCGTGGCCGCGGCCGCCGCCTCCCGCTCATCCGCCCAAGGCGAACCGCCCGGCCCCCGACCCGGCGAGCAGCCCCTCCGGCACGCGGCGCCCGTACGTCACCAGCAGCAGGTGCTCGGCCCGCCCCTCGACGGTGACCGGGCCCTGCCCGTACGACCAGTCGGCGTCCGTCGCCACCAACCGGACTCCGTCGAGCCGCGCCCCGAAGAACCGGAGGCTACGGGGGGTGACGGCGTCCAGCAGCGCGGTGGTGCGCGCCACGGGCAGCCGGGCGGGCAGACCGAGCGCCACGGTGATGTCGAGGCCGTGGACGGCATCGTGCGCCAGGGCCGCGATCCGGCCGCCGACCGGCGGGCGCCAGGGGTGGTCGGCGTGCTCGGCCAGGGTGGAGGCGAGTTCGCGCACGGTCAGGGCGGCGGCATCGCGTCGGGCGATCCGGTCGGCCATGCGGTGGACGTTGCCACCGGAGCGCCCGAGTTCCAAAAGCGTGCGCGCCGTCGAGTGCCGGAAGCCGGTGCTCATGTGCGCGACGACCTCTCGCACTCGCCAACCCTCGCACAGCGAGGGCGCGTTCCACTGCTCCGGGGCGAGGGCGGCGAACACCTCGGCGAGTTCACGGCGCTCGGCCGCGATCTGTTCGCGGATCCAGTCGAGCCGCCCGGCATCCGGGGCCGTCGGCTCACTGCGCCGCGGCAGGCCGTTCCCGGGCACGCCGTTCTCGGACACGGCGATCTCGGGGCCGGCGATCCTGGGCACGCTGTTCTCGGGCACCGCGTCATTCGGCACGGCGTCATTCGGCACGGCGTTCTTCCGCACGCTGCTCTTCGGCACGCTCTCCATGCGTCCAGCCTGCGGCCGGATCCGCACGCCCGTCCAAGACCGGGATGTTCTGCCGCCTATGATCATGAGTTATGGAACTGCGGCAGCTCCAGTACTTCGTCACCGTCGCCCAGCACGGCAGCTTCACCCGGGCCGCGCAGCTGCTGCACCTGACCCAGCCCGGCGTCAGTTCCCAGATCCGGCAGCTGGAGCGCGAGTTGGGGCACCGGCTGCTCGACCGCTCGGGCCGCACCGTACGCCTCACCCCGGCCGGCGAGGCGGTGCTGCCGCACGCCCGGGCGGCGCTCGCCTCCGCCGCCGCGGCCCGGCGGACGGCGCGGGAGTTCGACGGGCTGCGGCGCGGGCACGTACGGCTGGGCATGGTCGCCGGGGCGGCGTTCACCCCGCCGCCCGAGCTGGGCACGTTTCCCGGCCTGGCCACCACGCTGGCCGCGTTCCGCCAGGAGCACCCCGGCATCGACTTCTCGCTGACCGAGGACACCACCGCGGGGATGCTCGCCGCCCTGCGCGACGGGCGGCTGGACCTCGCCGTGATCGGCCTGCCCACCGCCGCGAGCGGACGCGAGGGCGACGACGGCTGGACGACACTGGTCGGTCTCGGCCTGCACACCGTGCTGGAGGTGCCGCTGGTCGCGGCCTGCCCCACGCACCACCCGCTCTCGACCGTCCCGGGTGACGCCGTCCGGGACAATGCCCTCCCGGTCGCCGCACTGGCCGGACACGCCCTGGTCAGCACCCCGCGCGGCACCGGCATGCGAACGGCGCTGGAGCACGCCCTGGCCGAGGCCGGCGCGAGTCCGGCCGTCGGCGTCGAGGCCGCCGCACCACCGCAGTTGGCGGATCTCGCCGCACACGGGCTGGGTGTGGCCGTCCTGCCGGACCCGGGCGCGGTCCCGGGGCTACGGGTGCGCCCGCTGGCCGATCCCGTTCCGCTGGTGCGGATCGCGCTGGCCTGGCCGGGCGAGCGGCCGGCCGAGCCGCCGGCCGCCGCCCTGCTCTCCCATCTTCGGGCCGCCTACCCGGGCCCGGCGGCCGCCCCTCAGCCCCCGGCTGCCTCCGACGCCGCCGCCTCGGCCGCGGCCGCCGCGACCTGCGCGCCGTCACCGATGTGCAGCAGCGCCGCCGCGCCGTCGAGAACCTCCCGGTCGAGCGGGAAGTAGCCCTGGGGCGGTGTGGTGTCGGTTCGGGTACGGCCGGTGGCGGGCAGTCGCGCCTCCGTCAACTCCCAGCCCGTACCGCCCCGTTGCAGGAAAGCTTCGTAGGTGTCCGGCGCCGGTTCGCCCAGACCGATCGCCTCGCTGCGCCCCAGGCTCCCGGCGACGAAGGCGTACCGCTCGCCGAGCAGTGCGCCGACGATGCGGCCCGCACTGTTCCAGCCGCAGTCCAGCTCCCCCAGCGCCCAGGCGCTCGGGTTCCGCTGCAGGTGCTGGTTGTGCGAGAACACCAGGGTCGGCCCACGCTGCGCCTCCAGCTCGCGGATGTCGAGGAGGTTCTGCGCCATGAGCGCGTCCCGCACGCGGATCAGGCCGCTCAACCGGTCGCTCGGGGTGAGGCCCCGAACCGCCGACTGTGCGTGGTAGCGCAGGAGGCCGATGCCCGCGGTCAGCTGCGTCCTGGCCCGGAACCATGCGGCCCGGGAGGTCGCCGCGATCAACTCGGGTGCCCGCGCGTGGAGTCGGAGGAGCAGGTCGTCGGCGAGGCAGCGCAGCCTCCTGGCCTCGGCGGTGGCGCCGGGCGACTGCGCCGGGTCGAGCACCGCCTCGGCCCGGCTCCAGCGCTCGTCCTCGCCGGCCGGTCCGGCGATGTCGAGGTCGTGGCCGCGGCTGGCGCCGTGGTCGCGGTCCAGGTCGCGGTCGCGGTCGCGGTCGCGGTCCAGGTCGCGGTCGCGGTCGCGTCCGAGCAGGTAGTCGCGGGCGTGCTCAAGGTAGCTGCGCGGACTGGGGGCGCTGTAGGTCTCGGTCGGGGCGTCGAAGCCGTGGAAGGCCAGCCGCTCCCCCTGCGGTCGGCTACGGTTGAACTCGTGCATCCAGGCGACGAGTTCGCGGTTGGCGCGGAGCTCGCCGAAGCCGTGCGAGAAGCCCTCGGCCATCGCCGTGTCCAGGGTGCCCGCACCCTCCCGGACGTAGTCGTCCACGGCGAGGGCAGCCACGCGGTCGGTTTCGAGGGCGATCGACCGGAAGCCCCGGTCGACCAGCCGGGCGAACAGTTCGTTGCGGACCCATCCGAAGGCCGGCTCCTGGTGCGTCGGCTCGCCGAGCCCCAGCAGCTCGCACGACGGGGTGACGAAGTCGTGAATGTCCTGACTCATGGACCTCAAGCGTATCCTTGAAAGATCGGTTGAGACTTTGCCCGAGCCAGCCCGCCGACTGCCACGAGATCTGCCGCAGGAAGTCTCAAACGGGCCCGAACGGAAGACGACCATGCGCCCCTCCGATCTCGCGCGCGAGCACGGCATCTCGACCCAGGCGGTCCGCAACTACGAGCGCGACGGCTGCCTCCCGCCCGCCGCCCGCACCCCCACCGGCTACCGGATCTACACCGAGCTGCACGCGGCCGCCCTGCGCGCGTTCCTCGCCCTCGTCGCCGCATACGGGCACCCGCTCGCCGGCCCGGTCATGACCGCCGTCCACGCCGACCGCCTCGACGAGGCCCTGACCACCCTCGACCGCGGCCACGCCCGCATGCTGCGCGACCGGGAGACGCTGGTCGCCGTCCGGGACGCCGTCGGCCACCTCACCTCCGCGGCTGCCGCACCCGCCGCACTGCCGACCGCCGCCGACCGTCCGGCCCCGCCCGGCCCGCTCACCATCGGCGACGTCGCGCACCGGCTCGGCGTCACCCCCGCGACCCTGCGCACCTGGGAGGTCTCCGGGATCCTCACCCCGGCCCGCGACCGCGCCACCGGCCACCGCGTCTACGGCCCGGCCGACGTCCGCGACGCCCAACTCGCCCACCTGCTGCGGCGGGGCGGCTACCCACTGGACCGCATCGCCGCCGTGGTCCGGCAGATCCGCTCGGCGGGCGGCACCGACGAACTGGCCGCCGCCCTCGACGGCTGGCAGAAACGCCTCACCGACCGAGGCCTCGCCATGCTCACCGCCGCCGCCCGCCTCGGCGACTACCTGAGCCTCCGCGCCGTGCCGGCAACCGGCTTGACCTCAAGCTGACTTGAGGTACGAGAATGATCCGCATGACCACCGAAGCCACCGGCACCCCGGTTACCGACACCCGTACCGCCGACGTCGACGCGATCGAGCGGATCGTCGCCACCGTCGAACGCACCCAGCGCGCCAAGGACCCCGAGGGCTTCCTCGCGCTGTTCCACCCCGACGCCCTCTGGACGACCGCCCACGGCAAGGTCCTCCTCGGCCTCGACGCGATCTCCGAGTTCACCCGTGCCGTCCTGCCCGCCGCGACCTGGGACGGCGAGGTCACCTACGAGGTGGCACACATCCGGTTCCTGCGCCCCGACGTGGCGGCCGTCAAGGTGCGCCAGGTCTACCACTCCGCGGCAGGCGACTCCGAAGGCACCCCGCTCTACGTCATGACCAGGCACGACGACGGACGATGGCTGCTGCACGCCGGCCAGAACACCGAGGTGAGGCCCGCCTGAGGCGCGGCTCTCCGTCCGGGCCGTCCGGAGCAGCCCGGACGGATCGGCTCGGACGGATCGACCCGGACGGATCCGTCCGAGCCGGGTCAGCCGACGCGGCTGAGCCGGGCGGGGCGTGCGGCCACCCCGTCGGCGAGCACGGCCGGCTCGTCCTGGTCGGCCCGCTCGGGACCGGCGAGCAGGATGGAGCGCTGGAGGCGGCGCAGGGCGGAGGACGGTTCCATGCCCAACTCCCGTACCAGGGTGTTCCGCAGGCGCTGGTAGGCCTCCAGGGCCTCGCCGCGCCGTCCCGAGCGGTGCAGGGCGATCATGTACTGGCCGTGCAGGCTCTCGTGGGTGCGGTAGCGGTCGACCAGGACGGTGAGTTCGGCGAGCAGCACGCGGTGCCGCCCGAGCCGCAGGTCCGCCTCGATCCGCTGGTCCAGCGCGCAGAGCCGGGTCTCCTCCAACCTCTTGGCCTCGACGGCGAGTTGGCCACCGACCGGGATGTCCGCGAAGGCCGGTCCGCGCCACAGCGCGAGCGCCTCGCCCAACTGGCGGGCGGCGAGCGGGTAGTCGCCGGCGTCCATGGCGCGGTAGCCGTGCCCGGCGAGGCGGTCGAACTCCTGGAGGTCGACGAGCCCGCCGCCGCTGTTCAGCATGTAGCCGCCGACCGAGGTGACCAGGACGTCCTTCGCGCAGGACGTCCCCGGGCCGCCGTCCCCCTGGGCGAGCGCTCGGTCGATCAGGTCACGCAGTTGGAGGACGTACGTCTGCACGGTGGTGCGCGCACTGCGCGGCGGACGGCCGCACCACAGCTCCTCGGCGAGGACACCGGCGGGCACGACCTGGTCGGCCCGTAACGCCAGCAGGGCGAGCACCTGCCGCGGCTTCGGGGCGGTCGGCACCACCGACACCCCGGACAGTTGGACCCCCAAGGCCCCCAGCACCCGGATTTCCACGACGACCACCCCAAATCCAGACGGATCGGCGACCCCGACGGCCACCGGCCGGGCGAGTGCTCCGCTGCTCGATCGCAGCCCCGCGATGTTGCGCGGAGGGATCGGTTGAGCACCCGACGCCTATCCAAAAACAGGACGGACGGTTTGTCAATACAAAACCGAACGCGCTGTTTGTTTTTGCGCGGAGGAGTCGCCCATGGACCGGGCCGACGGGCCGGCGCGGGTAGACCGGCAGACCGGCCGAGGCACGGAATCGAGCCACGGAATCGAGCCACGGAACCGGGGGAACTGAGCCGGGAGAACGGAGCCGGCGGAACAGAGCCGGGGGAACGGAACCCGGGCGATCAGCGCGAGGCGACCCCGCCGACGCCCGCCCCGGCGGCCGCAGCCCGGCCCGCGTCACCCCCACCGGGCTCCACCGGCTCCGCCGTCCGGGCCGCCTCCAGCTCGGCCACCACCCGGCCGCCCCGGTCCACGCCCAGGTCGAGGGTGGCGAGCACGCCGGGCACGGCGATGCTCGGCATCAGGTGCTGGTACAGCACCGCGACCCGGCGTTCCAGGTCGGCCCGGCCGGACATCTTCTGGGACTGGATCTGCACACCCGTCCAGGCCCCGGTCACCAGCCACGCCGTCTCGGCCGGTACCACCTGCGGCAGCAGTTCGCCTCGCTCGCGGGCCGCCGTCAGCACGCTCTCGGCCCGCTCGATCCACCCGGGCGCGGCACCGCCGCTGAAGTCGCCGAACACGTCCTGGCCGAGGGAGAGCCGCGCGCCCGCGCTCAACAGCGGGTCACGCGGCATGAGATGGGCGACCACCATCCCGAGGTCCACGAACTCCTGCAGCTTGCAGTGCCGTTCGGGGATCTCGTCGCGGCCGAACTGCTCCTCCACGACCCCCTGCGCGAGCTCCCGCTTCGACGCGAAGTGGAAGTACACCGCACCGCGGGTCACGCCGGCGCGGGCGACGACCTCACCGATCGTCGCCCCCTCGTACCCGTACTCGTCGAAGACCGACGCCGCCGCCTCCAGGATCAGCCGACGCGTCCGGACCGCCCGCTCCTGCCGCACCATCGCTACCACCCCACCCGAAACGCTCGGCAAACAAAACCAAACACCCCGTATCTTACCCGCCCGACCCCGAGGCGATCCCTGCGTGCCAGGTCACATAGGGCGGTCTTTGAGCGATGAAAAACCGCGTGGACGGTATGGGTCGGCCAGGTGGCCAGGACCCCCACTGAAGGGCTTCCAACCGGAACAGCGGCTCCTACTTGCAGCCGCCATACCCACGGGGAGGCACCTCATGATAATGAACCCGTCAAGTCTGAACCGCGAAATCACCGCAGGTCAACGGACATTCACCAACCCCACACAGCCCGCGGAACGGTTCAGACCTCTGCCGGGGGTATCCGAACGAACCCGCTCGGCCGCCGACGAACCTTTGTTCTGTTGCCTTGAAAAGCAAACCGGTAGGTACGTATCTTACGAGCCCTGAGCAGCCCACCCCCCCCGTTACGGCCTTTCGGAGCGCTCCCCATGACTCTGCTTGCCTTCCGCACGCCTGCCGCCGGCCTCACCTCGGCCGAGGCCCCCGGGGCCATCCCCGGCCAGGGCCCGGACGCCGGCCCGGCACCCCGTCTGACCAGCACCGTCGCCAAGGAGTACGTCCACCGGGCCTGCCATGCCGAGGTCTTCCTCACCGGCAGCGAGCAGCTGAACGAGACCACCTTCGCGGTCTCCGCGCAATGGCCCCGGGCGCACACGTTCTTCAGCACCCCCGACGGTACCCGGCACGACCCGATCCAGGCTGCTGAAACGATCCGCCAGGCCGGGCTCTACCTCGCCCACACCCGGTTCGGCGTTCCGCTCGACCACAAGTTCATGATGTGGAACCTCGACTACACCACCCGCCCGCGCCAGCTGCTGATCGGTGCGAAGCCCACCGACCTCACCATCGAGGCGAAGCTCGTCGCCGAGCCGCGCCGCACCCGCAACACCATCGACTTCACCTTCAGCGCAGTCGTCCGGCGCGGGCCGCAGCTGGCCGCCACCGGCTACGCCCGCTTCACCACCGTCCCCGGCTCGACCTACGAGCGGCTCCGCCGGGGTCGCGTCGACGTCGACACGCTGCCGGTGCCCGGTACCACCGCCGAGCCGCTGCCGCCGGCCCGGGTCGGACGGCTCCGCCCCTGCGACGTCGTCCTCACCCCGGCCGGTGCGCCCGGCACCTGGCACCTCACCCCCGACTTCTGGCACCCGATCCTCTTCGACCACGCCAACGACCACATCCCCGGCATGGTCCTGCTGGAAGCGGCCCGCCAGGCGACCAACGCGCTGGCCAGCCCGGTCACCGTCACACCGACCGCCGCGGCCACCACCTTCCACCGGTACGCCGAGCACGACGCGCCCACCCTCATCACCGCCCGGCACACCCCCGGCGAGGACCCGGACGCGCTCACCACGACCGTGACCGGCCACCAGCACGGCGAGCCGATCTTCACCACCGTCCTCACCGGACACCCGGACCACCGCTGAGCCCGAATCCACCGACCTGGTTCGGGGGTGATCACGTCTGGGGTCTGGCTGGTGTGGCCGGGTGGTGGGCATGAGAGGTCCGCTGGTCTGCCCA
>NZ_JBITTM010000085.1:0-27218 GCF_044541955.1 Kitasatospora sp. NPDC085464
CGGCGGTCGTGGCGGGCGTACCGTGGGCGCCAGTAATTTCCCTACGCGTGGAAATGAGGTGCCATGGCTCGGTTCAAGGCAGCGGGAGTGGAGCCCGGTCAGCGTCAGCTGAACGGGCCGCAGACCACAGGCCGCGAGTACCGCAACCTGTCACCGGCTCTTCACGGGACGACCCGCGAGGACAACGTGCCCGTCCCGGTCCGCGACGGCACCCGGCTCCTCGTCGACGTCCATCGCCCTGACGCGGACGGCAGGTTCCCGGCGCTGGTCGCGGCGGCCCCCTATCCCCGTCAGCTCCAGGACTTGGGAGCCCCCGCATCCATCATCGAGGCCGGCGCCAGCGACTTCTGGGTGCCGCGCGGCTACGCCCACGTCATCGCCAACCTCCGCGGCACGGTGGGCTCGGACGGGACCTACACCTTCTTCGACGAGCAGGAGCGCAATGACCTGTTCGACCTGGTCGAGTGGGTCGCCGAGCAGCCGTGGTGCAACGGGAACGTGGGCATGGTCGGCCTCAGCTACTACGCCATGACCCAGATGGAGGCGGCCACCCAGCGCCCGCCTCACCTCAGGGCACTGTTCCCCTTCAACGTCACCGTCCAGGGTTGGGAGGCCACCTACCACAACGGCCTGATGAGCGCGGCTTTCGTCACCACCTGGTTCCACGCACTGGGCGTCCTGTCCGCCCACGGCGACCGGCTCTACCGCAAGGGTCTGTCCCGCCTCCTGCGCAGGATCCTCGCCATTCCCGCCGTCCACCGCCGGTTCCACCGCACCGATCCCGTCCAGGCGACCCGCGCACTGGAGCTGATCACCCACTTCCGCCGTGCCGCCCACCCGTGGAACGACCTGCTGAAAGCGGTGGCCACCGAGCACCCCGTACGGGACGCGTGGTGGGACGAGCGTGACCTGACCCGACGGCTCGCCGCCGTCGACATCCCGGTCTACCTCGGCGGCGAGTGGTCCAACGTCGCACTCCACCTGCCCGGTCTCTTCGAAGCCTGGGAGGCCCTCGCCGACAATCCCCGTGTGCGCATGGCCATGCTCGGGGACGACAGCCTGCCCTGGCCGTGGGAGAGCATGCACATCGAGGCCCTCGCCTGGTTCGACCACTGGCTCAAGGGACAGGACACGGGCATCCTCGAAGGCCCCGCCATCCGCTACTGGCTGCCCGGGGCCGACCAGTGGCGCACCGCCGACGCCTGGCCCCCGCCGGCCACGCACATGGCCCTGGCCCTCAACTTCGACGGCTCGCTCGCGGTCGACGAGCGGCCGGGCAAGCGCAGCTACGCCACCGACGGCGCCGACTCCATGCCCGGACGGCTGACCTGGACGAGCGCCCCCCTGCCCGGTGACCTCGACATGGTGGGCCACCCCGAGCTGCGGCTGACCGCCACCAGCAGTGGGGACGACACGGGGTGGATCCTGCTCCTGCAGGACGTCGATCCGGACGGCAAGGCAACCGACATCACCCAAGGCTGGCTGCGTGCCAGCATGCGCCACGTCGACGAGGCCGCGAGTGAGGTGGGCCGGCCCGTCCTCCCGATGAGGACCCGGGAACCCGTCCCGGTCGGGGAGCCGGTCGACTACCGCGTCCCGCTGGTCGCCAATGCCCGCCGGTTCCGCCGAGGGCACCGCATCCGGCTGATCCTCACCAGCGACGACACCCGCAAGGACTTCCGGCCCATGATGCTGTTCAGCCACGCCCCCGTCGGCATCGCCGGCGTCAACACGGTGCATTCCGGCTCACGCCTCCTCCTTCCGGTTCTCGGAGAGGAATGAGCGCGCCGCCCGGTTCGCACGGCCGACACAACCCGTTCTTCATTCATGACGGAGCACTCTGATGACCACCAGGTCCGTCCGTTCGGCCGGCCCGAGCCTGCGCCGCGTCGCATTCGCGATCGGTGGCGCCGTCCTGGCCGCGGCACTGCTGTGGACCGTTGCCGACGGTCCGGGAGTCGACTTTCGCGTCGACCGCGGCAACGGGCTGCGGACCCACACCGTCGGCCTGTCCGTCGTCTCCGGACGTTCGTCGCCTCCCTGCCCACTCCTGCGCCGCAGGACGGCGACTGACCCGGGACCGGGCGCCGCGGTTACGACGAGGCCGACGGCACGCCGGCCTCGGGCGGTGTGCGGTCCAGGTTGGCCTCGATTCTGGCGAGTACGAGCATCGCCTGCTCGTACTCGCCAGGTGTGAACCCCGCCGCGGTGATCGCCTCAAGGTCCCGCCAGGCCTGTTGGACTCGGTCTCGCAGAGCCTGGCCGGCCCGGGTGGGCTTCACCACGACTGCCCGCCGGTCGTGCGGGGAGGGGCTGCGGGTGACGAATCCGGACTGTTCCAGGCGCTGCAACATCTTGGTGACGGTGGAGGGATCCAGGGCCAGTGTCTTGACCAGATCGGCCTGGCGCTGTTCCCCCTGTGCCCAGAGCTGCATCATCAGCAGCTCCTGCCCGGGGTACAGACCCGTTTCACGCAGGAGGTTGCCCGCTGTGATCCGGTGCATACGGGCCGCGCGGAAGAGCGCCTCGCTCATCGGAGCGTCGGCGACGGTCGGTACCGCGTCGTCCTTGTTCTGGGCCGATTCGGACGCTGGCGGCATGGTGGTTGATCCTCCGTGAATGGCAGGCGGGTCGTTGGCCGACCCATCATCTCACCCGGATGTAGTTGGTCGGCCAATTGAAGCCAAACTATATGGGGCGTAGGCACCACGCGTCGGATCCCTATGAGCAGTTGGCGTGTTGTCGGGGCGTCATGGTGGCCAATTCATGACTTCCGAGTATGAGATAATTGGTCGGCATAATAATTTCGAGCCGGCCACGCCCGTCCGTGTGCGTGCCCGGCTCGACAGAGAGGTCTTTCCGTGTCCGCACCGTCCTTCACCGCCGCCGACACGGCGGTGCTGCTCATCGACCACCAGATGAGCGCTGTTGGGTGGATCCGCACCATTCCTTCCGACCGGATGGCGGCCAATGCCCTGGCTCTCGCCAGGACCGCCAGGGCGAATGGCATCCCCCTGTTCTTCGCCCCCTCCACGGGCGCGTATGTCCCGGGCCCGCCGTCGGCCGCGCTGCGGGAGGATCACCCAGGGGGTGAAACAGCGCGCATCAGCCGTCAGGCCGGTGTCCGTACCGTGGACGAAGAGGACTTCGCCTCCGTCGTGGGGGAGGCCGGCAGGAAGAAGCTGATCATCGCCGGCGTCGACCGCGACGTGTGGATCGTCCAAGTCACCTTGACGGCACTGCGCCTGGGATACGAGGTCGCGGTCGTCACCGACGCGGGCGGTCCCCCGTCGAAGACCGGGCAGGACTTCGCCGTGCGCCGCATGGGCAGGGCGGGAGCTGCCATCACCTCCACCGCCCGGATCCTGGCCGAGCTCCTCCAGCCCCGGGCCGGTCGGTGCGGCGGAAGGATCCTGCCGTTCGTCAGGTAGCTCCTACCGCACACAACGGCGACGCGGAGTGGCGAGCGGCGGCAACAGCCGTCCGTCACTGCGCCGACTTCCCTTTCCCTCCCATGTTCGGAGCTGTCGATGCAGTTCGGGTTGTTCTCCATAGGCGACGTCACCCCCGACCCCGCCACCGGCCGGCCTCCCACTGAGCAGGATCGGCTGAAAGCGATGGTCACGATCGCGGTCAAGGCCGAGGAGGTCGGTTTGGACGTCTTCGCGACGGGTGAGCACCACAGCCCGCCGTTCGTCTCGTCCTCGCCCACCACCCTCCTGTCGTACATGGCCGCGAGGACCAGCCGCATCGTGCTGTCCACCGCCACGACGCTGATCACCACCAACGACCCGGTGAAGGTCGCCGAGGACTACGCGGTCCTCCAGCACCTCGCCGACGGCCGCGTCGACCTCATGCTGGGGCGAGGCAACGCCGGTCCCGTCTATCCCTGGTTCGGCAAGGACGTGCGCCAGGGCATCCCGCTCGCCATCGAGAACTATGCGCTGCTGCACCGGCTCTGGCGTGAGGAGGTCGTCGACTGGTCAGGCCGCTTCCGCACTCCGTTGCAGTCCTTCACCGCGGTGCCGAGGCCGCTCGGTGGAACACCGCCGTTCGTCTGGCACGGATCCGTGCGCAGCCCCGAGATCGCCGAACAGGCCGCGCGCTACGGCGACGGCTTCTTCGTCAACAACCTCTTCGCGCCCACGTACCACTTCCGCCGCCTGGTCTCCATCTACCGCGAGCGGTACGCCCACTACGGGCACGGCACCGAGGGGCAGGCGATCGTCGGCGTCGGCGGCATGGTCTTCGTCCGCCGCAACTCCCAGGACGCCGTGCGCGACTACCGCCCTTACTTCGACAACTCGCCGTTGTCCGGCCACGGGTCGACGATGGAGGACTACATGGAGCGGACATCGCTCACCGTGGGAAGTCCGCAGCAGGTCATCGACAAGACGCTGACCTTCCGGGAGCACTACGGTGACTACAGTCGTCAGCTCTTCCATCTCGACGGCGGTGGCATGCCGCTGAAGGCCGTCCTGGAAACGCTCGACCTGCTCGGCGAGGAGGTCATCCCCGTCCTGCGCAGGGAACTCGGCCCCCTGCGGCCCGCCGGTGTCCCGGACGTGTCGGCGCACGCCTCGCTGCCCGTCGCGCGCCGGACCAAGCACACGGACGTCGACCGGAGGGCGCGGTGACCGTTCGCGGGTCCGGTGACCGCGACGGGTAGTGCCGCGTGGTGCTCGCTGGTCCCGGAGAACGTGATGCGCCACCGGGCTGCTGCCGGGTTCGAAGAGCCGGACGGCCGGAGAACCCGGAGGCCCGAAGAGCCGGTCGAACCGTCTCCCCGGCCGCAACTCAATGTGTATGCAGATACGCCATAATGGAGGACATGCCTCAACCGATCATCGTCATCGACGGCATCGAGCCGCTGAACCTGACCGGCGTCCGGCAGTCGGTCGGACCGCTGCACGCCCTGCTGCGGGAGTGCATCCTCGACGGCCGGCTGGCGCCGGGCACCGTGGTGTCACAGGTGGCACTCGCGCGCCAGCTGGGGGTGAGCCGCACTCCGGTGCGGGAGGCGTTGCGCATGCTCCAGGAGGAGGGGTACGTCGAGGGCGAACCCAACCAGCGGATGCGGGTGGCGGGTCTGGACCCGAGCGCGTTGGACGCCGACTACGCGATGCGCATCACGTTGGAGTGCCTGGCCCTGACCATGACGCTGGACGGATTCGGCAGCCGGATGGAACGAGCGGCCGAGGCGCAGCTGGCGGCGATGCGCCGGGCCGCCCGCGCGAAGGACCGCGAGGGCTGGCTCGTCGCTCACCGCGAGTACCACCGCCTCCTCACCTCCGGGGCGGGCGAGCCGCTGCGGCGCCAGCTGGAGGCCTTGGCCGACCGTAGCGTGCGCTACATCCGCATCACCCAGCAGCTCGACCCCGAGAGCTGGTCCCGAGCGGGCGACACGGAGCATCCCGCGATCCTGGACGCGGTGATCGCCGGCGACCGAGACGCCGCGGTGTCCCGCCTGGCCCATCACTTGGAGCGGACCGCGCTGAACGTGCTCGGGGAGCAGGCCCCCGGCTACAGGCCGCAGGCCGTGCCCAGGGCGATGGCTCTGGTCGGCGCCGGTCCGTCGCCCTGGGGCCGGGGGCAGGGGCAGGGACAGGAGGCCGGGCCGTCGGGCCCCGACGAAGGGTCCTGACCTCACCAGCACTCCAGCAGGACCTCTCCGTTCCCGCTGGTCAACCTCCTGGGAGTGTGAGACGCAGCGGGCGGACGACGGGTCAGGAGCGGTCTTCTGGGGGCGCCGGTCCCTTGGCCCCGTCCCCGCACAAGATCCGCTCCCATTCTTGGTTGGGGGGCCTGGGCGCCGTCCCGGGCTGTGAGCCGTCAGAGAGCCCCGCGGGCCCGACGATGCCGAACAAGTTCCTTGGTGTCGGACTTCTGGAACTTGCCAACCAGGCTCTTGAAAGTAGCGCGCAACGGCGGGGACACTTTCTCTTGCATGGCAGACAGCTCATCTGTCCTTATTGCACCATTGACCGCATTCAGAAGATGCTTCGCGTCTTCCCGAATCTCCGCATCGGTCTCGGCGCCGTTCGTACAGTCCTTCCATACACGAAGAGGCCATGCCTCGTCGAGCGTTCGCTCGCCGCCATCGGTCCACCACGAGATGTCCTGGGAAAGAAAAGTCGCACCCATCGCGGAAAGCAGGTTCACCTTGGCCTGGGTCGGAAGTTTGCGGTCGACCGGCCACGTATGCATGTAGCCGCCCGGGAAGAAGAAGATATTTTTGTCCTTGTCGACCAGATCGGGGCCGGCGTGCTCTTTCAGAATCACTGAAGCTTCCAGCACGGTGTCGTCACTGGCCGTAACCCCCTCCATGCTGGGATCCTCGCCCGAAAGTACTTGACCGATGACCCAGGTGGCAGACGCGGCATCAATGTTTCCATGCCGCCAGGCCGGGTCCAGCATCCGTATGGCGACGTGCTGGTGCCCGAGAAGAACCATCGAGGAAAATACTCCGGCCACTCTTTCCTGCTTCATTGGGGGATCAATGAAATTGAGGCTCTGAACAATGGTGTCCAGCTGTTGGCGCCAGCGCTCCCGCGCATTGTGTTGTTTGGTCAGCAGGGCTCCGAAGACTGTGGCCGCGGTGCCGAGGCCTCCTCCTATGAAGGTGAGGAAGGTCTTGACCTGGGCGGAATCGACGTCGCCCCAACCGAACAGCCCGATCCTTATGGCCAGCGATGCCGCCATCCACCACAGGGGGGCGACGATGAAGATGAAGAGTGCAATGTATGGCCAATTCTGTTGCCATGCCCGCTTCCAGCGGCGCCGTCGAACTTCAAGTGATTTAAATCGCCTGCTCGCCATAACGCGTCTCGCACACTATGTGTCCTTCTTCAGGCTCCGTAGGCTCACTTTCCTCCCGCGTCGGCCCTCGCTCGCTGAGCGTATTCCCGATATCGTTCTTCCGATGCGCGCCTCTGATTCCAGCCATCTATCCTGGATTTCGCCACGAGCTTGGATTCCGGTCCGCTGACGAACCCGGCAAAGTCCTTGTCTTGGCAGGCGCGGACGATCTGCATCATCCCGTCGTACTGCTCATCACCCATGCGCTCCACCGCCAGGCCGATGTCTCGCGCTTCGTGGTGATCGATCGGGAAGAGATGATGGGTGTAGCCGTAGACCAGCCGATGGGCGATCGCGTCTATCCTCTCGGCGTCGGATTCGCCGTCCCTCAGTTCCAGCAGCTTTTTCGCGTAATTCTCACCGATGCGCAGACTCCTGCCCCACGCTCCGAAGTCGAGTGCGCTGACCTTCTGCATCATCGGCTCGATGGAGCCCAGGGCGAAACGCGAGGCCCTGTCGAGCAGATCGCCGACCGGAACACGTCTGTCGGTCTCTTCGAGGAGCTTTTTCAATACCTCGATCATGGTATTGATGCCGAACGTTCTCACGTAGTCGACACTCTGGTAGCAGTCCAGTGCGGACACGTAGGTGGCGGCATTTCGCGGATCGGGGAGCTGAGTATCGAGGGGGCCAAGTTCGGCAAACTCTGACATGACGAGGGAGTGGGCGCCTATCGCGAACAGCGTACTGGCGCTCTTGGCTTTCCGAGGAACGTGGACGCGGAGATGGTTCGTATATGAGCAGAGGTAGAGGACGGTCGAATACGCGCTGTCGAGATTGCCGCCATATGAATCGACAATGAGATTCAGCGCCTTCGTGTTCTCGGCCTTGTCTTCCTTGGGGTTCCCGAAAGCCGCCCGCAGTGACTCCCGGATCTCGATGTCAGTGCTCTCTTGCCCCTCCCCGTCCTCTGAGGTCAGTTTTCCGCTGATCAGTAGCCAGGCCTCGCCGGAATCCTTCGAAAACTTATTTCCCTCGTCGACTACCCTCTCGCGTTCCGTCTCTGTCATTTCGGTTTTGGCTGGCTGTGCACTGATCAAAAGGGCGGCCGGCGTTGCATCGCTGCCGTTGGCCAAGGTGGCTCTGTCGCTCATCTCTCGCCCCAGATATTTCGAACGAGTCCCCTTCCATGTTCTCGCATCTTCTCGGCCCCGCATCTCGGGATATTCGAAACGGTGTGTAACTGTCGGCGCCCTGCGCCCCGGCCCTTGGTGTAACGCGCCGTACCCGGGGCCGGCAATTCCTCCGGCCATCCACAAGGACCGAGTCGGAGCCCTGGACGAACGCCTCCGTCCCGTGATCGGTGGTACCGGAGAGTGCCAGGTGATCGAACGCCGAGCGGCCGATCCCGCCGTCCGCCGTGACGGCATCCGCGCTCCGCGTGACCGCGAGGTGGCCAGCCCGGGACCGGCCGTCGTCGTCCCGCTCACCGACCGCGACCGCATCGGCACCGAAGTGCGCGAACGCACCAACCGCGACTTCTGCAGCATCGGCCTGGACCTACCTGCGCTCCCACTGGTTCAACGACGCCACGCGCTCGGTGAAGCTGAACGCCGACCCCTGCGGAGCCCGATCTCGTTCCCTGTCGTCCTGTCGTCCTGTCGTCCTGTCGTCCTGTCGTCCCGACGAGACGCGACGGCCCGCCGGACGTACCGGCGGACCGTCATGGTAGATGCCTGCATCCGGCAGGGATCGCGTCAGACCGATCGGTCGTCCTGCTGGTTCCCGACGATGGCCGCCATGCGTTCGAGGCTCGTGGTCATGCCGCGCCGGAGGTCGCTTCGGCGGTCCTTCAGCCCGGCGAGGGTGTCGATGATGAACCAGCCGAACATTCTGACCTTCTTGAGCACCGTGTAGGACTCGGTGACCAGCGTTCCGGTGCCCTGCGGTTCGAACTGGTAGCGCCACTCGATCGTGCCGGCGCCGACCTCGGTGCGTTCGAACGCGAAGATCCGGCCCGGTTCGGCCACGGTGACGACGGGCTTGTTCGGCCAGTCGGGAACGCGCCCGGCGTGGTTGATCGCCTTGAACCGCGCGCCCACCGCCGGGCCGGTGGCCCCGTCGATCCACGTGCACCGGACGACCTCCGGTGAGTATTCCGGGGTTCGCGTGACGTCGGAGACGAGGGCGTACAACACCTCGGGCGAGGCGTCGATGTATCGCGATACCTGGTCCGAAGTCAGCTCTTGCTTCATTTCTTCCTCTTGTGTGATTCGCGGTCCGTCATCCGGCGGCCGCGGGGAACATGGCGCCGAGCCGTCTCCTACGGCTTTGGCTCGGCGTTCCGCAGGAACTGCTCCGGCATCAGCGGGCACCACACCGCGGGCGGGACGTCCCAGTCCTGTGCCTTCCAGTCGTCGGTGATCTGGTCGATGTCGGAGAAGTACTCGATCCAACTGCCCCAGGGGTCCTGGACGTAGTGGAACAGGTTGGAGCCCAGGGTGTGCCGGCCCAGGCCCCAGCCGACGGTGTGGCCCTTGTCCGCCATGACGCGGGCGCCCATGGCCAGTTCGTCGACGCCCGCGACCTCCCAGCTGGAGTGGTGCAGGCCCGGATGGCTGCTCTGGATGAAACCGAAGACGTGGTGGTCGCCGGGGCCGGGGTTCATGAAGACGACCTTGCCGGTGATCCGGTCGGACACTCGGAGGCCGAGGGCGCGCTCGTAGAAGTCCTGCGAGCGGTTCACGTCCGAGGAGAAGACCAGCATGTGGCCCAGCCGCCGGGGGCGCGGCACCGTGTCCGCCTTGAGCCAGCTGGGCTCGTCCACGCGCCGGTAGTCACCGGCCACGTTCTGCTTGGCGGGTGCGACCGCGCGGGGCGCGGCGAGTTGCTGCTCGCGCACGTTGACCGCGGTGCCGTCCGGGTCACGGAACCACAGTCCGCCCTCGGGACCGCCGGGCGGGGCGTCCCGCAGGAGGATGCCGAGGGACTCCAGGTGACGCTGCAGTTCGGGTAGGGAGCCGTCGGGCGCCGCGAAGGCGACGTGGTGCAGACGCTTGTCGTGTCCCTCGACCAGCAGTGTCTGGTCCTGGTCACGTCCGTCGCAGCGTACGACCAGCCGGTCGTCGCGTTCGTCGACGGTCAGTCCGAAGTCGGTGTAGAAGTCCTTTCCTTCGGCCAGATCGGGCAGTTGCAGGCCGTAGTGGAGTAGTCCGCTGACGTGCAGCATGGTGCTTTCCTTCGTCGTTCGTGTGGGTTCCGGACGTCCTCGTCGGTCACCGTGGTGAGGGGCCGCCGAGGCTCCGCAGGTGTGCCCAGAGCCGGTCGAGCAGGGGCGGGCCGGCGGCCCGCCAAGCCGTGATCTCCTCGCGGGTGAGGCTGTGGACCGCCCCTGCCCGCCGGGCTGCGAGGTGCAGTCGGCAGGTGGCGTCGAGCAGCCACATGCGGGCGACGGCGTGGCCGGGTGCATCGCCCGTGGTGAGGGCGCCGTTGCCGCGCAGGACGACCGCGTCCGCGTTGCCCAGCGTGCGGGCGGTACCTTCGGCGATGCCGGCCGAGCGCATGAGCCGCGCGTCGTCGTGGACGGGTACGGCTTCTCCGAGCAGTGCGCCCTGGCCGTGCAGCGGCGGGATGGTGCCGGACGCCGTCCCCCCGACTGCGAAGGCGGATTCGGGGGTGGCGCGGGCGACGGCCCGTACGTCGGGTCGCGCCCGGTAGACGGCCAGGTGCGCCCACGCCTCGCCCGGTGCGCCCGCGGGCAACGCCTCAGTGTCCAGCGGGATGTTCAGGAGGGTGTCAGTGCAGGCCTTGGCGAGGTCGGCCGGGGGCGTGATCAGCATGTGGTCGCCGTGCCGTGCCGACACGTGCCCGAACGCCGAGACCAGACCCAGCGCCGCGAGGGTGCGCGCCGCGACGGCCACCTCCGCGGACAGGGTGTCGGCGGACGACTCGACCGTGGTCCGACGGCTCATGTCGCGAGCCCCCCGGCGGCCTCGGGCGCAGTGGCCGCCTCGGCGGCGAGTGCCGCGAAGAGCGGGGAGGTGTCGAGGTGGATCCGCAGCGAGGTGACCGCTCCCGAGGGGGCGCGGGCGATGACCGTCACGCAGGGGAGCGTCAGCTCGGTGCCGCCGCGCGTGATGTAGTGGACGCGGGCTTCGAGCAGCACCGTTCCCCGGTCGTCCACCTGCCAGCAGTTGCGCCACTCGTGTCGTATTCCGGCGAGTGCGGCGCGAAGGCCGTCCAGCGCTTCACGTATCGCGACACGCCCGACCGCGGGCGGGTTGTTGCCGAACACCAGCTCCCCGCCGGGGGCGAAGCGGTCGAGGACGCGGTCGATCGACAGCGCTTCGACGTCGGTGTAGAAGGACTCGGTCCAGCCGATCCAGTCGGGCGTGTCGGTCATCCCTGTTCCTTTCGTCGGTGGGTTTCGCGGCTCGCGTCGGGATGCTCCTATGGATGTCAGGCGACGTCGGCCACGGAGCAGCGGCGCATGGCGTCGAGGGTCGCGGTGAGGGCCTGGAGGTAGTCACCGGTCATCGTCGCGGCGATGGTTGCTTCGGCCTCGGAGCCGCCCGGGACGCCGGACTGGACCAGGGCGAAGGTGAAGCGGAGCCGCAGGTCGTGGCTGTCGCCCTCGATCTCGTTGGCGATGGTGCCGAGCACCGGGCCCGACAGCCGGGTGAACACCACGCGGTGCGGCTCTTCGAGCGTGATCCGCTCACGGAAGTCCACCTCCCGGTAGCGGATGTCGCGGTCGAAGCAGGTGTCGTCGTAGCGCTCGACGACGGTGCAGTGGCTCATCGAGGGGACGAAGGGCAGGGCGTTGTTGGCCTTGAGCACGAGTCCCTCCCAAACGGCGGCGCGGTCCAGCCGGGGCTCTCCGGGCTCGTTGACGGGCAGGACATGGGTCACGAAGATCATCGGTTCTCCTTCGCCGGCGGTGTCGCCGGGCTGGTGGGGGTGGGGTACGGGTCGGCGGTGTCGCCGACCCGGCAGAGGGGCGGCCCGTGGGGCCGGGCGGCTACGACGCAGCGCTGCGCGCCGTACGGGGCAGTTGGCGCTGCCGGGTCGTGGGCGCCACCCGGCCGCGCCACGTGTCGAGGGACGAGGGCAGCTCGGGGTCGAACACGCGCGGGATCCACGCCGTGTCGGCCTCGATGAGCCGCCCGCCGACCGCGTACTCGTAGGTGAGGTTCTCGGGGCCGCGGAAGTAGAGGAACACCGAGCCGGAGGTGGGGTGCCGTCCCGGCCCCATGACGATCTCCACACCGCGGTCGGTCAAGTAGTGCCAGTTGCGCATGAGCGCATCGAGCGAGTCGACCTGGAAGTTGATGTGACAGAGGCCGGCCTGCTCGCCCCGGAACACGGCGAGCTTGTGATGTACGGGGTCGATGCGCATCAGGCACGCGCGGTCGCCGACCCAGTCCGACACGCGCGCATTGAACGTCGTGGACCAGAACCGGTGGGCCTCGTGCACATCCGGCGCGTCCAGGCACAGGTGCCCGAACTCGGTGATCCCCGCGTCGCGGGTGTGCCGCAACGGTTCCGCGGAACGGTACTGCGCCGCGGCCAGTTCTATGCGGTTGCCGAAGGGGTCGTCGAAGGCGATGTACTCCGAGACCCCGCGGGAGCGTGCCCCCGCCGGATCGCCGCGTTCGACCCGCAGGCCCTGCTTCTCCAGGTCGCTCTCCGCGGCGGCCAGGGCGTCGCGCCCGGCGACGGTGAAGCCGGAGGCGATGACGCCGGAGCGCCCCTGGACGAAGGTGAGGCAGTGACCCCGGGGGTCGGCTCGCAGGTGCGCCACCCCAGGCTCGTCGGAGTCGACCACTTCGAGGCCGACGATGTCACCGGCGAACCGGACGGCGCCTTCCAGGTCTTCGACACCCGAGCGCACGTAGGCGATGTCGGTCAGGGTGATCACGGCGTGGTCCTCTCGTCGTACCCGAGGTAGCCGCGCGCCCGGGCGCTGTCCGGCCAGCGCTCGCAGAGCGAGCCGGTCAACTGGGTGCGCAGGCACAGCGACGTCTCGCAGCGGCAGGTGCGCAGGGTGTCGGCGGCGCCGGCCTCCACCTTGCGCGGCCAGTCGGGATCCACGAAGAGCGGCCGGGCCAGTCCCACTGCCTGCGCCTGCTGCGCCCGGAGAACCCGCGCCGCCTCCCGGGGATCGCCCAGACCGCCGTTGGCCACCACGGGGATCCGCACCGCATGCTGCAATGCCTCCGAGTCGTGCACCGAGTAGCCCGGCTCCCCGAGTACGTCCGCATTGCGCGGAAGCCGCATGGTCTCGAACGTGGCGGGGACCGCGAACAGGAAGGCGGCCCCCGCGTCCTCCAGTAGCGGAGCCAGCCGCACGGCGTCCTCCAGGCTCCACCCGCCCTCCACGCGCTCGTCGCTGAGCAGGTGCACTCCGACCGCGAAATCCGAACCGGTGCTCGCGGCGGCCCGGCGCACCACCTCCAGCACGAGCCGGGTCCGCCCCTCGAAGTCGCCGCCCCACTGATCGGTGCGCCGGTTTGTGCGCGGGGAGAGGAAACCGGAGAGCAGGAAGCCCTGCGCCGCGTGGATGTCCACACCGTCGAACCCGGCGCGCTCGCACAGCCTGGCGGCCCGGACGAAGGCGTCGACGGTCTCCTCGATCTCCTCCGGCGCGATCTCCTGCGGGGTGACCACTCGGCCCGGTGTGAGCTCGAAGGGGATCGCGGACGGGGCGAGGCGTGGACGGCTCCCGTACTCCTCCCAGGGCCCCGCGTACCGGCCGGCGTGTACGAGCTGCACGATCGCCAGGGCGCCGTGCCTGCGGATCTCGGCAGCCAGCCGCCTCAGCCCGGGCAGCTGCTCATCGTCGCTCGCCAGGGTCTGCAACGGCATCTGCCGGCCCGCGACGCTGATCGCGAAGTTCTCCGTGATCACCACGCCGGCGCCACCCTGGGCACGGCGGGCGTAGTGCTCGATCTCGCGATCGGTCACGGTACCGTCCGGGTCGGCGTAGCCGACGGACATCGGCGCGTGCACGATCCGATTTCGGGCCGTCCGTCCGCCGAGGCGCAGCGGCGCGAACAGCGGCGCGAGATCCGCTGCGCCGGCTGCGCGGTTCGGGTCCGCGATGCTGGTCATCCCTGCTCCACAGTGTTCGAGGGCGCGAAGGCGAGAGTCGGTCCGGCCTGCCGGACGTCGTTGTCGAGTACGCCGAGCGGTTCGATCCGGATGCGCAGCCGGTCGCCGCCCTTGAGGGCGAGTCCCTTGGCGGCCCCGACACCGGCGGGGGTACCGGTGGCGATCACGTCGCCCGGCTCCAGCGTCATCAGCGCGCTGGCGGCCGAGACGAGCTGCGCTACGGAGAAGATCATGTCCTTGGTGCTGCCGTCCTGTTCCAGCACGTCGTTGCGCCACAGCCGGATGGGCAGTGCCTGCGGATCGGTGACGAACCAGGACGGCGTCACCCCGGGGCCGATCGGCGTGAAGGTGTCGCGCCCCTTGGACGCGAGCCAGTCGTAGGCGAACGGGGGTGCCAGCGGGTTCGGTCGGGCGTGCAGGCCGCGCGCCGAGACGTCGTTGACGATGGTGTAGCCCGCGACGGCCTCCAGCGCCCGCTCCGCCGGCAGCCGGTGGGCCCGTCGCCCGATCACCACGCCGAGTTCGGCCTCCCAGTCCACGCGGGCCGCAGGGTCACCGGGGATGGAGACGGTTCCTCCGGGTCCGACGATCGCCGTCGGCGGGAGCAGGAAGAAGTACGGTTCCATGCCGTCGGGTGGCGTCCCGACGCCCATTTCCCGCAGGTGGTCGTGGTAGTTGGCGCCGGCGAAGACCAGCTTGCCCGGACGTGGCAGAGGTGCCAACAGGTCTACCGCTTCGAGGAGTTCGCCCTCGGAGGGTTGCCAGGCGCGCAGGACCGGCTCCAGTTCTGCCCAGTCCTGCAGCGCCGCCCCCACGTCGGGATACCGCGCCAGTACCGGGTGGCGTCGAACCCGTCCCTCGGTGTCGGCGGCGGCGACGAACGACGCAGCTCCAGGCTCCTCGGCCCGGCAGGTCACCAGGTTCCATACGGACATACGAACTCCAGGCATCAATTGTTTGCCGCGCCACGATTCGGGAGCAGGGGCGCCAGCACGCTGAAGTGGGGAGGCCAGCTTGGTACTGGCGGCTTGCTGGAACACAGTGCATACAGTTTCGTCCCTAGTCAATAGGTCGACCAAGTATTGACTTCGCTGGGCGAAAGTGTACACAGTTTGAGAGTGCGGTCTGCCCGGACGCGGCAGGCGGCGCACTCGACAGACCCGCACCGACCCGATCGGAGATCGTCATGACGGATGTCGCCGCACTCCCGGCGGGGCAGGCCGAGGGGGTGCCGTCATGACCGCAGCACTCCTGAGCGAGGTGGCGGACGCTCTCCTCGCCGCCCACCACAGCCGGGTTCCGGTCGAACCGCTCGCGGGCACGCACCACGGCCTGACGCTCGCGGACGCCTACGAGATACAGCTGCTGCAGATCCGCCGTCGGGTCGCCGGCGGCGCGCGGATCAAGGGCCACAAGGTCGGGCTGTCGTCCCCCGCCATGCAACGGCAGTTGGGTGTGGACCAGCCGGACTACGGTCACCTGCTGGACGACATGTTCTGGCTGGAGAACGCCCCCGTGCCGGCCGCACGGTTCCTGCAGCCGCGGGTCGAGCCGGAGATCGCCTTCGTGCTCGAACGTCCCCTGGCCGGACCGGGAGTCACGGTCGCGGAGGCCGCCGCGGCCGTGGACTTCGTCCTCCCCGCGCTGGAAGTGATCGACTCGCGCATCCGCGACTGGCGCATCGGGATCGTCGACACCGTTGCGGACAACGCCTCCTCCGGCGGCGTCGTCCTCGGCAGTACCCCGGCCCGGCTGACGGACGTCGATCTCCGGCTCGCGGGCTGCACGATGCACCGCAACGGTGACCTGGTCGGCACCGGCGCGAGCGGCGCGGTCCTCGGCTCGCCCCTGACCTCACTGGTCTGGCTGGCCAACACCGTCGGCGCACGCGGTGTGGTCCTGGAAGCGGGACACGTCGTGCTGCCGGGTTCCATCACCGCCTCCGTCCCCGTCGGCGCCGGTGACACCGTCACCGCCGCCTTCGCTGGTATCGGCAGCGTCACGGCCCGCTTCACCGAGGAGAGTTCATGAGCAAGGTGACCGCAGCCATCGTCGGCCCGGGCAACATCGGCACCGACCTGCTCGCCAAGCTGATGCACAGTGCGACGGTCGAGGTCCGGTACATGGTCGGCGTCGACCCGGCATCGGAGGGACTGGCCCGGGCCCGCGACCTGGGCCTGGAGACCTCCGCGGGAGGCGTGGACTGGCTGCTGACGCGTGCCGAACCACCGCAGCTGGTGTTCGAGGCGACCTCGGCGAAGGCACACATCGCGAACGCGGCGCGCTACGCCGCGGCGGGCATCCAGGCGATCGACCTGACCCCGGCTGCCGTCGGCCCGCTCGTCTGCCCGGCGGTGAACCTGGAAGAGCACCTGGACGCGCCCGACATCAACATGATCACCTGCGGCGGGCAGGCCACTCTCCCGATCGTGCACGCGGTCTCCCGCGTTGTCCCGGTCGAGTACGCGGAGATCGTCGCGTCGATCGCCTCCCGGTCGGCCGGACCCGGAACCCGCGCGAACATCGACGAGTTCACCGAGACCACTTCCCACGCCATCGAGCGGGTCGGCGGCGCAGGCAAGGGCAAGGCGATCATCATCCTCAACCCGGTCGACCCACCGATGGTCATGCGCGACACGGTGTTCTGCGCCATTCCGGAGGACGCCGACCGGGACGCCATCAACGAGTCCGTCGTGCGCATGGTCGGCGAAGTGGCCGCGTACGTCCCGGGCTACCGGCTCCGGGCGGACCCCCAGTTCGACGATCCGCGCCTCGAATGGAAGGGGCGGGCCCGGGTCGCCGTCTTCCTGGAGGTGCGCGGCCGGGGCGACCACCTGCCGCCCTGGGCAGGAAACCTGGACATCATGACGGCGGCGGCCGCTCGCGTCGGTGAGCGGCTGGCGGCCGTCCGGACCACGGCGGTGACTTCATGACCACCCTCGCCAACACCCAGCAGCCGCGTGAGCTGCGGATCACCGACTCCACCCTCAGGGACGGTTCGCACGCCATGCGGCACCGGTTCTCCGAGGACCAGGTGCGCGGTGTCGTGCACGCCCTCGACCAGGCCGGCGTCGACGTCATCGAGGTGGCTCACGGTGACGGCCTCGGCGGCTCCAGCTTCAACTACGGCTTCTCCGCCGTGGACGAGATCCGGCTGATCGAGGCTGCCGTCGACGAGGCGACCCGGGCGAAGATCGCCGTGCTGCTGCTGCCCGGCGTCGGCACGGTCACCGACCTGAAGCGTGCCCATGCCGTCGGCGCTGGTGTGGCCCGGATCGCCACCCACTGCACCGAGGCCGACACGTCCGCCCAGCACTTCGCCGCGGCCCGCGAGTTGGGCATGGAGACGGTCGGCTTCCTGATGCTCTCGCACCGAGTCGGCCCCGCGGAACTCGCGGCGCAGGCGCGGACCATGGTCGACGCCGGCGCCCAGTGCGTCTACGTCGTCGACTCGGCCGGCGCGCTGATACTGAGCGACGCGCAGACCCGGGTCGAGGCCCTGGTGCAGGAGATCGGGGCCGAGGCCCAGGTCGGCTTCCACGGCCACCAGAACCTCTCGCTCGGCGTCGCCAACTCGGTGCTCGCCTACCGCAGCGGTGCCCGTCAGATCGACGGTGCCCTGTGCGCACTCGGCGCCGGCGCCGGAAACGCGCCGACTGAGGTGCTCGCGGCCACCTTCGAACGCCTGGGCATCCCCACCGGGCTGGACGTCGACCTCGCCCTGGCCGCCGCGCAGGACGTGGTCAGGCCGTTCATCCCCCGGCTGCCGTGGATGGACCGTGCCTCGATCATGCAGGGCTACGCGGGCGTCTACTCCAGCTTCCTGCTGCACGCCGAACGGGCCGCGGAACGCTACGGGGTCCCCGCGCACGAGATCCTCCAGCAGGTCGGCGAGGCCGGATACGTCGGCGGCCAGGAGGACATGATCATCGACATCGCGTTGAGACTGGCCGAGGAGCGCCAGAAGGCGGGGGCCGGCCGATGAGCTGGGACACCGACCGCGCCGCCGCGGTCCTGCTGGCGGCCGAGGACCACCGCACCGACCGTGCTCCGATCACCGACGATTGGCCCGGACTCGACCTGGACACCGCCTACGCGGTCCAGGGCGAGACACTGCGCCGCCGGCTCGACCGGGGAGAGCACATCGTGGGCATCAAGCTGGGCCTGACCTCGCGTGCCAAACAGGAGCGGATGGGTGTCGCAGCGCCCCTGACCGCCTGGCTCACCGACGGCATGCTGCTGCCGGCCGGAGCCCCCGTCCCGCACGACCGGCTTATCCACCCGCGCGCCGAACCGGAGATCGTGTTCGTGATGAAGGACCGGCTGGCCGGCCCCGGTGTCACCGCGGCCACCGCTCTGGCCGCGGTCGGCTCGGTGCACGGCGGTATCGAGGTGATCGACAGCCGCTACCGAGACTTCCGCTTCACCCTGTCGGACGTGGTCGCCGACAACGCCTCCTCCGGCCGGTTCCTCACCGGCCCGGTGGGCATGCCGCCCGAGACGCTGGACCTGGCGATGGAAGCCTGCCTGGTCGAGGTCGACGGCCAGGTCGTGGACAGCGCCACCGGCGCCGCTGTTCAGGGGCACCCCGCCGAGGCCCTGGCCCTGGCCGCCAACGAGCTCGGCCGCCGGGGCCTGGCGATCGAGCCCGGCTGGCTCGTGCTCACCGGCGGCATGACCGATGCCGTACCCGCACCGCCCGGCACCACCGTCGCGGTGCACTTCACCCACCTCGGTTCACTCCACCTCACGGGAGGCTGACATGCCGCTGATCGAAGTGACGATGGTCCAGGGGCGGACCCCCGGGGACATCCGGTTCCTGATCCACGAGCTCACCGGGGCGGTGGTCCAGGCTCTGGACGTACCGCGGAGCAGCGTCCGCGTGGCCGTCCGGGAACTGCCGAAGACCCACTGGGCGGCCGGGGACGTCACTATCGCCGAGCGGGAAGCGGCGACCACGACCGGGGAAGGGACCCGCTGATGGAGTTCTACGGTCACGTGATCGGCGGCGAGGAAACGGCCTCGCTCTCGGGCGCCACGTTCACTTCCACCGACCCCTACACCCGTCGGCCCTGGGCGGAGGCCGCCCTCGGCGACAGTGCCGACGCCGACCGCGCGGTGGGAGCGGCCCGCCGCGCCTTCGACGACGGCCCCTGGCCGCGCATGGGCACGGCGGAGCGCGGCCGGATCCTTCACCGCCTCGCGGACCTGATCGAGCAGAACGCGGAGGAACTGGCCCAGGCGGACACCCGGGACATGGGCAAGCCGATCACCCAGTCACAGGGCAACGACGTACCGCGCACAGCGGCGAACTTCCGTTTCTTCGCCGATCACGCGAGGCTCTCCACCTCCGAGAGCTACCCGATGGACACCGGCCATCACGCTTACACCCGCTTCGACCCGGCCGGGGTCGTCGCGGCGATCGCGCCGTGGAACTTCCCGATGATGCTGGAGTCCTGGAAGGTCGCACCGGCCCTCGCCTGGGGCAACACGGTGGTGCTCAAGCCGGCCGAGGACACCCCCGTCTCGGCCACGCTCATGGCGCGGCTGGCCCTGGAAGCGGGCATGCCCCCGGGCGTGTTCAACGTCGTCCACGGGTACGGCCCCGACTCGGTCGGCCAGGCCCTCACCGAGCACCCGGCCGTGGACCGGATCACCTTCACCGGCGAGTCGGGCACCGGCCGCGTCATCGCCGCCGCCGGCGCCCGCAACCTCACCCCGGTCAGCCTCGAACTCGGAGGCAAGGGAGCGAACATCGTCTTCGCCGACGCGGACCTGGAGAACGCCGTCGAGTGGTCGATCCGCGCCGTGTACACCAACTCGGGCCAGGTGTGCCTGGCCGGCTCCCGGTTGTTCGTCCAGCGGGAGGTCTACGACGAGTTCCTCACCCGGTTCGTCGCGGCGGCGGACGCCATGGTCATCGGCGACCCCAAACATCCGGCCACCCAGATCGGACCCCTGGCCTCCGCCGAGCACCACGCCAAGGTCGCCGGCTACGTGGACGCCATCGCCCAACAGGGCGGCACGCTCCGCACCGGTGGTCGGGGCGAAGGCTGGACCGTACGCCCCACCGTCGTCACCGGCATGGCCCCCACCGCCCGGCACGTCCGGGAGGAGATCTTCGGACCGGTGGTCGTCGTGATCCCGTTCGCCACCGAAACCGAGGTGATCGAACTCGCCAACGACACGCCGTACGGGCTCAATGCGATGCTGTTCACCGAGAACCTGCACCGTGCCCACCGGGTCGCGGCGGCGCTCCGGGCGGGCACGGTCTGGGTGGACTGTTTCTTCGTACGGGACCTGCGGGCCCCCTTCGGCGGTGTCGGTGACTCCGGGATCGGGCGCGAGGGGGGCACGTTCAGCCGGGAGTTCTTCACCGAGCCCAAGGCGGTGGTGATGCAGATCGACCCGGCCGATCCCGACCGGCCTCGGGATGGCCGGCGACGATCGGCACCGTGACCGGTCACCGTTTGGGTGAAGCCGGCGGGCCGGGCCTCGGCAGGCGGTGGGAGAGCTGGTAGCGGGTCGCCCGCGGCGGCGCCTCGATTGCGCGCCGGTACGGCGAGACTGCTGGCCGTGGTGTCGGTTGCGACAGGGCCGGCGGCGTTCCCGTCGGGGGTCGCGGTGGCGGCGGTGTCCAACAGCAACCCCGCGAAGCAGATTTCGGTCGCCAGTGACGGGACCAACGGCGCGGTTGTGGGTGAAGTGGATCCGAGCGGCAATGCCTGGGTCCAGGAGGGTTCCGGCTCGCGGATCCAGCTGCCGTACACCGGGGTGAGTCGGATCGCGGTCGCCAGCGACCCCACCAACGGCCCTCTCGTGGCGATCCTCGTCAACGGCACCGCCTACGCCTACCAGGGCAGCGCCGGTGGGCTGACCAGCGCGGGCAACGGGGGCGCCGAACGGTCCGGCGGCGTCACGTCGGTCGCGGTGGCCACCGATCCCACCCACGGCCCGTCGATCAGCGTCCTGTGCCGCAGCCCGCACCCCGGGTAGGCAGCCCGATCGCACCCGGGAAGTAGGTGCGTCGGCCGTCTTAACTCGTACCGGAGCGCAACAACCCCTGCGTCCTGCGACTCCCGACCACGGAGTCGCAGGACGCGGCTGCTCATCGGGTGGAGTGCGGGGACGACGGATCTGCGCGCTGCGGTGGTCTCGTTTGCCTGCTCGCCACGTTCCGCGGGGCCCAGTCCGCTCACGCCGTATCACCATCCGTGCCAGTCCGGCCAGTTGCTGCCCGCAGCAGTTTCATCATATGATGAAACTGGTTTCCATAGGTGATGAAATTAGGAGCTGGTGTCGGAGGCGGCCGGTGCCGCAACACCGGATGGCCGCCTTGGCCGACGGCACGCCGGGGGCCAAGGCAACGGCCTCGCCGGCGGTGCGCCGCTCGTTCACGCCGTCCACGGCATAGACGCAAATGCCGGCCGGGTTCTGGAACTTCTCGGTCCATCCGGTGCCGGCGCGTCGCCATCGAGGCTCAGTCATGCGTGTGCGGTGAGGTTTTCGGGCCGGCTGGTCGTCGGCCCGTACATCGATCAGGAATGGAGAATATGGATGTTCACGAGAGCTGATAGCGGATCGCCCGCGGTGCCACGGTTGCGCGCAGGTGCTGCGCGCCTGCTGACCGTGGTGTCGGCCGCGGCGGGGCTGGTGGCGCTTCCGTCGGGGGCCGCGGTGGCGGCGGTGGCGCCGGTGTCCAACAACAACCCCGCGAAGCAGATTTCGGTCGCCAGTGACGGGACCAACGGCGCGGTTGTGGGTGAAGTGGATCCGAGCGGCAATGCCTGGGTCCAGGAGGGTTCCGGCTCGCGGATCCAGCTGCCCTACGCCGGGGTGAGTCGGATCGCGGTCGCCAGCGACCCCACCAACGGCCCTCTCGTGGCGATCCTCGTCAACGGCACCGCCTACGCCTACCGAGGCAACGTCAGTGGCCTGACCGGCAAGGGGAACTGGGTTGCCGAAATGGCGTCCGGCGTCACGTCGGTCGCGGTGGCCACCGACCCCACCAACGGCCCGCTGATCGGGGTCGTGCAGAACGGCACCGCCTACGCCAAGCAGGGCGGGCTGTACGCGGGCTGGGTCACCGAATTGTCCGGCGGCGTCACGTCGGTCGCGGTGGCCACCGACCCCACCAACGGCCCGCTGATCGCGGCCGTGCAGAACGGCACCGCCGTCGCGAAGCAGGGCGGCGTGCGCGCGACCGACTGGGTCAACGAATGGTCCAACGTCACGTCGGTCGCGGTGGCCACCGACCCCACCAACGGCCCGCTGATCGCGGCCGTGCAGAACGGCACCGCCTACGCCAAGCAGGGCGGCGTGCGCGCGAGCGCGGTCACCGAATCGTCCGGCGGCGTCACGTCGGTCGCGGTGGCCACCGACCCCACCAACGGCCCGCTGATCGGGGTCGTGCAGAACGGCACCGCCTCGGTCAAGACGCGCGACCTGAACGCGGGATGGGTGATACAGGAGGCCCACGCCGCGACATCGGTCGCGGTGGCCACCGACCCCACCGGCGGCCCGTTGATCGGGGTCGTGGCCAACGGTCGCGGCTACGTCAATCAGGGGAGCCTGACCAATCCCTGGGCATCGGCCGTCAACCGTGACAGCTGGACGCAGATCTCGGTAGCCGAGGGCCTGACGGGCTACGTCTCCTCCAGCGGCCGCGCCTCCGTCTACACCGCCTCCAGCGGGTGGATCCAGCTGCCCTTCACCGGGGTGACTCAGATCGCGGTCGCCACCGACCAGAACGGCCTGATCGTGGGGGTCCTGGCCGACGGCGACATGTACGTGAACTACCTCGGAGGAAACCCCTACACGGACGACGCAAGCTGGATGACCAACGGCACCTACTGGTGGCCCGAATTGATCGGCGGCGTCACGTCGATCGCGGTGGCCGACGACCCCGGCCACGGCAATGCGATCGCGGCCATCCAGAACGGCAACGCCTACACCAAGATGGGCGACGTCATCCACACGGTCTGGGCCCCCGCATGGTCCGGCGGTGTGACCTCGGTGGCGGTAGCCGGCGATTCCACCCACGGCCAGGTGATCGGGGTCGTGGCCGACGGCACCTTCTCCGCCGGGGTCGTGGCCCCGGGCGACACGAACTGGGTCACCGAACGGTCCGGCGGCGTCACGTCGATCGCGCTGGCGGCCGACTCCACCAACGGCCCGCTGATCGCGGCCGTGCAAGACGGCACCGCCGTCGCCAAGCAGGGCGGCGTGAGCGCGACGGGTTGGGTCACCGAATGGTCGCCCGACGTGACGTCGGTGGCGGTGGCCACCGACCCCACCAACGGCCCGCTGATCGGGGTCGTGGCCGACGGCACGGCCTCGGCCAAGCAGGGCGGCCTGTACGCGGGTTGGGTCACCGAATGGTCGCCCGACGCGACGTCGGTGGCGGTGGCCACCGATTCCACGCACGGGCCGCTGATCGGGGTCGTGGCCGACGGCACCGCCTCCACCAAGCAGGGCGGCCTGTACGCGCCCTGGGTCACCCACTGATCCGGCGGCGTCACGACGGTCGCGGCGGCCACCTACCCTGCCACCTACCCGTCGACCAGCGTCCTGTTCCGCATCCCCTGCCTCAAGGTAGGCAGCCTGACCGCTCTCTGGATGCGAGCGCGTTGGCCGTCTGACTCCTGTTGGAGTGGCCCCCACGTTCTGCGGCTCCCGACCACGGAGCCGCAGAACGCGGCGAAGGTCACGGCTGCTGCTGCACGGCCGTCACCGAGGCCGTCCGAAGGCGGAGCAGAGCGGGTTCCTCCACCTGGTCACGGTGGTGCGGTGCGATGCCGCCGTGCTGACCGGACCCGGACCAACCTGCACCACGGAGCGGGTGAAAGGGGAGCGGAGCACAGCGAGCGCGGGCCGTACCGGGCGTGGGGCCCCGGTACGGCCCGTTTGCAGTTCGCGGGCCTGCTCCCGGCAGAAGTCGCCGAGCCGATGGCCGCCTGGTACGCGAAGGGCATCTCCGTCCGGTACGAGTCGGAGAGCGAACTGATCCACGCCATCCAGGACAACGACCAAACGGTCGGGGCGATCGTCAAAACCCCGGCGCATTGATGATGGCGGGCTGGGGCCTGCGGACGCATTGGCGAACTACCCGCGCTCGTGGGTCGAGGCGCACATCTCGAACGTTAGGGCCCGGGAGCCGTTGGAGACTCGTTTCAGCGTATAATGAAATTGCGGTGGGCGGCAGGTGCCGTCCCCTTCGACTTGATCCGGAAGGTGATGCGGGTGACTGGGCGGGGCCCCCGGGGGGAACGCGGCGAGCAGGCGGACAAGATTCTCGCCGCCGCCCGCAGATCCTTCGCCACTCGCGGATACGCCGCGACGTCACTCCGTGCGGTCGCCGTGGAGGCCGGCGTCGACCCCGGCCTGGTGCACTACTACTTCCGCACCAAGCCCGGGCTGCTGGAAGCGGTCATGCAGCCCCCCGGGGAGTTCGGGGCCGCGGTGGCCGCCGCCGCCGAACGGCCGCTCCACGAGCGAGGGCGCGCGTTCGTGCAGGCCAACCTTCGCCTGTGGGAGGACCCCGCCTCCGCCGAAGTCCTGCGCGCCATCATCCTGACCGCCGCTCAGGAGCCCGCCGCCATGCAACGCCTGCGGCAGCTGTTCTCAGAGCTCGTCCTGGAAGTCGTCTCCCACAGCCTGCCCGACGCCGAACGCACTCTGCGCGCCAGCCTGATCGCCACCCAGATCGTCGGCATGGTCATGAACCGCTACATCTGGCAGGTCGGCGACATCGCGTCTCTCTCCGCCGACGCTGTCACCGAACTCCTCGCCCCTACCATCCAGCACTACCTCGTCGACCCCCTGCCGTAACCGGGGGGCCCGGGGCGCGCGCACCGAGCCCAGAAGCTCCCAGCACCGTCGGCCGGCCTTGATCGACAACCGAACGCCGTCCGAGGGCTGTCACCATGGAGCTCACCCCGCGCCTGCTCGAACAGCTCCTGGTGCTCACCGAGAAAAGCACTTCGGCCGTACCGCCTGTCGCCTGCCGTCGAGTCAGCCGCTGTTCGGCCCGGAGGACTACCAGGTCCGCCGCCATCTGGGCTGGTGCCGGCACATCACCCTCGCCATGGCTGTCACGCCTGCCTCGCCGTCCTGCCGGCCGGGCAGCTTCAAGAGGGGGCCAGGCCAGGTCGCCACGCCGGACGGACGCGGCTGACCATCCCCGGGATCCGCCGGCTGGTGTCACCCACCTCGCCCGGCCCGTCCGCCGCAGCATCTTCCACGTTCTCCACCGGTCCCACTGGCGCCGACGTCAATGCCAGGCCCGAATCAGCCACTACGGGCGACGAGGCCACAGCCCAAGAGCTGAAGCCCCATCACGGTAGGCACCGTTGCAGTTCTGGCCCCGCGCTTTCACGAAGCTGACTGTCCGGCAGGTGGTCAGTACCGCAGAAAATGCCTCTGACCAGCGAGAACTAGGATTGTCCAGGTCCTTGGTCCCGCCCCGGTCGGAGGCGCGCGCGGCATCGGTGGATTCGCTGCTTGCCGGCGGGTGGGTAGGTGGTCAGCGAGGCGGCCCCAGGATGACGTTGCCGTGCAGGGAGGCGGCTTCGCGGAGGCGGTCCTTGCTGAGCTCGAACCCCTCGGGGCGGGGGGTGGTGATGTCGCGTCCGGCGTGCCGGAACATCTCCTCGATGCCACCGGGGGTGGTGATGAGGAGGAGGTCCGCGCGGTGGGAGGTGATGCGGTAGCTGTGGGGGATGTTGCGGGGCAGGTAGATGGCGCCGCCTTCGGACAGTTCGTGGCATTCGTCGCCGGCCCACACCAGCGCATTGCCCTTGAGGAGGACGAACACCTCGTCCTCGCGGGTGTGGAGGTGGAAGGGCGGGGCCTCGTCCTTGGGGACGTCGAACAGTCCGACGGTGAGCTTTCCTTCGGTGGCCTGACTGTCGAGCAGGATGGTGAGCAGCCCGCCGCCGAGCCACTCAAGGGTCTGCTGCTGGTCGGGATTGGCGAGGTAGGGCATGGTCATGCCGGTCTCCGGAATGGATGCGGTGGCCCAGGGGCCGAGGGGAAGGGGTGAGGTCCGGCGCGCCCCGGACGCGGTGGCAGTGCTGCGGGGTGGTGCGCGGGCGCCATCGGCGACGCCTGCTGTCCCGAGGAGGAGGACCCCGCTAGCGGCGGGTGAAGCGGGTGGTGAGGGTGACGGTGGTGAGGCCCTTGATCATTCCGGCCCTGTTCCAGCTCATGCCGAAGTCGTTGCGGTCGATGACGACCTCGGAGCTGAGGGTCACCTCGTCAGGGCCTGCGGACGTGGTGCGGGCGCTGAACGTGATCGGGCGGGTCCTGCCGAGGACGGTGAGGTGGCCGGTGACCTCAGCGGTTCCGGCGCGGTCGGTGACGACGCCGGTGGCGGTGAAGGTGAACGTCGGGTACCTCTGGACGTCGAAGAAGTCCGCAGAGCGCAGGTGGCTGTCGAGCTTGGCCTGCTTGCTGCGGATCGACGCGGCCTCGATGGTCAGCGTGCCGTGCACGGTACCGTCGAGACCGATCTCGCCTTCTCCACTGAGTCGGGTGAAGGCGGCCCTGACCGTGGCCAGCCCCCACACCGACTTGTGCTTGATCTCCACTGATGACCTGGTCGCCTCCAGGACCCAGGAGCCGGCACTGAGGCCGGATGGTCCGGTGGGGGGCTGGGAGGGGTTGGTGGGGTGGCTCGTCATGGCGATCGCCTTTCAGTCCGGGGCGGGAGGTGAGCTTCCGAACGAAGCTGCTTGGACGCCGACACCGCGGGCATGTTCAGCAGGTCCTGCCGGTGCCGTGCGACCACGTACAGCTCTGGGAGCGGGCTGAGCAGCTGCGGCTCGGCGGATCCGGACGCCGTCGGACGCCGTGATCCACTCCTGCGTGAGCGTGCTTGTGATCAACTCTCAGTTTCATCACGCGTGGAAACTAGTTTCAGCGTATGATGAAACTGTCGTGAGCGGCAAGCGGCGCTGGACCGTGGGCGGGCGCACCCGACCGCCCACGGTCCACCGCGTCCTGAGACGCGCGCTCCGAGGTCCGTGCCCTCACCGGTGCGCACCGAGCCCGCCCTCCCGTCACCGCACCCCCGCACCGAACCGCGGGTCTACCCGGTCCGGGGAGCCGCACCGCCTGCTGCGGGCCGTGATCGACGACGCCGCCGGCGGCGCCGTGACGGCCCGAAGACCCCCCACGAGATACGCACGAAGACGCACGAGGAGCACAGAATGAGCAACGAGAGCCTGGCCAACCTGCTCAAGGAGGAGCGGCGCTTCGCTCCTCCGGCAGAGCTCGCCGCAGCGGCCAACGTCACCGCGGCCGCG
>NZ_JBITTM010000086.1:0-25933 GCF_044541955.1 Kitasatospora sp. NPDC085464
AGGCCCGTCGCTAAACTTTTACACCGCTGTAGAACTTCAGTGGAGCATACTAGGCGCGGATGAGAAAACCAGCTGGTCAGAGTATGAGAAATTGCTTTGGTCGGACTCGTCCGAGCAGCCCTGAACCCGTACGAGGAGCACGATGACTCACCGGATCGCACGTTCGATAGCCGGGGCCCTGGTGGCACTGGCGGCCGCCGTCGGCCTCACCGCCGTCGCGTCGAGCGCGACGGCGGTGGCCGCACCCCGAACCGCCGCCGTCGCGGTGTCCGACCGCGGCGCACCGGCCGCTGGGGCGGCCGCCGAGGCGGGCGCCCGGCCGATCGCCGCCTCCGTCGCCGCGTCCGTTGCCGGGTCCGTCGCCCCGTCGAGCGCCGATGCCGTGCACCTCGCGGCCAAGGACACCAAGAAGAAGAAGGGGTTCTTCGCCAAGCTGGGCAAGTTCCTGCTGGTCGTGATCATCCTGATCATCCTCCTCTTCGTCCTGCTGATCGTCGGGATCATCTACGCCGCGAAGCGGATCTTCGGCCGCCGCAAGTAGGGGAACGGGCCGGGCGGGTGAGCGGTCGTCGTGGTGGGCCGGGCGCCGGCTCCGGCCCCGCCGGGGCCTCCGGGGTGGGCCGGGATCGCGGATCCGTCGTGCATGATGGACGCCGCCGGGCCCGATCGGCCGGGCCGGCCCCGGCCCGACGCCGACTCCCCCCGGAGCGAAGACCCGTGAACGACTCCCGCCTGCCCGGCCGTGCCGCCATCGTCACGGCCGTCGTGGCCGGATCCCTCGCCCTCGCGGCGCCGGCCTTCGCGCACGTGGAGGTCGCCTCCGAGACCGCCCGGGCGCTGGCCGTCAACGCCACCGTCACCTTCACCGCCGAGGCCGAGTCGAGCACCGCCGGCCTCGCCGAGTTCAGGGTCGTCCTGCCCGAGGGCATCACCCCCGCCGACGTCACGCTCGCCGACGCCCCCCAGGGCTGGACGCTCGCCGTCACCGCCGACGGCTACACGGTCGGCGGCCCCGCGCTCCCGCAGGGCAAGGACGCCGTCTACCGGATCACCGTCAAGCAGCTGCCCGACGCCCGGCAGCTGGTCTTCAAGACCCTGGAGACGTACGGCGACGGCCACATCGACCGCTGGATCGAGCTGCCCGAGGGCGGCACCGAGCCCCAGCACCCCGCGCCGACCCTCAAGCTCGCCGCCGCAGCGCCCGGAGCGACCCCGATCGGCACGCCGTCCGCCGCGCCCCCCTCGGTCGGCGCCTCCGCCACCTCCGCCTCCGTCACCTCGGCCGCCGCCGCGCCCGCTCCGTCCGGCGCCCCGGGCGTGACGGCCTCGCCAGGAACGGCCTCGACCGCGTCGGGCGGCGGCGGTTCCTCCTCGGCCGGCCTCGCCGTCGGTGCCGCCGTGGTCGTCGCGCTCGCCGCGGGCGGTGCGTGGCTGTGGCGCAGCAGGCGGGCCGCCGCCGGTAGCTGACGTTCCGTCACAACCGGGGCGTCCGGCCCGAGGGGCGGGGCCGGGCCCGCGGCGTCAGTCGACGTGCAGGGTGAGTTCGGCGGTGTGGAGCCGCCCGGCGGTCTGGAACTGCAGGAAGACCCGCCAGTCGCCGGGTTCCGCGAGGAGTGCCTGGAAGGTCAGGGTCGGGCCCCCGTGGTCGCCGGTCACGGCGTCCGCCGGATGGAGGTGGGCCAGTGCCTGGTCCCCCTCGTGGAAGGCGCTGAGGTGGGCGTAGCTGTCCAGGTAGGGCTGGAGGTCGGTGACCGGCCGGCCGTCCTGGCCGATGCTCGCGACCAACGTGTGTGCGCCGGCCGCCGCCTGGGCGCGGAGGGTGACGGTGTAGCCGTCCACCTCGACCGTGCCGGTCGGGGTCGGCAGGGGCACCGGGGCGTATTCGCCGCGCACCGTCACGGTGCGGCTGAGGACGAGTTCGGGGGCGTGGGGGCCGGTGTCCGGCACGAAGTCGGCGTACAGCCGCCAAGTGCCGGGCGCGAGGGCGGAGAGGTCGGCGGTCCAGGTGCCGTCGGCGGCCATGTCCGGGTGCAGGTGCTGGAAGCCGGTGAGGTCGGCGCGGATCGCGTAGAAGTGCAGCTTCTTGGTCTGGTGGACCGCGAAGCCGGTGACGGGTGCGCCGCCCGGGCCGGTGACGGTGAAGCGGAAGGGTGTCGGACGCCCGGCGGGCAGCTCGGTGGCCGCGGTGTCCAGCCGGTAGCCGCCCTGCTCGGCGGCGAGGCCGCGCCCGGTGCTCCCGGACGCATCCGCCGTTCCCGGCGCGCCGGCCATGCCGGGCATCCCGGGCATTCCGTCCGCCATGCCCGGCATGCCGGCGTGCGGCGCGGGAGCGGGCGGGGCGGCCGGAACGGACGCGGCCATCCCGAGCACGAGCAGCACCGGCACGCAGGAGGCGAGCAGCCAGCGCCGCTGGAACGGACGGCGAGTGGGAGAAGCGGTCATCGGCAGGTCTTTCCCGTTGCGGGCGCGCCGGGGGCGACGCCGTGCGGGCCGACGGCGTTCGGCCCCGCTGTTACTGGAGACCGCTGGCGTACGGCCTGATAACCGAAAAGTCGCGGTGCACGGGACCGGCGGCATCGGTCGCCGCCGGGTCCGGGAGGCGCCCGGCGGCCGGCGGGCGGTGGTGACGGGCCCGGTACCAGCGCCGGTTCGGGCGGAGAGCTCCGGATTACACGCATACGCACCGCATTGGAACGTCGCGCCATGGCCACTCTCCGAACACAGTGTTCCCGGGTCGCCGGTTCGCGCCGGTGCCGCCGCGCGCCGGTGCCGACGTGCCCGGCACGTACTCCTTCACCCCGCCCGACGGAGTCACCGGGACCGTGGTCCGGGCCTGGGGCGGCGGGGGCGCCGGTGCGGACCGGTCAGCGCGGCTTGGCCCGGGCGGCCAGGATGGCGATGTCGTCCTCGGCGGCGGGGGCCGGCGGCGGCACGAGGGCGTGCAGGACGGCGTCGAGGAGGTCGTCGAGGTCGCCGGTGGCGGGCAGGCGCAGGGCGGCGAGGCGGTCCAGTGAGACGTCGATGTCCTCGCCGCGCCGTTCGACCAGGCCGTCGGTGTAGAGCAGCAGCGTCTCGTCCGGGGTGAGCGGGTGGGTGGTCTGCTCGTAGCCGCCGAGGCCGGTGCCCAGCGGCGGGCCGCTGGGCAGGTGCAGCAGTTCGGTGGGCCGGCCCGGGGAGATCAGGGCGGGCGGCAGGTGGCCCGCACTGGAGAGGGTCCAGCGGCCGCGGCCCGGGTCGGCGAGGGCGAGCAGGCAGGTCGCGGGGCGGGCGGAGTCGTCGGCGGAGATGACGGTGTCGAGCTGGCGCAGGATCCGGTGCGGGGGGAGGTCCATCCCGGCGATGTCCCGCAGGGCGGAGCGGTAGTGGCTCATGTCGACGGCGGCCTCGACGCCGTGCCCCATGACGTCGCCCATCGCGAGCAGGGTGCGGCCGAACGGCAGCCGGACCGTCTCGTACCAGTCGCCGCCGACCACCGTGGTGGTGCCGGAGGGCAGGTAGCGGGAGGCGAGGGCGAGGTTCTGGTGCGGGTTGCCGGGTTCGCTGAGCAGGGCCCGCTGCAGTTCGAGGGCGATGCCCTGGGAACGGGTGTAGCGGCGGGCGTTGTCGATGCCGGTGGCGGCCCGCGCGGCGAGGTCGCCGAGCAGCGCGGCCTCGTCGGAGGTGAAGGGCGGCGTGGCGGCGGTGCGCCCGAGGGTGAGCAGCCCGACCTGGCCGCCGCGGGCGGCCAGCGGCAGGACCAGCAGCGAGGCCGTCCCGGCGGGGCAGGCGTCCTCGGGGCCGGGCTCGGTGAGTACGGCGATGCCGCCGCCGAGGCTGCGGGTGGCGGCCGAGCCCTCCCGGTGGCGGATCGATTCGCCGGGACGGGCCAGGTCGGCGAGCGCGTCGGTGAGGGCCGGTACGGACCGTACGGCGGCGCGGTGCAGCCGCTGGGGCGTGCCGTGGCCGGCCCGGAAGGGTTCGGCCTCGGGCGGCAGGACGTCGACGACGGCGAGGTCGGCGAGGCCGGGCACGGCGAAGGCGGCGAGTTCGGCGCAGGTCGTCCCGACGTCGAGGGTGGTGCCGATCCGCTCGGCGGCGTCGTCGAGCAGCGCGAGGCGGGCGCGGGCCTGTTCGAGCTCGCGGAGCCGTTCGCGGGCCGGGTCGGGGTCGTCCAGGACGACGACGATCACACCGGTGGTCCGTCCGGCGTGGCGCAGCGGCCGGTAGCGCACCCGGAGGCCGGGCGGGACGGGGTGGCCCACGCCGTCCGGGCCGCCGGTGCCGTGTTCGCGGTCGAGCCCGTCGTCGAGGACGCGGCGCAGGGTGGTGGTGGCCGGGGCGAAGGCGGTGGCCTCGGCGGTGCGGCCGAGCAGATCGGCGCGGCGCAGGCCGGTGGCGGTGGTGAAGGCGGGGTTGAGGTACACCCAGCGCAACCGCTCGTCGAGCACGGCGACGCCGACCGGGGCGGCGCCGAGGACCGCCCGGAGCAGGTCGGGGTCGTCACCTCCGTGGTCACTGCCGGTGATCGCGCCGAGCCTCGCCGCGAGCGCCGCCGCCGTCGCCGCCAGGGACCGGGGCCCCGGTGTCGCGGACGGGGAACCCTCTGCTCGGTTTCCGTGCCGGAAGTGCATACGCCCATGATCACGCGCCGGGGCGCGGCACGCCCACAACTGGAGGAAACCTTGACCGGGCGGAGACGCTGTTGTACCGGGCCCGGTGCAGCGCGGTGCAGAGCGGTGCCGTGCGTGCGGAGCGGGCCCCGGGAGGCGGTGGGCGGCCGCTCGCGGGACCTGCCGCGGAGCGGCCAGGGTCGGGCGGGCGAACGCCGGATGATCACCGGTCATACTTGGGCGGCGGGGCCCGACCCGGGCGCCGCGGGCCGGGCCGGCACACCGACGGGCGGGGCCGGAACACCCTCGGGCCGGCTGTGCGCCCGCGGGCGGGCCGGATCCCCGCAGGCCCGGCCGGACACCCGCAGACCAGCACCGGACCCCGCGCGAGACCCGTGCGGAGACGTCCGTGAGCACCAGACCGGAGGAAGAACGATGAGCCCCCACCAGCCGACCAGTCGCCCGGCGGCAGGGGCTCCCGCGGTGCCCTGGAACCGGCAGCGGCTGCGCAGCAACAACGAGTGGCTGCTGCTGGAGCTGCTGCGCACCGGCGGCGGCTCCTCGCGCGCCCAGCTGGCCCGGGACACCGGTCTGTCCAAGCCGACCGTCTCCGCCGCACTGGCCGCCCTCGAACAGGCCGGGCTGGTCCGCGAGGCCGGTCGGCTGGCCCCCGAGCGGGGCCGCACCGCCGTGCTGTACGAGGTCGACCCGACGGCCGGGCACGTGCTCGGCGTGGACATCGGCCGGGCCCGGCTGCGGGTGGCGGTCGCCGACCTCGCCGGGTCGGTCGTCGCCCGCCGGGACGTGGCCAACGAGGGCAGCTCGGCGGACGCCGTCGCGGACGCCGTGGTGGCCGCCGCGCACGGGGCGATCACCGACGCGGGCCTGGCGACCGACGACATCGTGCACGCGGTGATCGGTACCCCGGGCGTCTGGGACGAGGGGCGGCGCGGGGTGCGTTACGCCTCCCACCTGCCCGGCTGGGGCCGACCGGGGTTGTTCGACCGGATCGCGGAGGGGCTGGGCACGGCCGTGTCGGTGGCCAACGACGCCAACCTGGCCGCGCTCGGCGAGTACACGCTGGGGGCCGGCCGGGGCAGCCGGATGTTCGCCTACCTGCTGGTCGGCACCGGGCTCGGACTGGGCGTGGTGAAGGACGGCGAGCTGCTGGTCGGCGCGCACGGCGGGCTGGGCGAGATCGGCCTGGTGCCGCTGCCCGCCCGTGGCGGCGAGCCGACCGGGACCATCGAGGCGGAGGCCGCCGCGGACGCGGTGGTGCGCAGTGCCCGGGAGTTCGGGCTGTCCGGGGCGGGCGCCGCCGGGCAGTTGACGGCGAAGCAGGTGTTCGAGCGGGCCCGGGCCGGGGAGGCCCCGGCGCTGCGGGCGGTGGAGCGGCAGGCGGAGCAACTCGCCTACGCGGTGGCCGTGCTGTCGGCCGTCCTGGATCCGGACCTGGTGGTGCTCGGGGGCGGGATCGGCAGCAGCGCGGACCTGCTGCTGGAGCCGCTGGAGCGGGCCCTGCACCGGCTCGCCCCGATGCGTCCGACGCTCGCGCCGAGCCTGCTGGGGGAGGAGGCGGTGCTCCTCGGTGCGGTCTCCACGGCGCTGGAGTCCGCCCGCCCGGAGGTGTTCGAGCGTCGGACGGCGGGGCTGCGCTGACCGTCGGGCGGGTCGGGGTGGCCGCGGAGGGCACGGGGTCGGGACGCGCAGCGTGACGGCGACCGGGAGGGCGGACACGCTCGGTGGTCGCCAGATCTCGATCTGCAAACGAGTGGGGAAACGGTGCGCGGGGCGTGTGGGTGCCCTGCTTGAATCGCACGACTCATCCAAACGGAACGGAGCGTTCTCCTCCCATGCCTTCACGCATACCCTGGCGCCGCCGGGCGGGTCTGGCCGGATTCGCCGGACTCGTCCTCACCGTCGGCCTGGCGCTGACCGGTTGCGACCCGTCGGCCGCCGACGCCACGTCGACGGCCTCCGCCACGCCGAGCGTCGCCGCCGCCCCGACCTCTCCCGCGCCGACCACTCCCGCGCCGGTCGCGCCGCCGACGACCCCCGCGGCGCCGGCCCCGGCCACCACGCCGTCGGAGCAGCCCGCCGCGCCGGCCGCCTCGCAGCCCGCGGCGCCCAAGGCTCCGCAGCCGAAGGTGACCACCGCTCAGCCGCCGGCCGACCCGCAGCCGGAGCACACCGCGGCGGCTGCCGGCGGCGGGTGCGAGATCCGCTCAGCCGCCGGCAACTGCTACGAGGCCGGGCAGTTCTGCCGCAACGCCGACCTGGGGAAGAGCACCCACGACGCGAGCGGCCGGGAGATCTCCTGCCGGATGGTCAGCGGCAAGCCGCACTGGCAGGCCTGACGCGGACGGGCCGCCCGAGGCGTGCGGACCCCCCTGCGGCCGGTCCGGGTGGTACGACCCGGTCCCGGTGGTACGTCCGGTCCGGGTCGTGCGTCGGTCCGGGTCGTGCGGGGTCCGGCGTCCGGCGGTCAGAGGTCGAGCACGCCCAGGGTGTCCCAGAACAGGTGCTCGTAGGACTGGAGCAGCAGCCCGTACTCGCGCGCGTCGGCCAGGGCCGGTGCGTCGAGCCCGTTCGCGCCGAGCGCGTCGGCGGCCTGCTGCTCCAGTTCGGTGGCGGGCCGGGCGAAGAAGTCGAAGAAGGCGCAGGCCTCCTCGTCGAAGCCGTAGTGGCTGCGCAGCGCCTTCCCGATGGTGGCGCAGTAGCCGCCCCAGGCCGCGAAGTTGGCGACCAGGGCGGCGGCCGCGGCCTCGGGCCGACCGTTCAGCGCGAGCCAGGCCAGGTAGGCGGGGTAGGCCTGGCAGCCGGGCAGCGGTGCTCGGGCCTCCGGTGCGGCGAGGTCGAGGCCGCTGGCGGCGGCGAGTGCGGGCAGCGTGCGCAGGGCGGCGCTCTCGCCCTCGGCCAGGGTGGCGAACCAGGCGCCGAGCGGGCGGTCCGCGCAGCGGGTGGCGAGCATGAGCAGGCTGCGGCGGTCGGAGCGGATGATCCGGTGCTGCTGGGCGGCGAGTTCGGCGAGTGCCGAGCGGGTGGCGGTGCCGGCGGCCAGCGCCGTGACCAGCGCGGGGGCGGCGTCGCCGGGCGCCAACTCGGCGCGCAGGTCCTGGATCCGGTCGAGGATCGGGTGGTTCACCGGTGCCTCCGGGGTGCGGTTCGGTCCGGTGCCCTTCCTACCGCCTGGCGGCGTCCGGAGGGCGGCGACAGGCCGGGCGGATCCGGCCTGCTCGTGGTCGAGCGGCTCGCCGCTGCGTGGGAACCGATGCCCTGGTGCCGGGCACGCCGGTCCGGGCGCTGCTGCCCCGCAGCCGGGCGTGCGCGGGGTGAGCGGGCACGCCCGCCGCGTGCCCCGGGTGGGCTACCGCTTCCGCCTCCTCGGGCACGCCTGCCCGCCCGCGGGGGGCCTTCGCGATACTGCCGCCACGACGCAGGAACCCGCCCGGTCCACCAGGCAACCGCCGATCGGGGGGGTTTCGGGCCTGCCGACGGCGGTTAGCCGCGCGGGCAGCACCAATCCGTGCTGACGGCAAGCACCGGGATCAGGAGGAGCGGACGATGAAGGTTGCCGACTACCTGTTGCAGCGGCTGCGCGAGTGGGAGGTCGAGTACGTCTTCGCCTATCCCGGCGACGGCATCAACGGGCTGCTCGCCGCCTGGGGACGGGCGGAGGACCAGCCGCGGTTCATCCAGGCCCGGCACGAGGAGATGGCCGCGTTCGAGGCGGTCGGCTACGCCAAGTTCTCCGGCCGCACCGGCGTGTGCGCCGCCACGTCCGGGCCGGGTGCCATCCACCTGCTGAACGGCCTGTACGACGCCAAGCTCGACCACGTCCCGGTGGTCGCGATCGTCGGGCAGACCGACCGCAGCGCCATGGGCGGCTCCTACCAGCAGGAGGTCGACCTGCTGTCCCTGTACAAGGACGTGGCGTCCGAGTTCTGCGAGATGGTCACCGTCCCCGAGCAGCTCCCGAACGTCCTGGACCGGGCGATGCGGATCGCCACCACCCGGCGCACGATCACCGCGCTGATCATCCCCGCCGACGTACAGGAACTCGACTACACCCCGCCCGAGCACGCCTTCAAGCAGGTCCCCTCCAGCATCGGCATCCCCCACTACGCCCCCGTCCCCGCCGACGAGGACCTCGCCCGGGCCGCGGAGATCCTCAACGCGGGCGAGAAGGTCGCCATGCTGATCGGCCAGGGCGCCAGGAACGCCCGCCGTGAGGTCGAGCAGGTCGCCGACCTGCTCGGTGCCGGCGTCGCCAAGGCCCTGCTCGGCAAGGACGCCCTGCCGGACACCCTGCCGTACGTCACCGGCTCGATCGGCCTGCTCGGCACCCGCCCGTCCTACGAGATGATGCGCGACTGCGACACCCTCCTCGTGATCGGCTCCAGCTTCCCCTACAGCAACTTCCTGCCCGAGTTCGGCCAGGCCCGCGCGGTGCAGATCGACCTGGACCCGTCCATGGTCGGGCTGCGCTACCCGTTCGACGTCAACCTCGTCGGCGATGCCGCCGAGGCACTTCGGCGGCTGATCCCGCTGCTGGAGCCCAGGGCGGACGGGACGTGGCGCAAGACGGTGGAGGACAACGCGGCGCGCTGGTGGGAGGTGATGCAGCGCCGCGCCGAGGTGCCGGCGGACCCCGTCAACCCCGAGTACGTCGTCCACACCCTGGACGCCCTGCTGCCGGACAACGCGATCGTGGCCGCCGACTCCGGTTCGGCAGCCAACTGGTACGCCCGGCACCTGCGTTTCCGCGGCGGCGAGCGCGGCTCGCTGTCGGGGACGCTGGCCACCATGGGCCCGGGGGTGCCGTACGTGATCGGCGCGAAGTTCGCGCACCCGGACCGTCCGGCGATCGCGATCGTCGGCGACGGCGCGATGCAGATGAACGGGCTGGCGGAACTGATCACCGTCGCGAAGTACTACCAGGAGTGGGAGGACCCGCGCCTGGTGGTGGCGGTGCTCAACAACCACGACCTGAACCAGGTCACCTGGGAGATGCGGGCGATGCAGGGCGCCCCGCAGTTCGAGCCCTCGCAGGGCCTGCCGGACGTGCGCTACGCCGACATCGCCCAGCTGCTCGGCCTGTACGGGGCGCGCGTGGAGCGGCCGGAGGACGTGGAGCCCGTGTGGCGCCAGGCGCTCGCCGCCGAGCGGCCGTTCGTCATCGACTTCCGTACCGACCCGGCCGTGCCACCGATCCCGCCGCACGCCACGTGGGACCAGATCAAGGCCGCGGCGATGTCGGTGATCAAGGGCGACAGCGACCGGGGCTCGGTCATCCGGCAGGGCGTGAAGGCGAAGGTCCAGGACTTCCTGCCCGGCAGCGGGAGGAACTGACCGTGGCCGGCCAGGACACGAGCGAGCGAGTCGACCTGGCTGCGCTGGAGCGCGCGCTGCGGGACGAGGTCGACGGCGAAGTGCGCTTCGACGCGGGCAGCCGCGGAGCGTACGCGACCGACGGCTCCAACTACCGCCAGATCCCGCTCGGCATTGTGGTGCCGCGCACCGTGGAGGCAGGGGCGGCGGCGGTCGCGGTGTGCTCGCGGTTCGCCGCGCCGGTGCTCTCCCGCGGCGGAGGCACGAGCCTGGGCGGGCAGTGCACCAACACCGCGGTGGTCATCGACTGGACGAAGTACTGCAACCGCCTGGTGTCCGTCGATCCGCAGGCCAGGACGTGCGTGGTGGAGCCGGGCATCGTGCTGGACGAGCTGAACCGTCAGCTCGCCGAGCACAAGCTGATGTTCGGGCCGAAGCCGTCCACGCACACGCACTGCGCGCTGGGCGGGATGATCGGGAACAACAGCTGCGGCGCCTCCGCCCAGGCCTACGGCAAGACCGTCGACAACGTCTGCCGCCTGGAGGTCCTCACCTACGACGGCACCCGGTTCTGGGCCGGCCCCACCGGTGACGACGAGTACGCGCAGGTCGTCGCGGACGGCGGGACGCAGGCCCGCCTGTACGAGGGTCTGAAGGACATCGCCGGCCGGCATCTGGCCGAGATCCGGCGCGGCTACCCGAAGATCCCGCGCCGGGTCTCCGGCTACAACCTCGATTCCCTGCTGCCGGAGAACGGCTTCGACGTCGCGAAGGCCCTCGTCGGCAGCGAGGGCACCCTGGTCACCGTGCTGCGGGCCGAGCTGCGGTTGGTCGAGGTGCCGGCCGCGGAGGCGCTGCTGGTGCTGGGCTTCGACGACATCTACCAGGCGGCCGACGCGGTTCCGGATCTGCTCAAGCACAGCCGGCCCGCCCAGCTGGAGGCCATCGACGGCCGCATGGCCCAGCTGATGCGCGAGGAGCACGCCTACCTCGACTCCCTGGAGCAGCTGCCCCAGGGCGACAGCTGGCTGCTGCTCCAGTTCACTGACGACACGAAGGAACGGGCGGACGCGCAGGCCCGCGAGCTGCTGCGCGCCATCGGTCGCGACGAGGGCGACGCGTCGGTGGCGTTCTCCGACGATCCGCCGCGCGAACACGAGATGCTCAAGGCCCGCGAGGCCGGCCTCGGCGTGACCGCCCGCCCGCCGGACGGCTCCGAGACGTGGGAGGGCTGGGAGGACTCCGCCGTCGCGCCGGAGCGTCTGGGCGACTACCTGCGGGACCTGAAGCGGCTCTTCGACCGCTACGGCTACCAGCAAGCCTCCCTGTACGGGCACTTCGGGCAGGGCTGCGTCCACACCCGGATCCCGTTCGAGCTGCGCGAGGGCAAGGGCATCGAGGCGTTCCGGGCCTTCCTGATCGACGCCGCCGACCTGGTCGCCTCCTACGGCGGATCCCTGTCCGGCGAGCACGGCGACGGGCAGGCCCGCGGCGAACTCCTGCCCCGCATGTTCGGCCAGTCGCTGGTCGACGCGATGGGTGAGGTCAAGGCCCTCTTCGACCCGGGCAACCGGATGAACCCCGGCAAGGTCGTCCACCCGCACCGCGTCGACGAGAACCTCCGTCTGGGCGCCGGCTGGCGGCCCGAGCCGCACCGTGCGACGCACTTCGCGTACGCCGACGACGGCCACGACTTCGGGCAGGCCGTCATGCGGTGTGTGGGCATCGGCAACTGCCGCACCCACCAGGGCGGCGTGATGTGCCCCTCGTACCGGGCCACCCTGGAGGAGGAGCACTCGACCCGGGGCCGGGCCCGGTTGCTGTTCGAGATGATCGGCGGGCACCAGGACAGCCCGGTCACCACAGGGTGGCGCTCCACCGAGGTCCGCGACGCCCTCGACCTGTGCCTGGCCTGCAAGGGCTGCAAGTCCGACTGCCCGGTCGGGGTGGACATGGCCACCTACAAGGCCGAGTTCCTCGCCCACCACTACCGGGGCCGGCTGCGCCCCGCTGCCCACTACGCGATGGGGTGGCTGCCGCTGTGGACCCGGGTGGCCGGCTTGGCGCCGGCTCTGGCCAACGCCGTTCTGGACGCTCCCGGACTCAGTCGGCTCGGCAAGCTGATCGCCGGCATCGACCGTCGACGTGAAGCGCCCGTGTTCGCCGCCGAGACCTTCCAGGACGCCTGGCACCGGGCGGGGCGTGACCGGCCCGACCCGCACGATCCACGGACCGTGGTGCTGTGGCCGGACACCTTCACCAACCACTTCCACCCGCACATCGCCACGGCGGCGGTGCGGGTCCTGGAGGACGCCGGCTTCCAGGTCGCCGTCCCCGAGGGGTCGGTCTGCTGCGGCCTGACCCTTGTCTCCACCGGCCAACTCGCCACCGCCAAGCGGGTCCTTCAACGCACCGTCCGGGTGCTGCGGCCGTGGCTGGAGGCCGGCACGCCGATCATCGCTCTGGAGCCGTCGTGCGCGGCCGTGTTCCGCACGGACGCCCCGGACCTGCTGGCCGGTGACCAGGACATCGTCCGGCTGGCCGCGCAGGTGCGGACGTTCGCCGAGCAGTTGGTCAATCACGCCCCCGACGGCTGGCACCCGCCCCAGGTGGGCCGGGCGGCGACGGTGCAGACGCACTGCCACCAGCACGCCGTGCTCGGCGCCGATCCGGACCGCGAGCTGATGGACCGTGCCGGACTGGATGCGGACGTGCTGGACGAGGGCTGCTGCGGGCTGGCCGGCAACTTCGGCTTCGAGCAGGGGCATTACGACCTGTCCCGGACGATTGCCGAGCAGGGTGTCCTGCCGGCCGTCCGCGCCACCGCGCCGAGCGCGTTCGTCGTGGCGGACGGGTTCAGCTGCCGCACCCAGATCGAGCAGTCCGACGCCGGCCGCCGGGCCGTGCACCTGGCCGAAGCCCTCGCGCTGGCGCTCGACGGACCGGCGCCCGCCGACCACCCCGAGAAGGCCGTCGCCCGCCCGCAGGCCGGCCCCGCGGCCGGACGGCTCCTGGCTGCAGCAGCCGCAGTTGCCCTGACGGGCCTGGCCGTGTGGGCCGCGCTGATCGCTCGCCACCACCGCACGAGGAGGACGCCGTGAAATCACCCGCCGCGCTTCGGCACTCGCTGCACGAACGCCTGTACCACGAGGCCCGCGCCTACGCCGGCGACGCCGACCGCCCGCTCGCGGCCTACACCGGCCTCATGGGCACGTACGCGACCGCCGTGCTGGCCACCGCGGCAGCGGCACGGGCCACCCGCCGTCCCCTGCCCGCCCCCGGCCTGTGGGATGTCACCCTCAGCGCCCTGGCGACCCATCAGCTCGGCCGTCTGGTCGCCAAGGACCCCGTGACCAGCCCGCTGCGCGCCCCGTTCACCCGCTTCGAGGGCACCTCCGGACCCGCGGAACTGGACGAGGAGGTGCGGGGCACCGGCGCCCGAAAGGCGATCGGCGAACTGCTCAGCTGCCCTTTCTGCACCGGCCTGTGGATCGCCACCGGCATCACCGCCGGCACCCTCTTCGCGCCCCGGGCCACGCGCCTGGCCACCGCAACCCTGTCGGCGCTGGCCGCCGCCGACCTCCTGCACTTCGCCCGAGCGGCTCTCCAACGCGCGGCCGGCGAGACCTCATGACCGGCTCGGCGACGCCGACCGTCGACGGCCTGCGCGTATGGGTCCTCGACTTCCCCACCGACGCCCCGGAGGCCGACGGCACCGCCACCTGGACCAGCACCACCATGATCCTCGTCCAGGCCGGCTCCGGAGCCACCCGTGGCTATGGCTGGACCTACGGAGCCGCGGCCTGCGCCGACGTCATCACCGACCTACTCGCCGAGCACGCCATCGGCCGCAGCGCCTTCGACGTGCCTGCCGCCAACGAGGCGATGCACCGCGCGCTGCGCAACGCCGGACGTCCCGGCGTCGGCGGCTACGCCCTGTCCGCCGTCGACACCGCCCTGTGGGACCTGAAGGCCCGCCTGCTCGACCTGCCGCTCGCCGACCTCCTCGGACGCGCCCAGGACTCCGTTCCGGTCTACGGCAGCGGCGGCTTCACCACCTACGACAAGGGGCAGCTGGATACGCAGCTGCGCGGCTGGCTGGAGCAGCAGGCGATTCCCCGGGTCAAGATCAAGATCGGTGAGGCGTGGGGCACCCGGGAAGGGCGCGACCTGGCGCGGATCCGGCAGGCCCGGCACGTGATCGGGCCGGACGCGGAACTGTACGTGGACGCGAACGGCGCCTACAGCGCCAAGCAGGCCATCCGCCTCGCCCGGCGCTTCGAGGAGTACGGCGTGCGCTGGTTCGAGGAACCGGTCTCCTCCGACGACCTCGCCGGCCTCGCCCGGGTCCGGGACGCCGTCACGGCGGAGGTCGCGGCCGGTGAGTACGGCTTCACCCTGCCCTACTTCGCCGCCATGGCCCCGACGGTGGACTGCCTGCAGGCTGATGCCACCCGCTGCGGCGGCCTCACCGTCTGGCTGCGCGCGGCCGCCCTCGCCCAGGCCCACGGACTGGAAATGTCCGGGCACTGCGCCCCGCACGTCCACGCCCACGCCGCAGCCTCCGTGCCGAACCTGCGCCACCTGGAGTGGTTCCACGACCACGTCCGGATCGAGGACCTCCTCTTCGACGGCACCCTCGACCCCACCGGCGGCGAGCTGCATCCCGGCCGCAACGGCGCCCCGGGCCTGGGACTGACCCCACGCCAGGACGTCCTCGAACGCCACACCCGCACCACCGGCACCGCCTCGGCAGACAGCCCGTAGCCATCGCCACTGCGGGCCGGACCCGACCGGGCCGGGCAGCGGCCGCCCCGTCCTGACGCGTTGGAGGGAGAACCCGAGTGTCGAAGAGCGCCACCGTGCCGACCCCGCACGCGCTGCGCGACTACGCCCTGCTCGCCGACGGCCACCGCGGTGCCCTGGTCGGCCCGCGCGGCGACATCGTGTGGATGTGCGCACCCCGCTGGGACAGCGACGCCGTCCTCGCCGCCCTGATCGGCGGACCCGGCTGGTACACCGTCACCCCCACCGGCAGCTACGTGTGGGGCGGCTACTACGAGGCCGGCACCCTGATCTGGCGCAGCCGCTGGGTCACCACCGGCGGGATCGTCGAGTGCCGCGAAGCCCTCGCACACCCCGGGGACCCCCACCGCGCCGTCCTTCTGCGCCGGCTCGTCGCCGTGGACGGCCCCGCCGAGGTCACGGTGAACCTCCAGGTGGCCGCCGGGTTCGGTGAGCACCGGCTGCGGAAGGTCAAACGCGTCGACGACGGACGCTGGACGGCACGTACCGCGGGCCTGCACCTGCGACTGAGCGGCCTGCCGGACGCGAAGACCGACGAGTCCGGATCCCGCCCACACCTCACCGCCCGTCTGCGCCTGGAGACCGGCCAGCGGCACGACCTCGTCCTGGAGATCTCCGACCAACCGCTGGACGGGCCGCAGGAACCCGAGCGACTGTGGCGGGCGACCCAGGCGGCCTGGGCCACGGACGTACCCGACATGGGCGCGGTGCTGGGCCGGCGCGATGCCCGGCACGCGTACGCGGTGCTGCGCGGCATGACCGGGCCGGCCGGCGGGACGGTGGCCGCGGCGACCACGAGCTTGCCCGAGCGCGCAGAGCAGGGCCGCAACTACGACTACCGGTACGTGTGGATCCGCGACCAGGCCTACATCGGCCAGGCCGCGGCCGCCGCCGGAGCCGATGCCCTGTTGGACGACTCGGTGCGCTTCGTCACCGCCCGCCTCCTCGCACACGGATCCGGCCTGGCCCCCGCCTACACGGCCGACGGCGGCCCCGTCCCCGCCCCGCGCACCCTGGACCTGCCCGGCTACCCGGGCGGCTTCGACGTCGTCGGCAACCGGGTCAACCGCCAGTTCCAGCTCGACGGCTTCGGCGAGAGCCTGCTCCTGCTCGCCGCCGCCGCCCGCCGGGACCGGCTCGACGCCGACGGCTGGCGAGCGGCGAAGGCCGCCGCCGATGCGATCGCCGCGCGTCACGGCGAGAACGACGCGGGGATCTGGGAACTCCACCCCGACCGGTGGACGCACAGTCGGCTGACCTGCGCGGCCGGACTGCGAGCCCTCGCCACCGCCCACCCCGCGTCCGGACGCGGCCTCGCCGCCCGCTGGGAGGCCCAGGCCGACCGGATCGTCACCGACGCCGACCGCGACTGCCTGCACCCCACCGGCCGCTGGCAGCGCTCCCCGTCAGAGGAGGGCGTGGACGCCGCCCTGCTTCTGCCCGCCCTGCGCGGCGCAATCCCGGCCGACGACCCGCGCACCCGCGCCACCCTGAACGCCGTCCTGGCCGAGCTGTGCGAGGACTACTACTGCTACCGCTTCCGCCACGACCAGCGGCCCCTTCAGGACGCGGAGGGCGCCTTCCTGCTCTGCGGGTTCCTCGTCGCCCTCGCCCACCACCAGCAGGGCAACGAGAGGGAGGCGCTGCGCTGGTTCGAACGCAACCGCGCCGCCTGCGGCCCGCCGGGCCTGTACGCGGAGGAGTTCGACGTCGCCCAGCGTCAGCTGCGCGGAAACCTGCCCCAGGCCTTCGTCCACGCCCTGATGCTGGAGACCGCCCACCGCCTCGCGAGTGGCCCCTGACCCGCGGCGGCGCCGGCGGGTGTCGGGCTCTTCGAATGCGGGCAGCTGCTGGGCGGTCCATGGAGGGGGTCATGCTGGGAGGCCCTGCGATGTCCAGGAGCGGCGAGCACGTCCACCATGCCTAGGCATGCACCGGCGTCAGCGTGGCCGCGGTTGCCGTCTTCGGCATCACCCTGATGACAGTCGTCCGACGCGCCTACGCGCGTATCTGGGATCTTTCGCCCGCATTTTGGCGCGGTGCGACGAGCGGCGACCATCGTGCTCCACGATCCCTACGTGAGACCCCTTCTGATGCAGGCAGCCACCGCCCAGCTGCCGCTGCGGCTGATTACCGACCCCACCCCCTGCCCACCACCTGCCGCTACAGCACCGCCGACCCGTACGCCGTCACGCTGGACTTCGACGATGCCGGCAGCCAAGCCCGCTGGCTACTGTCCCGGGACCTGCTGCTGGCAGGCCTGGAGCGGCCGGCCGGAGACGGCGACGTCCACATCGCTCCCGCCGGGACCGGCGAGACGGTGATCGCGCTGGGCGGCCAGCGCGGCGTGGCTCTGCTGCACACCGCGACCCCGCCCCTGGCGGGCTTCCTCACCGCCACGCTGCGCCTGGTCCCGCTCGGAGCCGAGGGACAACACGTCGACTGGGACGCCGGCATCGCGCTGTTCCGGACAGCCTGATCCGCGTGGCCGTGCGCGGCGTGTGCCGGTGGGCCGGGTGGGCGGTGACGCACCCCTCCCGCGTCGTACCGCTGCGGCGTCCGGCGCAGGTCGGTCGAGGCTGGTGTCCAGGGACGGCGGCCGGGTAGCCGTATCCGAGGACCCCGGACACAGGGCGAGCAAGGGAGCGCGAGACGATGACCGAGTACGGCTACTTCCTCTCCTGCGAGGAGTTCACCCCCGCCGAGCTGCTCGAACAGGCGAGGCACGCCAAGCAGGCCGGGTTCACCCGTCTGGCGATTTCCGACCACTTCCACCCATGGAACGACGCCCAGGGCAACAGCCCGTTCGTATGGTCGATGATCGGCGCTCTGTCCCAGGCCGTCGACCTGCCCGTCACCACGCTGGTCACCTGCCCCACCGTGCGCCTGCACCCGGCCGTCACCGCGCAGGCCGCCGCCACCTCCTCCGTCCTACTGGAGGGCCGCTTCACATTCGGGGTGGGGACCGGCGAGGCGCTGAACGAGCACATCCACGGCGACCGATGGCCCTCCTTCGAGGACCGCGCCGCCATGCTCGAAGAGGCGGTCGAGGTCATGCGCGAGCTGTTCACCGGCCGCCTGGTCAGCCACCAGGGTCGGCACTACACCGTCGACAACGCCCGCCTCTACACCCCGCCGACCGCGCCGCTGCCCATCTACGTCTCCGGGTTCGGGCCGAACGCGGCCGAGCTGGCGGGACGGATCGGGGACGGCTTCGTCACCATGACCCCCGACGCCGACCTGGTCCGGGCCTTCCACGGCGCGGGCGGGCGCGGGAAGCCGGTGATCGGCGGGGTCAAGGTGTGCTGGGGCACGGACCGGGACAAGGCCGTCGACACCGTGCACCGGCTGTGGCCGACCGAACTGCTGCCCGGCGAACTGGCCCAGATCCTGCCCACCCCCGCCCACTTCGAGCAGGCCAGCGAGCTTGTCACCCGGCAGATGGTCGCCGACGCCGTCACCTGCGGCAACGACGTGAACGAGCACGCGAAGACCGTAGGCGCCTACGCCGAGGCCGGCTTCGACGAGGTCTACGTCGGCCAGATCGGCCCCGACCAGGAGACGTTCTTCGACGCCTACCGGCAGCACGTCCTGCCCGCTCTGCGCAGCAGCTGACGCCGGACGGGCGCGGGTCCGCCACGGGCCGGCCCCTTGATGGTGCCCCGGACGGCAGCCGTGCCCACGTCACAGTCACCGCCCCGTGGCAGTGCCCACGGCGGTCGACGGAGCACTGCTTCGATCAGGACCGGTCGGGGCGGGCGAGGGCGCTGGTGTCGAGACGGGTGTGCAGTTCGCTGACGTCGGCGTGGACCTCAAGGGCGCCCGCTGCTCGCAGGGCGCGTTCGCCGAAGCCACCGGAGAGCACCGCAATGCACGGCACGTGGGCCTTGGCCGCGGCCTCGACGTCCCAGAGCGTGTCGCCGATGAACAGCGCCTGGTCGCTGTCGACGCCGGCCTTGGCGAGGGCGGCGTGGACCAGGTCCGGGGCGGGTTTGCTGGCGTCGACGTCGTCTGCGCAGGTCGCGTCGGAGATCGCGTCGTCGGCGTCCAGGACGCGGCGCATCACCTGAAGGTCGCGTGCGGAGGCGGAAGAGGCGAGCACGATCGTCCAGCCGCGTCCGGCGAGGTCGCGCAGCAGGGCGGCTGCGCCGTCGAAGGCACGCAGGGTGGGCCAGTAGCGTGCGAACAGCACTTGGTGCGCGTGGTCGATCGCCGGGTCCTGGTCGCGGTCGCGGTCCTGGGGCAGGAGGTGGTCCAGCAACTGGTCGCCGCCCATGCCGACCGCACCGTGGATGCGCGCCATCGGTGGGGTGTGCCCGAACTGGGTCAGGGCCTCGGCCCAGGCCATGGTGTGCAGGTAGTTCGTGTCCAGGAGCGTCCCGTCGACGTCGAACAGCGCTGCACCCGCCATCACCAACACGCCCTTCCGATCCCGCCGTCGTTGCGGTCTTCTTGACGCTACGGCCATCCGGTGCGGGCCGCAGCCCGGCCAGGGGCTACGTCGACGGCGGCACGGTGGAGGTTGCAGCGGCGACTGAAGGGATGTGCGGCGTGCGGGAGCGGTACGACGCGGAGCTGGACGCCCTGGGCGACGTGGCCGGCATGGCGCGACCCGTCGCCGGCGGCGGTCACCAGGGCCACCCGATCCTTGCCGGAGGCGGACCGGGCGCTGCTGGAGGCCGCGGCGATCGACCTGCTGACCCCCGTCAGTAGCCGGTCGCCACGACCTGAGGGCCGTGGCCGTGGTCGCCTCGCTGTACATCAGTGCCAGCCGGTGCCCTCGCCGCCCACGTCGCCTGGCTCGCCCATCTCGGCACCCGGCTGATCACTGGAGGCTTGCCCGCCTACCCGGCCCGAAAGCTCGGCCGAACCGGCTGGGGCACGGCGGGCAGGTTTGCCCTCGCGGGAGATGGGTTAGCCGCAAGTGCATGACACGTCATTCTCACCTTCCGCGAACTGTGGTGGTCACCGGGGCGAGCGGCGGGATCGGCCGGGCGAGCGCGCTCGCGTTCGCTGCCCGCGGGGACCGACTCGCGCTGATCGCCCGGGGCCGGACCGGTCTGGATGCGGCGGTACGCGAGGCCGAGGCGGCCGGTGCGGCCAAGGCGATCGCCGTGGAGGCGGACGTCGCCGACCCCGAAGCGATCGAGAAGGCCGCGCAGCGGATCGAGGACGAACTCGGGCCGATCGACGTGTGGGTCAACGACGCCTTCGCTTCCGTGTTCGCGCCGTTCACCGAGATCAGCCCGGAGGAGTTCCGCCGGGTCACCGAGGTCTCCTACCTGGGCTACGTGTACGCCACCCGGGCCGCGCTGGCCCGGATGCTGCCCCGCGACAAGGGCGTGATCGTGCACGTCGGCTCCGCGATCGCCTACCGCGGCATCCCACTGCAGAGCGCCTACAGCGGCGCCAAGCACGCCATCCAGGGCTGGCACGAAGCACTGCGCTGCGAACTGCTCGCCTCCGGCACCAGGGTGCGCACCACCATGGTCCAGATGCCGGCGGTCAACACCCCGCAGTTCGACTGGGTACGCTCCCGTCTCCCGAAGCGCGCCCAGCCGGTTCCGCCGATCTACCAGCCCGAAGTCGCCGCCCGCGCCGTGGTCTTCGCCGCCGACCACCCCGGGCGCCGCGAGTACTGGGTCGGCGCCAGCACGGTGGCCACCCTGGTGGCCAACGCGATCGCGCCCGGCCTGCTGGACCGCTACCTCGCGCGCACCGGCTTCGACTCGCAGCAGAGCGATGAGCGTCGACGCACCGGTGACCCGGACAACCTCTTCGAGCCGGTCGACAGCTGCGAGGACTTCGGGGTTCACGGGCGCTTCGACGACCGTGCCCGGGCCCGCAGTGTCCAGCAGCAGGCCGCCCGGACGCTCGCATCCGTCGGGGCCGGGGTGTGGCGGGCGGCCGGGCGGGTGAGGACGGGTTTGGTGCCGGGCCCGTGCGGGTTCGCATCAAGACGGTGGGGCAGACGCCTTCCGCCGACTGGAACGCCATCGCCGACAAGGAGTGTGTGATGCCACGCGGATCGCCATCCCCGATACCGCCTGCCCCACCGGGTCGGCCGGCGCCGCCCGCTCCGCCGGATCCGGAAGGCCCTCCTGTGACGCCCGACCCGCCCAGGCCGCCCGGATCTCCGGAGCCGCCCGTCGAGCCACCGGCCCCGGCCGGGCCCGAGCCGGACTCCCCGACGCATCCGGAGCCGCCGCCACCCGACGGCCCGCGCCCCCACGAACCACCGGACTGAACCACCGCACGACCGGGCGGACGCCGTCGGGCGGATGAGGCTGGCTCAGCGGCACTCGACATGGCTGACGGGGGAGGAGGGGCTGTGCGCGGCGCGGTGGTGGAGATCGCGGTGTGGTTCGGCGTGCTGGTGGGGATGACGGTGGTCCTGATCAGTTCCGTTTCCCCCGTCGAGCTGCTGGTGGCGGGCGTCGCCGCGTCGGGCGGCGCGTTGGCCGCCCGGCGCCTTCGGCTGGCCGCCGGCATCGACCCGGGTGGTGCCCGGGGCGCTCTGCGCTCCGCGGCCCGGCTGCCGGGCGCAGTGCTCGGCGGCTGCGCCGTCCTGGCCCGCGCCGTCCTGGCCCGCGCCCTGCTGAGCGGGCCGCGGCAGGCGGGCCTTCGCCGGGTACGGCTGCGCCCGGGCGTCGGTCCGGGCTGGGCGGCGACACTGGTCGCCGCCTCGCCGGACACCTGCGTCCTGGAGATCGGCGAGCACGGCGAGGTGCTGGTGCACGCGCTCGGCCCGCGGCCGGGGCCGGTGGAACGCGTGGTCGCCGACAGCACCCGGGCGGACGCGTCATGAACGCATGGGGAGCGGCTGCACTGGTCCTGCTGATCGCGTCGGTGCCGGTGTGTCTGTGGGTGGCGGCCAGGGGCAGCGTGGTGCGGCGCCTGGCCGGGGTGTGCCTGCTGTCGAGCGTGGTCGGCGGTGTGTTCCTACTGCTGCCGCCGGCCTACCAGCGCTCCTCCTACCAGGACCTCGCGCTGATGCTCGCCGTGCTGTCCCCGGCGGGCACGCTGGTCTTCACCCGCTTCGTCGCCGGCCGGAACCGGGCACCGGAAGGTTCCGAGCGTGAGGGCGGGGGCGGATGACGGCCGGTCACGTGCTGGTGCTGGTGCTGCTGTGGGCAGGGGTGGGGCTTGTCGTTGCCGCAGCTCACCGTTCGCTCCTTTCCGGGGTATGGCCGCCCGTCCGAGGCTCATGACTGGTGATCACCAGGAGTGCCAGGCCGTCGGTGCCCTCCACTCCAGCAGCCTCCAGCGGGCCCGCGGGCGGATGCGCCGAGCGGATTCGGGTGCCAGGGTGGACGGACCGACGAAAGGCACGATTGCTGTGAGTACTCCTGAAGACAGTGACGACCCGCGGGTCGACGAGCAGGCGCGCGAGCGGTCCTCCGAGCAGCGGAACATCACTGCACCGACGCCGCCGGACGTGCGAGCCAAGAGTGAGGACGACGAGGAGGGCGGCGAGCAGCCCGAGGCGCCGGCGGCCGACACCGAGGCGCCGTGACGCTCAGGGCAGCGGGGTGCCGCCGGTGGCGTTGAGGATCTCGCCGGTGATGTACGAGGCGCCGGGAGAGGCGAGGAAGACGTAGGCGGGGGCCATCTCGGCCGGCTGGGCGGCGCGGCCGAGCGGGGACTGCTCGCCGAAGTGTGCGACCTTCTCCTCGTCCATGGTGGCCGGAATCAGCGGCGTCCAGACCGGCCCGGGCGCCACCGCGTTAACCCGGATGCCGTCGGGCGCGAGCTGGAGGGCGAGGCCGTGGGTGAACGCGACGATCGCCGCCTTCGTCATCGCGTAGTCCAGCAGATGCGGGCTCGGCTTGTAGGCCTGTACCGAGGCACTGTTGATGATCACCGCACCCGGCCGCAGGTGCGCCAGCGCGGAGCGGGTCAACCAGAACATCCCGTACAGATTCGTCCGCATCACCCGGTCGAACTGCTCGGTGCTGATCGCGGCGAGGCCGTCCGGCTGGGACATCTGGTAGGCCGCGTTGTTCACCAGCACGTCCAGTCCGCCGAGCTCCTCGACGCACCGGGCGACGAGGCCGTTGCAGAAGGCCTGGTCGCGGAGGTCGCCGGCGATCGGCAGGGCGCGTCGGCCGGCCTGTTCGATCAGGGCGGTGGTGGTGTCGGCGTCGTCCTGTTCCTCGGGCAGGTAGCAGAAGGCCACGTCGGCTCCTTCGCGGGCGAAGGCCAGGGCGACGGCGCGCCCGATCCCGGAGTCCGCGCCGGTGATGAGCGCGATCCGACCCGTCATGCGGTCGGCGCCCCGGTAGGAGTTCTCACCGTGGTCCGGCATCGGCTCCATCCGCTCACCGGTGCCCGGGTGCGGCTGCGACTGCTCCGGCAGCGGCGGCGTCGGATAGAGCCCGCCCGGATCGCGCGGGGCGTGCCGGTCGCTCGTCCTCACCATCAGGCCCTCCAACCAGCCGTTCGGCACTGCCGCGCCCGGCGGCGGCCGGGACCACCGAAAGGGTCACCCGGCCGGCGGCCCGGACGGCGGAGGCGGACCGCCCGTTCACCCGGCCGGAGCCCTTGTCCGGGGCCGGACGGAGCACATGGCTGCGGGCTACGCTGCGGTGGCGTTGTCCGTGTCCAGGAGCTCGGTGAGCTGGGTCCGGTGAAGGGCGGCGACGCCCTCAAGCAGGTCCGGGTGGCGCAGCAGGACGGCGGCGTCCCGGTCGTGGGTACCCGGTTCGCTCAGGCGTCGCAGGCCGGTGATGTCCGGATTGCCGACCTGGGTCTGGTGCGCGCGAGCGGCGAGGGCGGGGTCGGCCAGGAGGCAGGCGGCCCAGCTGACGACGGTCTCGTCCACCCAGGTCCGCCACGCGGTGTCGGCGTCGTCGGGCTGCGGCTCGCTGCCGGTGAGCCAGTCCAGGCGGCCCGATCCGCTGGGGGCGAGCAGGTGGAGCAGCTGCACGTCCATCGCGGTGGGATAGCGCAGGTGGGCCGCGGCGGTGGCGGCCTGGCGGGCCTGGGCCTCGGCGAGTGCGGTGTTGAGCGCTCCCGGCGGTGGCGGGTAAGCGTTCAGCAGCCAGCGGGCGCAGGCGGCTATGACGGGTGTCAGGTCGGTGGGCACGGCGATCGTTCCCTCGTGGCAGGCCCGCCGGTGTCCGAGAGTCGGGTTGTGCGAGCTGCTGACGCGGGGCCGCGCTGCCCCGCTGGTGGCCGACCAGTCTAGGCGCAGGCGTGGGAGGCAGGGCATGACCTGCGTCACGCCTCGCCGGCGGGCACCCGGGGCACGTGGCGGGTGTGCCTGCGGCCCCGGGTGACGGTCCTCGTGCGGAGCGGTCAGGACTTCCCGCGGCCGCTGACGAAGTCCCGGGCCCGGTCGACCAGCCCCGCCCCCGGTGCCAGAAGCTTGCTGGCGGTGGGACTGCTCGGAGCCGAGGGGTGCGGGCGGGTCGGCGCCATCGACTTGGCCCGGCGGATCTTGTCACCGAGGTCGTTCAGCTGCTCCGGGGTACAAGCCCGGCTCAGCATGGGGAAGAGATTGTCCTCCTCGTCCCGGATGTGCGCGGAGACCTCGTCCATCAGCTGCTGCAGCATGGGGCTCATCTGCGTGTCGCCGGTGTCCATCTGCTCCAGCTTCTTGAGGATCTTCTCGACCCTGCTGTGGTCCTCGATCTCCTTGTCCGCGAGCCGGTCCCCGCCCTGGATGTGCTCGCGCACCGCCGGGTACAGGTACTGCTCCTCGGCGACCGAGTGCCGAACCAGCTCGATGGTGACCTCGTCCACCAGGTCCCGCAGCACCTGCCCGCCGACGGTCATCGCCTGAAGTCGACCGAACATCGCCTCCACCTCCCGGTGGTCGGTCTTCAGCTCCTCGATCACATTTCCGCCGTGGCCCATCGCGCATCCGCCTCTCGTCCATCCGGGCCGGGTCTCTCCCGGTCCACCGGGCAGTGATCCCCGTCCGGACGCAGCCTCGTGGGCCGCAGCCCCGGGACTCACCCGGTCGGAGCCGGCCGCGCGAGCAGCACCGAGCGACTCACCGGCGCGGTCCGACGGCCCGGGCGGGGGCCTGGGTGCGCTGAGGACGGGGCGGGCTTGTGCTCGCCTACCCCGTCTGAGTGATCGCCCTATTCGCCATCCGCAGGTCCGGCTCTCGTGTGTGGTCGGCGCACGGCCTCGTCGTCGGCGGGCGTTGTCGGCTCGGGGCTCAGCGCCCGGCCGGCCGCGGCGCCCGCGTAGAGGGTGAAGCCGACCCCGACCAGCCAGGACTGGAGGACCAGGACGGTACCCACGGCGCCGTAGGACAGGGCATTGGAGACCACGAGGGACGCGAACACGAGCCGGGAGAACAGCCGGAGGCCGGCCAGCCCGACCACGGTGGCGATGGCGCCGGGCAGCAGTCGGCGCCACGGGATGCGCGCGTGCAGCAGCAGCCGAGGCAACCACCAGAACAGCAGCAGTCCGCCCAGCACGGTGGTGATGACCCGCAATGCGGGCTGTGCCGCGGTGTGCGGCCACGGCACGCCGCTCCACGCAGCCGCCACGACGTAGCCGACCAGCCCGGCCAGGCCCAGCAACTGGCGCCACACGCCGTGCCAGGGCGCGGCGGGCAGGTCCCAGATCCGTTCGAATGCCCTCTGGACGGAGGCCATCAGGGTCACGCCGAACACGGCGAGTGCGGCCAGGCCGACGCCGGTGGTGGTGCTCAGTACCTGGCCCGGTGAGACGAACAACTCGCGCACCGGCTTCTGCGCGCGGCGGGTCAGCCCGAGGCCGTCGGTGATCCAGTCGGCGAGACCGTTGCCCCGGCTGGTGGAGGCCGCGGCGATCACGATCAGCAGCGGCACCAGGGTCACGAAGCACAGCGCGGCGAACGCCATGGAACGTTCCATCAGTTCTGCCCGCCGCCACACCCGCCACACCTCGGCCGCGAGCAGCCGGCCCCTGCGCCGGACGGCGGCCGCAGCCGCCGACACCGGGGCGGCCCGACCGCGGGCATGGTGCGCGTGTTGGTCGCTCCCGGACATCTGCGCACCTCCCGGCCACCCGACCGTGGACCACTGGGCGGCTGCCCGACCGGGCCGATCCCACACCTGTCCCACTCGGTGGGCGTTCCGAGCAGGAGGGCGTGGACGAAGGCCGGCGGCAGTTCCTTGTTCACGGTGCGGGCGGCGATCTCCTCGGCCCGCTTCTCGCTCCCGACCGGTCGGGATGTGTGGGCGTGTACCCGGGACCCGGCTCCC
>NZ_JBITTM010000087.1:0-25792 GCF_044541955.1 Kitasatospora sp. NPDC085464
TGGTTCATATCGGGGCTTTTCTAAGGCCTTTCTGGCGCCTACTGCTTGATGTGGAGTGACTCGGGCCGCCTCGAAGTGGCTCGGCAGCGGCCATTTCGAGGCGATGATGGTCACGGTGTGTTACCAGCGGCGGGTTATCTGGCCGTTGCGTTGGAGCTTCTCGAGGTGATGAGTGAGGGCTTGGCCAGCTTCCAGGATCCGGAGCACGTCAGGGTGGAAGTAGCGCTGGGTGGTGGTGATGAGCCGGTGTCCCGCGATTTCCATGAGGATGTGCGGAAGGAATCCGGCGTCGGCCATCCAAGTGAGCCCGGTGTGGCGCAGATCGTGGCGTCGTAGGTGCTCGTAGCCAAGGTCGCTGGTGACCTCGTCCCAGTGAGTGGCGTCGCGTAGGACGGCGGTGCTGATGCGGCCGCCGCGCGGGCCGGTGTAGAGGCGGGCGTTGGGGTCGCCGCGGGTGGCCTGCATCCGGCGGGCGATGAGCGGGCGCAGCGGCTCGATGATCGGGATGAAGCGGGCGATCCGGCCTTTGGTGTGCTTGTCGACCAGGCCGCCGGGTGCGGGGGTGGTCTGTCGGCGGCAGGTCAGGAGCCACTTGTCGGTGTCGACGTCGCGGGCCCGAACTCCGGAGACCTCGCCGATCCGTGTGGCAGTGCAGGCGCTGTGGACGACGACATCACCCCACCCGCGATAGCGGTTGTACGAGGCCGCGACCAGGGCATCGGCGAGTTCGGTGAGGGCGTCCCAGTCGCGCAGTGCGAGGGTGCGGGGGTCTCGCAGTTCGTCCTCGGCCTGCTGGAACTGGTGCTGCCAGCCGGTGATGTGGGCGGGATTGCGGTCGAGGAGGCCATCCACGATGGCCTCCTCGAAGATGCGAGAAAGCATGGCGAGGGTGTTCTTGATCGTGGAGCGGCTGCAGCCGTCGGCGATCCAGCCGAAGACTGCGGCAGTGATGAGTGCGGTGGTGATCAGGCGGAGGGGGAGGCGCCCGAGCTCGGGCTCGATCCGCAAGTGCCAACCGGCGAGGTAGGGGACGTGTGTGGTGGTTTCCAGGCCGGCCAGGATGGCCGAGAGGCGGAGAGTGACGTAGTCGTCCAGCGGCATGGAGGCCAGGGACGGGAGGACAGGGCTACCGGTGGCATCGGCCAGGATGGTCAGCCATTGGGTGACCAGTGTCGGGTCGAGCCCATTGTGGATGGCCCCTGCCAGGAAGCTGGCCCAGGCGTGCGTCTGGGCCGGGGTGACCTGGGTGGACAGCAAGCGGCGGCCGGTAAGCGGTGAAGTGTGGTATTGCGAGCGCCGGGCTCTAGCCGGAGCCGGAGGGCCAGCGGCTGTTATCTCGCCGAGCGGATCCGGGGCGGCTGATTCCCAAGGGTTTATTGAAGTACTCATGCACCATGGTTGCGTCAAACTTCCTTGACTGCTTGATGCCGTCATGGTGTCATTACTTCATGCTCTATGGTGTGCCGTCGCTGCAGGACATCGACCAGTCCGTCCTCGCGGAGATCGACGAGATGCGGGACCGGTTGCGTATCCATCTGCGTACCTCACGTCGCTGGGAAGGGCAGCTGCGGCGCAACCTCACGGCGCGGGCGATCGCCGGATCGAACACGATCGAGGGCTATGCCGCAAGCGTGTCGGACGTCGAGGACATCATGGTGGGCGAGGCGCCGATCGATGCGAACGACACCGTCACGGCCGAGATCGAGGGCTATCGGCAGGCGATGACATACATCCAGCGCCTCGCCGAAGCGGGCGATGACTTCGCCTACAGCAAGGGCCTGATCAACTCGCTGCACTTCATGATGCAGGGCCACCACCTGCTCAAGCGGCCCGGCTGGTGGCGTACCGGGCCGGTCTACGTCACCTCCGCCGAGGATCCGACCATCGCTGCCTACACTGCCCCTGATGCCCAACAGCTGGCGGGCCTGACCGGCGAGCTGGTCGAGTGGCTGAACGAGGGAGACCTCGACGCACCGGGTCTGGTGCGCGCATCGATGGCGCACCTGAATCTGGTGTCGATCCACCCGTGGTCGGACGGCAACGGGCGGATGTCCCGCGCCCTGCACACCCTTGTCCTGGCCCGCGAAGGGATCATGGCGCCGGAATTCTCCAGCATCGAGGAATGGCTCGGCCGGGCCCGCAACACCTACCGCTACTACGACATCCTCGCCGAGGTCGGCGGCCCGGTCTGGACTCCCGATCGCGACACCCTGCCCTGGATCCGGTTCTGCCTGCGCGCCCACCACCAGCAGGCCCAGAGCGTCGAGCGCCAGGTGAACACCACCCGCGAGGTCTGGACCGCACTCGACGAAGCCGTCGAGCAACACGGCTGGCCCGACCGCATGCTCTACGCCCTCTACCCCGCGGCCATGGGCAACCGCCTGCGCCGCGCCACCTACCAGGCCGACGCCGAACTCAGCGAACAGCAGGCCCAACGCGACATCCGCGAACTCGTCCGCGCCGGCTGGCTCACCGCCAAGGGCGAGGCCCAGGGCCGCTACTACACCGCCGGCCCGGACCTCCCGGATGCGATCACGCGCGGCGTTCGCGAGCCCAGGCCACTGCGCGACCCCTACGCATGACCCAGCAGGTGTGGGGGATACTCGATCTCACCAGCGTCGGCCTCGGGTTCTTCCGTTGCTCGGCCGGTACGCGTCCTTCACGATCTGCGCGAGGTCGTCCTCGCTGAACATTCGATGGCTGCCGATCTGCCGGTGTGGGACTCGACCGGCGGCGGATTCCGAACGCAGCCAGGCGACGCCGACGCCGAGGCGTTTCGCGGCTTCCGTGACGGAGTGCAGTAGGGGTTCGTCGCTCTTGGGCTTGTCGTCGGTCGAGCAACCTGTGGGCGTGTGCTGGGGCAGCCCGGTGGGCAGGTTGAGCGCGGCCGCCTCTGCGGCGGCGAGTAGTACGCCGAGTCCACGCAGGCGAGCTCCGTCGCCGAGTCCGTCGTTGGGCCCGGGCAGGCCCAGGGCGCGGCGGGCTTGTGTGGCCGGATCGTCGGAGGGTAGCAGCAGGGAGGCGAGCCGATAGTCCTCCTCGGTCATCGGAGCCTTGGCTTCGAACGCCTTGAAGAGACGCAGTCGTTCGCTCTGCAGCGCGCCTTTGTCCAGGCTCCGAGTGCTCTCGCGCAGTTCCTCCCAGCTGGCGTGGGCCTGCACGGCGGCCAGAGCGTAAGAGGTCACATCCGTACCAGGGTTGGCCTTCACCCGGCGGTGCTGGTAGCAGACGTCCATCCCGGACTCGACCGGGACCTTGCAGGGGAAGCCGTAGAACGAAGCGACCGGTTCGGGACAGCGTGGCCTGTCACTGGCGAGTGAACGGTCTGTTCCGGCCCGGATCTGGCGGATCTGCTCCGCCGCGTTCTTCAACGCCGGTTTGGGGACACCCCACGCCTTCGCGGCCTCCAAGGGGCTCAGGTGATCCAGTCTGTGCATGCGCTCGATCGGCGTTCCTGCGCCGTCCATGGGCAGCCCTCCGTAGTTGTCAGAGGATGTATCGTTCCCGCCGCGCAATGCTGCTGTCCGGGGCTGACCGAGCTTGGTCGGCATATGCATGAGGGCGCCCGCTCATGGTTCCTGTTGGCTCGTTCTCCAGCGAACCCTATTCGTGGCTGGTCGTGGAGTGGTCAGTGGTGTACCTGCCCATGACGCACTGGCCGAGCGGTCACGTTCTGTGGTCGATGGGTGGTTGACGTGGATGGCGCTGCGATCGCTCCGCAGTGGCCTCTTGCCGTGCCACCACACCTGTTCGAAGCCCCATTGCCTACGGCCTCTCAACCTGGCGGAACCAAAGCTGACTTGATCGGAACGGCCCTCCGTAACTACTCACGCGCCCGAGCCACGCCACCGGACCCACCTCGCTCCAGGCTGTACTGACCTGCCGCGACAGCGATCTCGCGCACCGAGCAGCCCAGTTGCTGCGGAAGGTGCTCACCTCCGCCCCAAAGACCTGGCGGGCGGTGTCGATGGAGCAACTCTGCGCGCAGCTTCCGGACGCTCCGGCCGCCTCCCTCCGGCAGGCCGTCACGCACGCGCTCGCTCGGACCTGGCCCGCGGTTGCCGGATCGCTCATCGACTGGCGCGGGCTGTCCGAGGACACCGCGCAGGGCGCGGGAGACGAGGCCGACGACGGTGGGCACCAGGAACGGGAAGCCCGAACGCCGTACGACGCGCGCCTTCGCGAGCTTGCGGGCCCGGTCGTGCAGATCGTTACACTGCGCGAGTACCACGTTTACGACCCCGAATTGCTGGTGAGGACGGCTGCGGCGCAAGGCTGGGCGCCGTTGCCGGCGGAGGAGCTGGATGACGACGACCCGAACGACGTAGTCGGCGCGGTCATGTGCCTCAGCAGTCGCGACGAGGTGATCGACGGCGCCGACAACGTCACCGACCAGAGCACCGGCCACCGGCTGCGGGCCGAGGACGGGGACGAGGTCGCCGACTGGAGCCCCAAGCCCGTGACCGCTGAGTTCGGCGCCGGCTGGCGACTCTCCACAAAGGAGGCCAAAGGCCGGACCATCAGCACAGAATGGGGGGAAGTCCCGGACTTCGCAGCGCTGTTCGCGGCGACCGAGCATGACTGCGACGACGAGGAGTGCGACGACTGCGCCTGGCGGCTCACCCCGCGTACCGCTGACCTCCTGCACAGCGCGCTGTGCGGCCTGGCCGACCAGGCATACGACGACGCGGAGGCATTTGGGGACGAGCCCGTCACGGTCGAGGACAAGGGCGACTGGGAGTTCTTCGCCCGGTTGCCCAAGCTCACCCACGGCTGCGACCTGCAGTGGCGCCGCCGCATGGCCAGGGCCCTGGACGACCTGACCGACGACCTCGAACACGGCCGCTGGCCCGAACCGACCTGTACCGCTGAGGAACTCGCCCTCCACCTGGCCCTCCGGGAGGCACCGAGTTACCTCGACGAGGTCGAGGACAATGAGGAGAGCCTGCACCGTAAGCTCCCCGTCCACGACGACGACTACGACTTCGACACCTGCAAGGACCTGTTCTTCCAGGACGCCGACGTGCTGATGCTCTACAGCCCCCGCTTCGACGGGATCGAGGACCCTGACGACGACGCGAACCGTCGACTCGGCATCGGAGACCTGCGCCCGGCAGCATGGTTCGAGTCGTTCGACAACGTCGAGGCGCGCGACCCCCACCGTGGCTTCCGCCGCTGACCGGGGCCACCGCCACCTGTGGGCCGGAAGGGCGGCCGAGCCGTCGGTCCACAGGTGGTCACACTCCTGTGACTGGTGTGACAGTGGGCCTCATGGCCGGACCAGCGCAAGCCCGCTGGCTTCCAGCACGGCTGCCCTGCCAGCGGGCAACAGCCTGCCCGGCTCACCTTGTCCTTGGCGGGAGTTGCGCGATTCAGAGCGATCGAGGGTCTGGGGTCGGTGGGACAGCCGCTGTCATCTGGGGAGCGGGCGGCAGGGCAGGTCTTCTCAGCCCGACGCTGGATTCGCGCCACTCTGGGGCTGCTGCCTCGTGCCGTGGTCGGGCTTCCGACAGTCGAACAGCACGGGCGTGCCCGTGGTCGAAGACTGTGTATGCGTCGACATACCTGCCGTGCACAGGATTCGAACGACGGCGGGGACGCGCCGGCGGCAGGTCGGCGCTCCGGGAGGGCGGGATCCGGTCGATGTGCACGATCGGCTTGTGCGGCGTCACATTCCGTTCGCATCCTTTCGTGGCGCGGCCCATCGCGTGAGGTCGGACGAGAGGTGAGACATGGGTGCTGCCGAAATCGACGTGATGGACCTGGCGACACGGGCGTCCGAGGCGCTGGCCGTGGAGGTGGCACGGTCCGGGTGGGGTCTGGTCAAGGAGCGGATCGCTCGCTTCCTGACGCGCCATGAACCCGAGGCCGCGGAGCGGCAGCTGGCGGACCTCGATGCTGCCGCGGAGAACGGCTCGGACGGCGACGGAGCACACGATGCGCTCCGGGCACAGTGCTTCTGGCAGCTTGGAGCCTGTCTGCAACGCAACCCCGACGCGGTTGAGGAACTGGAGCAGCTGCTCGTCGAGCTGGGGGACGGAGGCAGGACAACGGGCTCCGTGATGAACGCGAACGGCAACACCGGCAGCGTCGTCATCCAGGCAAGCGGCAACGTGAGCACGGGGCAAGGTTCCATCGCTGCCTCAACTTGGCCTAAGCGGTGACGGTGGAACAGCCCTTGAAGGAGCCGGGCCCTGGCACGCCCGGAGTCCAGCGCGCCGACGGCAATCACCGGTCGGTGATCGTCCAGGCCCAGGCCGCCAGCGGGGCCAGCGTGCTCGCCGTGGTCAACATCCATGAAAAGGAACTGCTTCCGGTTCACCCCGTCGATCCGTCGGTGATCTCTGCGGTGCGGCAGGCATGGGTCAGGACGAGCCGCGACGGCACGGAGGTGCTCGCCGCAGAGCAGACCCGTGATGTGCTCCTGCGCGAAGGCGGTCTGGCGGTCGTTGGCGGAGACGGCGGCGACGGGCGTTATGCCATCGCCGTCCGGTCCCTGGTCCTGCTGGAGAAGCCGCGCCGCAGCGAAGGAAGACCCTCGCTGCGGCTGTGGCAGATCACACCGGACTGGGATCCGCCGGACACCAGCCTGCTCCCGATCGAAGAGAACTGTGGGTACTTGCTGGACGTCTCTGCCGAGATCGCCGACTGGCCGAAGGAGATGCCCTCGAAGCTGGGCGACTACGGTCGCCGTCTCGCGCAGGTCGGTTCCTGCCTGGTCGTGATCGCAGGCCGTGACGGCTGGCCCACCATGGGCCCTGAATCCGCGGTGCTTGTGCGGGCACGGCCGCCGGCCCCTCTGGACCTGGTGAGATCGCACCTTGGGCTGTACCACCGCCGCCCGGAACTCCTCGAGCGGTTGCAGCCCGGACATGAGCCCCAGGAGCACGAGCAGGACCTCGCCCATCTCGTAACCAAGGGCATGCATCCGGCCGACGCTGCCGAACTCGCCCGGCTGCTCGCCGACGCGGTAGAAAGCGAGGAGAAAATCTCCGCGGCCGTCGAACGGTTCACCGGCTGGAAGGACTACATCACAGGCTTCTTCGGCCGGACCGTCGAACGCCCGGAAGATCGCGCACTGCTCCTGGCCGCGGTACTCCTCGAAGGCGCCAGTCCCTCTCAGGTGCACCAGGCGGCCCGCGACCTGCTTGGGGACTCGGACAACAACAGCGTGCGCGACGCATTGTCGGGCCTGGACCTGGGGAGCCGCCTGCGTGAGGCAGGAGCCAACGTCAGCGACAACAAGGTCACCTTCACTCACCGGCCCGGCTACGGCTACGCGGTCCTCAAACACATCTGGACCGAACTCGCCAACACCCAGAGCCACATCAGGCAGTGGATCGCACGGATCACAGCCACGGGCGAGATCGGGGCCGACCGGCTCGGCACCATCGCCGACCTGCTGGCGAAGCTGGCGGCCGAGTACAACGACAGCAGCGTGCTGCCCAGCCCCACGACCCGGGGCGGCGGCGCCCCCGCCGCACTCAGCCGTGGTAGCGCCGCCGCCCTCATGCTGTCCTCCGCCGCCCGGCACCCTGTCCTCGGCGCGGAAGTGCGCAAACAGCTGCGCGAGAATTGGGCACCGAGCCGGGACCAAGAGGTCGCCAGGGTCGCCGCACTGGTGTGCCAGGGTGCCTTCGCCGAGCAGTTTCCTGGCCAGGCCCTGGTACGCCTCCGCCACGTCCTCGCTCGCGACGTGGAGGATCAGGCCAACGAGGAGGCCGGACAGGCCATTCGCGCCCTGGTGAGCGAGCACGGCAAGCTCGCTGTGACCTGGGCGGCGGTCAACGACTGGATCGGACCGCCGGACAGCAGCAGCCCCGCCAGGGCCGGCCGCTCGCGCGCCGGCCGGCGCGCGTTCCTCGCCTTGGCGGACCTGACCACCGACCCGAATCCCACGGAGCTCCTGCTCGCCGCAGCCCGCCATGACGAGTCCGTCACCGACGAGATCGTCGCGGCCTGGAATGCCACCCTGCCCGACTCGTCACTCGCACGCACCTGCGAGAGCAGCCTCACTGCTTGGGCCGAGGCCAGCATCGACGGACCCCTGCCGGCCGACCAAGTCCTCGAGCTCATCGAGCGGGTCGTCAGCGGCCGCATCAGCCTAGACCCGGTTGCCGCCGTCGTCATCGGCCGCGAGGTCAACACCGAGTCGAAGGCCATGCGCGAGTTCCGTCGGCGCCTGATCAGCCGCCGCTTCCCCGCCGCCCGACCAGAGCCGTCGTGAGAAGTGACCAGCCGACCCGCGCACAGCGGCGGGAACTACGGCGCGCGGTGACCGCATTCCCGGCCGTCCTGCCCACCCAGTACCCGGACATCGCTTTCACCGCCGAGATCACCGCCACCACCTTCCCCGACCAGTTGCCGGGCCACGACACGGCGGGCCTCGCGCGGCTGGTCCGCACCACGCTCCGCCGCGCCGCCGTGGATGCCGCCGCCCGGCTGGACCCGGCCGACCTGCCAGGCGCCCAGGATGCGTTGGCCGAGCACCTGGCCGGTTGCCGCCCGCTGCCCGGGCACCCTGACGTCATCCTGCAGGCGCAGATCACCGCGGTCCTGGACCCCACGGCCACCGAGGCCACCGCCGTACTGATGCGCGCCCGCCGCAGCCAGGCACTGGAGGACACCGTCTTCCTCCAGGCGGCCAGAGCCCGTGCTCACGCACTCGCCGATCCGGCGATCCTGGCCGCCGCCCTGACCATGCCCGGCACGGGAACCTGGGCGGAGCACCTCAAGGACTTCAAGTTGACCGACGAGAGCGCCAGGACCAACTTCATCAAGGCCCTGACCAACCTGTCGCAACTGCTGGCGACCGCCCGGGCTCCGGCCACCGGTCCGGCCGACCTTCAGTTCCTGGAGATCCTGCGCACGTTCTTCTCCCGCTTCGAGCAGCTGCACCAGCGGCGCATGCTCCTCGCCTTCACCTCCGACTACATGCGCAAAGCAGGCCACCGCGACCTCGCGGACGGCCTCGACGCGCTCCTCGAGCCACCTGGCCCGGCCGACCCGACGGAGGGATCTGGCCTGTCGGAACCGGCAGGATGAGAACCACCGTCCTGCGCTGGGTGCTTGCCCCGCGAACCAGCTGGTGCGCCTGGCGCCTCACACGGGCGGCCGGCGGACAGATCGACTTCGACACAGCCTGGAGGGCCGTCCGGGTCAGGCGGCACCCCGACGAGACCGAGTTCCGCGCTCATGGCCACCGGCCTCCCAAGAAGCCTCCGGATCCGTCTGCGCGGTCGGCCCGGCGGCGAAGCCTCGACTGACAACACCCGTCGCTCCTGTGCGAGAGGCCCGCAAGCACCATCGCGTACGAGAGGTCGGCAAACTCATTGGCGAGCGCGAACCACCAACCCCGTCACGGTGACGGGTCGGCATCGGCTGAGGATAGGGGCGCCCTGGCCGAGCGGGGCACCGACTACGGCGTTCGTCGGCCGGCGGGTGGCACCGACCAGATACTGCCCGCTACGGCTCTCCATCATCGCTCGAATGAATGTGGACAGGTTAATAGTCGGGTGGAGAGCATTCGGGTCCCCTTGCCGCGCTCGCGACGACCGCTTGGGAGGTGTGTTCGGGCGGTCAGAAGCGGAAACCGAACAGGCCTGCTCCTGCCGAAAACCTCATCCGGGGCCTGTGACCTGCGCATTCTCGCGAACGGCCAAGGGTGCCCGCATGAGCGTGCCAGGCTGATGGATCGTGCTGCTGAGACTGGCGTACCTGGGCGTGACCAATGGGTTCGCGATGCTGCGTCTGCTGCCGATGAGCGACCGCGACAAGGATGTGGAGATCCTGGCCCTGCGCCATCAGATCGCGGTGCTGGAACGGCAGCTGGGCGGGCAGCGGGTCCGGTTCGAAGCGAGCGACCGGGCATTCCTTGCGGCACTGTTCCACCACCTGCCGACGCAGGTGCTCCGCCGGATGCGGCTGCTGGTACGGCCGGACACCGTTCTTCGCTGGCACCGCGACCTGGTCGCCCGCCGTCACGCTGCCCGATCCCGCCCCAAGCGCGGAGGGCGGCCGCGTACCGTACGCTCCATCCCCGCCCTGGTCCTGCGCCTGGCCGCAGAGAATCCGGGGTGGGGGTACCGCCGCCTTCACGGCGAGCTTCTCGTCCTCGGCGTGAAGGTGGCCGCGTCCACGGTGTGGGAGATCCTCCAGAAGGCCGGGATCCCGCCGTCACCCGAGCGGGCCTCCACCACGTGGGCGGACTTTCTGCGGTCCCAGGCCGACGCGCTCCTCGCGTGCGACTTCTTCGAGACAGTCACCCTGTCCGGGGCCCGGTTGTACGTGTTCGCGGTGATCGAGCACGCCGGCCGCCGCATCCGGGGCCTGGGCGTGACCGCGCATCCGACCGCGGCCTGGGTGGCCCAGACGGCGAGGAATCTCGCCATGGATCTTGAGGACGCCGGCTGCCGGGCCCGCTTTCTGATCCGGGACCGGGACGGGAAGTTCCCGCAGCTGTTCGACGAGGTACTCAAGGACGCGGGCATCGAGGTGGTACTCAGCGGCGTCCGGATGCCGAGAATGAACTCCATCATGGAGCGCTGGGTACAAACCTGCAGGCGAGAACTACTGGACCGGACATTGATCTGGGACCAGCGCCATCTCCTGCACTCCCTGCGCGAGTTCGAGACGTTCTACAACGGGCACCGGCCACACCAGGGCATCGCCAACGCCCGCCCACTCCACCCACTCCCCCAACCGATCACCGATCCAGGGCAAATCGCCCGCCTCGACATACGACGACGCGACCGACTCGGCGGCCTCCTCCATGAGTACCAACATGCTGCCTGATCAGAGCGGATGACGTTTTCGGCAAGGGCAGTGTGTCCGCTTCACCAAGAGCCATCGTCGGTCCCGCCCCGTCCGAGCCAAGTGCAAGGAACCGGCCTGGCACACGCGCTACGCGGTCCGCTCCGGCATCGCGGGCACCATCTGTGAGAGTTCGCCCACGGCATGGCGTGCACTGGAACACATCGCCGTTGACGAACCTGCCGGTGTGCGCGCTGCCGTTCGGGAGGCTCTCAAGGCCGCACGGCATGTCGCCGGAGGTCGGCGAGCAGCTGGTCGAGCACCTGCTCCTCCTCGACGCGGATGGAGTGCTCGGCGAGTGCCGGGGCGAGTGCCGGGTTCCAGGGGCTGGGGGCCGGGGTGCCGGTGGTGAGCGGGGTGCCGAGACCCCGATCGACGGCGGCGAGGTAGGAGGGGGCGTCGTACCGCCAGGGCGTCGCGCCGGGCAGGCGCAGGACGTCGGCGGCGATGCGGATGCCGCCCCAGTCGAAGTCCCCGTGGTAGGAGATCGGGCAGCTCTGGTCGGCGATCCGGGTGAGCAGGGTGCGCGCGGCGACGGAGAGGTTGCCCTCGACGCAGATCAGCGGCGGGCAGTCCGCTCCCAGGTCGTCGGCGGCGGCGGCGAGGACCGCGGGGTTCTCGCAGACGTACACCCGCGTGCGCTCGTCGAGACCGAGTGCGGGCGGCCGTCTGGCGAGCTGACGGAGCGTCAGCAGGCAGGGCTCGCCGCCTTCACGGGCGGCGGCGAGGACGCGGCCCGTGGTGTCGGCGGGCGAACCGGGCAGGCCGAGGGTCAGGACGCGGGAGGAGAGCTCGTCCAGGGCCACGCCGACGGCGGCCCAGGCGGCGCGGCGGCTCGTGGCGCCGGACATCGCGTCGGCGGGCACGGCGGCGAGTGCCCGGACGGCGGAGTGGACGAGCGCGGCCAGCGGGCGGCCTTCGTCCAGCGCGTGGGCGTCACCGAGGGTGCGGGCGGAGAAGACGGGGAGGGTGAGGCCGTCCGCCGGCAGCCGGGAGAGCGCCTGGGCCGCGTCGGCGGCCAGCCGGCGGGCTGCCGCGGGATCGCCTCCGGAAATCCGCTTGAGGAGGCCGGTCGCCTCCGCCCTGGCTCGCCAGGAGGCGAGTTCGGGCCGCCCGTCGATGGCAGGGTGGTCGAGTTCGGCCCAGGCCTGCCGCCAGGCCGCCGCCAGGCGGGCGTCCTGGGCCCGCCGGTCGGGGACCGGGCCGGCCAGCGCCACCACCGCCGCCGCGAGGCCGTCGGGGCAGGCCAGGGAGTCGCGCAGCACCCGGTCGACCTCGGCCAGGGGCACGGTCAGCGAGGTGCCGGCGCGCAGGCGGCGGCCGAGCAGCAGCTCGACCGCTCGGCGCTGTTCGGCGGTGGCGGCCTTGAGCGTGGCGGAGGCGCCCAGGGTCCGCCCGGTGGCCAGCCGGTCGCGTGCCCGGTCCAGCAGCCAGGCGGTCTCGGGGCCGCCGAGCAGGCGGCGCAGTCTCGGCAGGTCGGTCACCGGCTACTCGCGGTCGAGGAGGGAAGGCTGTGCCTGGTCTTCGGCGGCCTTCGGGGTGGGGATGTACGGCACCGGCCGTTCCTCCCGGGTACGCGTGGCGCCGTCCCAGTGCCAGGGAGTGACGAGGACGGCGTCGATCCCCTCGCGGCGGCTCAGCTGGGCGATGCCGATGCCGGGCACGGTCGGGTAGCAGGCCCACTCCCGTTCGCTGGTCATCACCACGTCCAGGTCAAACGAGGCCAGCAGCCCCAGGCACTTGGCCCGGGAGTCATCGTCCACGCCCGCGAAAGCCTCGTCGAGCGCGATCAGGCGCGGGGCGTGCGGGTTGCCGGAAGAGTAGTGCGAGGAGGCCGCCGCGAACAGCGGGACGGAGGCGGCGAGCACCCGTTCTCCGCCGGACGCGGGACCGGTGGCCGGCTTCCACTGGCCGTCCTGGCGGCGCTGGATGGTGAAGGAGTGCCAGCCGCGGTAGTCCAGGGCGCGGGTGAGCTGGTCGGCCCAGGAGTCGGCGGGGTGGTCCTCGCGGTCCTGGGCGATCCGGGCCTGGAGGAACGCGCCGACCTGCGCGCGGTCGGCCGGCGTCCAGGCGTCCGAGGACTGGCGCAGCAGGCGGACGCGGACGGCTTCGAGACCGGCCGGCGCGTCCTTGGCGGGCTGCCACTGCAGGCGCAGGGTCATGCCGGTCGAGGTGGGGCGGGCCGCCAGGTCCTGGTTCATCGCCGCCACCTGCTCCTCGGCCCCGGCGATCAGCTCCTGCAGCGCTCCGGCGACCTCGCCGACCAGGTGGTTCTCCAGCAGTTCGCGTTCCTTGGCGGAGAGCAGCAGGCCGCGCTGCTCGACCTCCTCGCGCAGCGAGTCGGCGAGGGCGGGCACGTCGTGGGTGCGGCCCTGGAAGACCACGTCGACGATCATGATGCCGTCGTGCAGAGTCATGCCGACCGAGTGGCCGTGGCGGCCGAGTGCGTCGGTGAGCACCTTGTGCTCGGTGGAGATCCTCTGCTGGACCAGCTCCCAGCGGCGGTCGGAGTCGTCCGTGCCTTCGAGCTCCTGGTTGACGGCTCGGGCCAGTGCCACGGCCGGAGTGGGCAGCCAGGGTTCGTCGAGTGCCGGGACGGCGGTCTCCGGCAGTGCGGCGGCGAGCAGGCCGGTGGCGGTGAAGGAGCGCAGGGCGGTCACGGCGCGGTCGCGTTCGGCGGTCGCCTCCTCGATCCGGGCGCGGATCTCGCTGCGCCGGCCCTCCGCCCGGGCACGGGCGGTCATGGCGGCGTCGCGGGTGCGCCGGGTGGTCTTCTCCTCGGCGTCCCGTGCTGCGATCGCGGCATCGGTCTCGGCCAGCCGGCGGAACAGTTCCTCGACGCTCGCGCCGACGGTCTCGGCCAGGACACGGTGGCGCTCGGTGGCCGCATCGGCCGTCCGGCGGGCGCCGGTCTCGGCGTCCTCGGCCTCGGCGAGTGCGCCGGCGGCGGCCTCGGCTTCCGCTTCCGCCTCGGCGGCGAGGACGGCGGACCGTGCCCGGGCGGAGGCGGCCGGGAGCAGCGCGGCGAGGGCGGCGGCGTAGCCGGAGACGGCGTCGCGCACGAGGTCGAGCTGCTCGCGGTCGGCGGGCAGGTCGGTGCCCTGGGCGTAGTCGCCGGCCTCCTGGTTGGCGCGGACCGCGTCCTCCTGCCGGGCGGTGGCGTCCTGGGTCGCCTCGCCGAGGCGTTCCGTCAGGCGGCGTACCGCCTCGGCCTCGTGGCTGTGGCGGGCATGTGCTTCGCGCAGCGCGTGGTCGGTGGGTTCGCTCTGCTGCTCGCCTGCCAGCGTGGCGGCGCGGGCCCGGACGGAATCGCGTTGCCGGTCCAACTCGGTGAGGTGATCGGTGAACTCGTCCCGCTGCGCGGCGAGTTCTGCGAGCCGGGCGCGGCGGGCGGCCTCCCGGGCGCCCTCGCCGATGTAATGGGCGGTGGGCTTGGTCCAGCGGCCGACGAGCGCGCCGATCCGGTAGCGGCCGTCGGCGGCCACCCAGGTGTGGTGATCGCCCTCCGCGTCAAGGCCGGTCGCGCCGAGGCCGATCGCCCCCAGGGCGGCACGGACGGCGGTGTCGGCGAGGGCGGCGGCCAGTGGGTCGGCCCGGTCGACGGCCGGACGCAGGACGGAGGAGAGGCCGACACCGGGGGCGGCCGGGCCGGACAGCAGGACGGCGTCGGCCGCGTCGAGCAGGCTGCCGTCCGGGGTGAGCCAAGCGTCGAGCAGCCCCGCGGCCTCCAGCGCGGCCTCGATCCCGGCCCGCTGCTCGGCCGGCACGCCATCGGCGAAGTCGACCACCCGCCACAGCGGCGCTCCGGGGCGGTCCGCGCGGGCCTGCGGGTCGCGGGTGCGCGCCGGCGGAGGGGCGTCGTGGCCGCCGGACTCCAGGCGGGCGATCTCCTCGTCCACGGCGGCGAGTCGGTGCCGGGCGGCGGCGTGCGCGGCGTCGAGCTCCGCCTCCCGGCGGGTGAGGGCGCCCGCAGCGGTGCGGTGGGCCTGGGCGGCGGCCTCGGCGGCCGGATTGGGGCCGGAAAGGGTGTCCGTCCAGGTTTCGAGGGCCGCGAGGACGTGGTCGGGTTCGGGCAGGTGCAACTCGACCGTACCGGCGGCCCAGGTGCGCCAGGCCGTGACGAGGTCCGTGCCCCGCTCGGTGATCGTCTGCGCCGCCCCGGCGGAGCGTTCCCGGGCGGCCTCCAGGTCGGCGGCGCGGCGGGCGGCTTCGGCCTGCGCGGCGCGGGCCTGCCCGTGGGCCCGCTCGGCCGCGGCGAGCAGCGCGGTGAGGCCCGTGACGGCCTGGCGACGGCGTTCGACGGCCCGTTCGCCGGCCCGGCGGGTGTCCGAGAAGGGCTCGCGGTCCCGTTCCAGGGCCTCGGCCACGGCCGGGTGGTCGATGCCTGCCGCTTCGGCGGCGCGGCGGGCGGCGGAGCCGGCCTCGGCGAGGGCGGCCTGGTCGAGGTCGTGCTGGGCGTGCGCTCCGGCGGCGCGGCGCTGCCAGTCGTCGGCCTGGCGGCGGGCGGTGCGGCAGGCGGCGGCGCGGTCGTCGGCGGCGGCGCGGAGCGCCTCGGCGGCCTTGCCGGCCTGTTCCAGCTCGCGGGCCGCGTCCATCTCCGGACTGCGGTTCAGGGCGTCGCGGGTGGCGGCCAGGGTCGCGGCGCTGGTCTCCAGCTCTGCCAGGCGCGCTTCCGTCTGCGTCAACTGTTCTTCCGCGGTGGCGTGTTCGGCTTCGGCCTCGCCGAGATCGCGGCCGAGGTGCTCGTACCGGCTGTGCGCGACGCGGAGCACGCCGGCCTGCCGCTTGGCGGCGATCTGCGCGTATCGGCGGTAGTGGGTGAGGAAGTCGGCGGCGGCGCCGGACGCCTCGGCGAGCGCCTCCAGCGCGTGCCGCTCGTCGTCCAGGCCGCGGAACGCCTCGGCGACCTCGCCGACCAGGGCCGGATCGAGTGGCGGCAGGGCCTCGGTGAGGGCCTTCGACAGCAGCTTCTCGTCCGGCTTCTTCGACAGCTGCGGCTGGCGCAGCTGGATCAGCAGGTTGACCAGGGCCTCGTAGCGGCCCTGGCCGAGGCCGAAGAGCTGCTCGTCCACGGCGCGGCGGTACTCGGCGGCGGTGTCGTGCACCAGGCCGTGGCCCTGGAGCGCGTCGCGCAGCCGCTCCCGGGTGTACGGGACGCGAGTGGCGGACAGCAGCGGCAGCTCGGGGCCGACGCGCAGGGTGGTGGTGAAGAACCAGTGCTTGGCGATGCCGCGGCCCTTGACCGCCTTCAGGCCGCAGCCGATGGTCCGGTACCGCGGTCGGCCGTCCTCGCCGATCCGGCCGAACTCCAGCCAGGTGTAGCCGGTGCGTTCGTCGTTCGGGTGCTTGCCGCCGAGCAGCAGGTTCCACTCCATGCGCTTGGCGCGGTCGCCGTCCGGCTCGACGCGGTGGGCGGCGAGTTCACCGTCGAGGAGGAAGGGCAGCGTGAGGGCGAGCACCTTGGACTTTCCGGTGCCGTTGTTGCCGCGCAGCAGCAGTCGCCCGTCGTGGAAGCGGAACTCCTCGGCGTCGTAGTAGAAGATGTCGACGAGCCCCGCGCGCAGCGGCTGCCAGCGGTTCTTGGTGGGCTGCGGCAGGGTCATGAGCGGGGGCGGGCCTTTCGGATGGTCGGGGCGGCCAAGGCGTAGCGGACCAGTGCTGGCTTTGCGGTGACTCGTTCGCCGTCCCGGGTGACGAGGTCGAGGGCGGTCAGCCGGTCCAGCGCCTGGGCGAGCAGCTCGGCGGCGGCCGCGGGCTCGGCGGCGGTCTTCCGCCAGTACGAGCGGTGCTGGACGGCCAGTCGCCGCACCAGCTCGACCAGTTGCGACTCGGTGCGGGGGCCGTCGGCGGTCGCGAGGTGGGCGGCCACCAGCAGGGTGGCATGGCCGTCGGTGCCCTGCTCGGGCATCCGGACGTCGGTGAGCTCGTCCTCCGGGTCCGCCATGGCGATCCCCTCGGTGCGCGACTCGGCTACCAGGCCGGTGAGTTCGGTGATCCGGCGGGTGATCGCGTGGCGCTGGGAGACCAGGTAGGCGTGCTCGTCCTCGGGCAGCTCGGCGTAGTACACCACCGGGTCGTCCAGCAGTCTGCGGGTCAGCCGGTGGCGCAGTGCGCGCAGCCGCAGCTCATCGGTGTCCGGCGCGACCTCGGCGGTGAGCGCGGTGAGACGGTGGCCCGGGTCGGCGGCCTCGACGGTGGACGGGCCCCGGGTCGCGGCGAGCAGCGTGGCCAGGACACGGCGGCGGACGTCATAGAGCACGTCGTTGGATGCCTCCGACAGGTACGCCTCCTCGTCACCGGCCACCCGGTGCAGCACTCCCCACTCCAGCAGCAGCCGGACGGCGGCCACCAGGTCGGAGCGCTCCTCCCGGCGGTCCATCCGGAACTCGATCCCGGCGGCCGCCAGCACGGGGTCGGCCGCCGCCGTCAGCACGCCGTCGGCCAGCCGGCCGAGGGTGATCTGCGCGTCCGCCCGCTCCAGCGTCGCCAGCGCCAGGCAGAGCACCACGTACCGGCGGCGGGTGAACGGCACCTTGGTGCGCGGGGCGCGGGCGGGCCGGGTTGCGTCGTCCAGACGGGCCGGCGTCTTGTACAGCCGCGCGGTCTCGGTGTCGACCACCAGCCGCCAGCCGGTCTCCTGGGTGAACCAGGCCGCCAGTTCGCCCGCGTGCTTGCGCACCAGCCGGAAGGCGTCGTCGCCACTGGTCATCAGCGGTGACGCCAGCAGCGCGCGGGCGGCCCGCCGGCGCTCGGCCCGGAGGTCGTCGTGGCCGGTCATGCCGCACTCCCGGCGGGCGCGAGGTCGATGATCTCGATGACGTGCTCGGGCCCGTGCAGCACGCCGTCAGCCGTCGGGATCCGCACCACCGTATCCGGGTCCACCAGCTTCAGCCGGACCTCCATCGTGCCGTCGCCCGTGATCGCCGAGGACTCGCTCTCGCCCGGCATCCGGGCCGAGAGCGCGTCACCGAGGACCGCGAGGAACAGCCGGAAGGCGTGCGGGTCGAGCCCGTCCGGGCCGGCCAGCTCGGAGAGCAGGACCGGGCCGTCGGTGGCCAGCCGGGCCCGGGCGGCGGCGGTCTGGGCGGTCTCCAGCTCGACCTGCTCGGCCAGCACCTGCCGCGCCGCCGCACGGTCGGCGACCCGGTTGGGCATGCCGCGCCGTTCGTACGAACCGGTCTCGCGCAGCCGGGGGCTGATCTCCAGCGGCGGGGCCTGCGCCCAGGGTGTGCCGGCCGGAAGATCGGCCTCCTGCCAGGCGGTCTCGGTGGCGGTGTCCACCGTCAGGTGCCGGGCCGGGGTGAGGGCGAAGGCAGCCCGCCAGAGCCGGTGCGCGGTGGCGTCGTCCGGGGCCTGCGCGAAGAACCGGGCCAGCGCCCGGAAATCGGCCGACCGGTCCGAGCGGCCACCGCGCCGTTCGTTCAGCGCGGCCACCGTGTTGACGAGCGCGGTGATCGCGCTGACCGCCGCTCCGCGCAGCAGCTTCGCCTGGGAGGGCTGCCGGCCGGAGCGGCTGAGGAACCAGTCGGTGAGGCCCCGCCAGCGGTTCTCCCAGGCCGTCAGCGCGGCGTTCGCCGCCGCCGCGCGGGCCTGCTCCGTCTGATGACCGTCCTGGTCCGCCCCCCGTACGGCATCCGGCAGGGCATCGCCGGCTTCGCGCTGCGCGGAGGCCAGCAGCAGCCGCTCCACACCGGCGGCGTTCAGCCGGTCGAGCAGGTTCGCGATCTGCGCGCCGCGGTTCGCCAGATCGGCGATGAAGCGCTCGATGTACTCGACCAGGCGGTCCTTGTACGCGATGAACGCCGCCTCGTCGCCGTCCTGGAAGTCGATGGTGCGACGCAGTGAGGCCATGAATGCCTGGGCGTTGTCCGCGAGACTGCTGAACCGCTCGGCGATCTGGAGCAGCAGTAGATGTGCCTTCCCCGGATCGGGATCGGGGTGCTTCGCCAGGACGAGCAGCGACCCCAACTGCTCGGCGATGTCAGCCAGCGCGACCGACTGCAACTGGCCGCGCTGGCCCAGCGCATGCTCGTACACGGCGAGCGCGCGCAGGGCCGCCTGGCCGTGGTGGGTCAACTGGTAGAGGTAGCGGGCCCGGTGGAAGTCCTCGACCGACGTCACCCGGCCGGTGTCGGCGTCCGCGCGGAGATTCCCCCAGCCGACCAGCTGCTCCAGCGCGCCGCCGACCGCCTCGATCGGCACGATCGCCGAAGCCAAGTCCTCCGCCGTGTCCCGGCGCAGCTCGGCGGCGACGTCCTCCGGCCGCAGATGGACGATGAATCGCTCCCGCGCCTGGGCGAAGACCGCCAGGACCTGGCCGTAAAGGACCGCGTTCGGAGCCTGGAGGTAGGCGAACGGCTGGGGGTGTGGAGCGCTGGACACGCGCTCCAGTCTCGCAGATCCGGCTGCCTGCGCGGGCGGGAGCGAGAAACTCGGTTGACCGGACTCCAGCCCGGGTAGGATACCGGACTCCGCGGCGGTGATCTCTACCACCCCGTGTGACTGGGAGCGTCGTTACGAGGCGCGTCGTGGCCGTTGGCTTCGCCGACCTGCATCTCGGCGTTCGCGGTCGACCAGCACGACCCGGCCGTCCCGCGCGGACCGCGCCGTGCCCGATCCGGACCGCGCCCCAGGTGCCGTTCCAGTCCATGCGCGCCGCGCGGCGCCACCGGCGACCCCCGTCACCGTCCGATGCGCATGCCGCCCTTGGCTCAGAACATCATCAGGCCCTCGCTGCTGGTGTCGGCGATCACGGGCCGGAACTGTTGGGCGGGGATGCCGTCCAGGCGGCCGGGTCCAGCCGCGGCAGCCACGGCAGGGGCGGTGACGGCCAGCCAGGTACGGAACCGTTCGGCGGCTTCGCGGTAGGGGACCTGTGCCAGGACGCGGTGTTCGCCGGAGGGGCAGAAGTCGACGGCGACGGTGATCAGGCAGGAGCCGGGCGCGTTCTGGCTGCCCGTCCAGGACGCGCGTAGCGCACCGCAGGGTTTGCGTCCGCGAGAGCTGCCCGGGGCGCGGTGGGTCGGGCGCAGCGACTGGCCGGCCGTGTGGGCGGTCCATGCGGCCAGGTGTGGCAGTGGCAGTGTGGTGCGGGCGCGGCAGCCGGGGCAGCGGTGCCAGTGGCGGAGCCAGGTGTCGGCGTGGGTGTGGAAGAGGCGGGTGTAGCGGTCGCCGACGCGCACGTCGTTGCTGTACAGGTGGTCGGGTCGTTCCTGCGTGTTGCAGGACTGGCAGACGGGGGCGCGGACGTAGCCGTGTTCGTGGCAGTGGTCGAGCACGGCAGCGGGTGCTGTCCGGCAGACGGCGCATCCCCACGCGGCGACCTTGCGGGAGAAGCCGTGCTTCCTGCTGAGCGCCGCGTACAGGTGGCCTTCCAGCTCTCCGTTGTACGGGCGCAGCCCGGTGGTACGGCAGCCGGGGCAGATGGTCCGCGGGCCGTCGGCGGTGTGGACGCGCCACTGGTCGAAGGGCCGGTCGGTGACGGCCGCGCATTCCCGGCAGGTCCGTGCGGCTCGGAGCCACTGGGTTTCGGCGTGCTCGGCCGCGTCCAGCACCCTGACCACGGCCCGTGGCAGCCACCATGTTCGCGCCGTCCGGTCGCGGGTGCGCTCCACGAAGGTCCGGCGCCAGTCGATCCCGCACAGATGGTGCACCTGGCCGTTGTCGTGCCGTGGTGCGGGCCGGTGGTTGCCAGGGCTTTGTGCGCCGGTTTGCTCCCGGGCGATGCGCTGACGCCACCGCAGTGTGGGTGGGTCGTTGCGCTCCGAACTCAGGGAGCCACGGAAAGGACCGACGCGGACCAGGTCATCCAGGTCCACCTCGACCGCGTTCAGCTCCGTTGCCGCCCGCCGTACGTCGGTCTCGTCAACGCTCCACCGGCCGCCCGGTCCCCTCACCGTCGTCACCGCGCGTTCGCCGAGCAGTACGTACCCGGCCCCAGGATCAGCAGGGGAGCGGCTGAACGCCCCGGAAGCCGTCGGCACAGCACTGCCGGCCGTCAACTTGACCCACAAGGCGTCCGCGGCGGCCAGGGCGAGAAGGCCGCCCGAGTGGCGCGGGATGGCGCGGTGTGGCATACCCGGCAGGTTAACGGGCAGCGCTGACATCCGCACACCCGAGTGCGACGGCCGTCCAGCGCCCTGGTGTCGCCCGTCGCCATCCGAATGGCGCCCGGCCGAGGCCAGCGACTGGGCCAGGCGCGGACCGGCCCACCACCCCGGCATGAACGCGGACCTGGCGTTCGCCGGACCGGGTGCGCGGCTACGACTGGGAGCTGGGGGTCAAGGGGGCGCAGGTTCAAATCGTGTCGTCCCGACTTTGAAATCGGTTGTGAGAGACGGTACTTGGGAAACCGAGTGCGGCTCCTTCGTTCGCCCTGTCGGCTGCTGGTCGCATGGTGGTCACCGGGAATCGTCGGCCAGGGTGCTGATGGTTCTTCCTCGCGGGCCGCTGGTATGCGGGCGGTTGCCGGTGGGGCGCGGGTTCTGGTGCCGTCGATGCCCGACTGGACGGCCTCCTCTACCTGTTCACCGGGGCCCGGATCCCGCTGGAGGACACCTGTGACCACCTCCTCGCCAGGTCTGTCCGATGGCTGTTGGACGCCCGCTCCGGCACCGGAGGGTGGTCTTCTACCCGGCTGCCCGCCGGAGGGGCCGAGCCGCTCGGAGGCGGGGTCGTCGGGGAAGGCGATCGGCGCGATGTGCTTCGGAGGGCCGGGTGCGGCGGGGGTGAGGGGAGTCAGCGGCAGAGGGCTGCGTCCAGGGTGTCGGCCATGTGCTGCGCGCCGACCGCGTCGGGGATGGTGGTGACCGTGATGGCGGCGGCGCGGCCGTCGTCGGTGACGCCGTTGCGGGAGCGGTAGCCGGGGGAGGTCCCGCCGTGGCCCCAGGAGAGGCCGCCGCAGGAGAGCGGCCTGCTCTGCAGGCCCAGCCCGTAGCGGACCCCCGGGCCCAGGAGTTCGGCGGGGACGGTGGTGCGCATCTCGGCGAGCTGTGCCGCGGGCAGGAGCCGGCCGCCGAGGAGCGCGGTGAAGAACGAGATGAGATCGGTGTTGGTGGAGACGATCGCCCCCGTCGCCCAGGCCATCGAGGAGTCCATCCCGGTGTAGTCGATCGGGGGCGCGTCCGGCGAGCTGCGGTAGTAGCCCTGAGGGTGGGCCTCGTGGATGCCGGTGTCCCCGGGGACGGGGAAGTAGGTGTGGCGCAGGCCGATGCGGTCGATGACGCGCTTGGTGATCTCCTCGCCGACGGGCCGTCCGGTGACCTTCTGGATGAGGAGCCCGGCGACGATGTAGTTGGTGTTGCTGTACTCCCAGCTGGTGCCCGCGGGGAACCTGGCCTTCTGGGCGAGGGCGCCGTCGAGGAGGTCGCGGGGCTCGAAGTAGCGGTACTGGATCGCTGCGAAGTCCGAGAGCGCGGGGGCGTCCATGTACTCGGGCAGGCCGCTGGTGTGCTGGAGCAGTTGACGGACCGTGATGTTGCGTCCGTCGATGCCGTCGCCGCGGAGCAGGCCGGGGAGGTAGGTGTCGACGGGGGAGTCCAGGCCCACCTTTCCTTCGGCGACGAGCTGGAGGACGACGACGGCGGTGAAGGTCTTGGTGTTGCTGCCGGCGCGTATCTGCCCGTCCGTGGGGACCTTGGCCCCGGTGGTGAGGTCGCCGACGCCGGCGGTGTAGGTGCGGGTGCGTCCGTCGCGGCCCTTGACGGAGGCCAGTGCGGCGGGCATGCCGTCGTCCTTCACCAGGGCGTTCAGGCCCGACTGGACGGTGTCCGGCCTGCCGCCCGCGAACGCCGCGGTCGGTGCCAGGGCCGTGGCCGTCACGACGCCGGCGGCTACGGCGGCCACGGCCGCCGCCAACCCGCGCCGGCCGCGGCGGCGTCGGTCGGCCCGGTTGTGCTGTACGTACTCGTTCACGGAGTGACTCCTTTGCTGGAGGGGGGAATCGGTGGGACGAGCGGGTTCTGCGCGCAGGTGCGTGCAGAACCCGCGGGTCGTACCGGTGCGGACGCTCAGGCCGGATCGGGGAGGGTCAGCGGCACAGGGCGGAGTCCACCATGGCCGCCACGTGCTGCTTGGGCGCTTCACCCGGGATGGTGGTCACCGCGATGCTGACGGCGCGGCCGTCATCGGTGGCGCCCCCGGCGGTCTCGTAGCCCGGGATGGTCCCGCCGTGGCCCCAGTACAGGCCACCGCACGACAGCGGCCGGCTCATCAGGCCCAGCCCGTAGCGGGTGCCCGGACCCACCTCGTCGGCGGGGACGGTGGTGCGCATCTCGGCGAGCTGCGCCGCGGGCAGGAGCCGTCCGCCGAGGAGTGCGGCGAAGAACGAGTCGAGGTCGGTGTTGGTGGAGACGACGGCGCCGGCCGCCCAGCCCCAGGACGGGTCCAGTTCGGTGTAGTCGCGCAGCGAGCCGTCGGCGTCCTGGTTGTAGCCCTTGGGGTGGGCCTCGTGGATGCTCATGTCCCCCGGGACGGGGAAGTAGGTGTGGCGCAGGCCGATGCGGTCGACGATGCGCCGGTTGACCTCCTCGCCGAGCGGCCGCCCGGTGACCTTCTGGATGATCAGGCCCGCCATCAGGTAGTTGGTGTTGCAGTACTCCCAGCGCGTGCCCGGGGCGAAGTGGGCCTTCTGGGCGAGGGCCGCGTCGAGCAGTTCACGCGGTTCGTAGTACCGCTTCGGACTGGTGAGGATCGCGTCCTTGTTCACGTATTCGGGCAGGCCGCTGGTGTGCTGGAGCAGTTGACGGACGGTGATGTTGCGTCCGTCGATGCCGTCGCCGCGCAGCAGGCCGGGGAGGTAGGTGTCGACGGGCGCGTCGAGGGCCACCTTTCCTTCGGCGACGAGCTGGAGGACGACGACGGCGGTGAAGGTCTTGGTGTTGCTGCCGGCGCGTATCTGCCCGTCCGCGGGGACCTTGGCCCCGGTGGCGAGGTCGCCGACGCCGGCGGTGTAGGTGCGGGTGCGTCCGTCGCGGCCCTTGACGGAGGCCAGCGCGGCGGGCATGCCGTCGTCCTTCACCAGGGCGTTCAGGCCCGACTGGACGGTGTCCGGCCTGCCGCCCGCGAACGCCGCGGTCGGTGCCAGAGCCCCGGCCGTCATGACCCCGGCGGCCACGGCGGTCAGGACCGCCACCGCCCGGTGTCGGCTGCCCCGGCGGGAGAGCGGGAAGCGGCTGTGCGGTGCGTGCTCGTACACGAAAGGACCCCTCCGATGAATGGCGCCGGTGATTCCCGGCCTTGGTCAAGAGGACCATTCGGGGGAGGGGGAGTTCGTCCGCACCCGGGACGAAACGTGCCCGGGAGCAGGCTCCGGGGGTCGCAGCCGGCCAGGACCGTGCTCCTGGCCGTTCGGCGCCGGTCGGCACCGAACGGCACGGGCCGTGGGTGCGTGGCACGGCCGGGGCCGGCCCCGGTGCGAGGCCCTGGCGAGCCGGGGGTGCCCGCCGCCCCGCTCCACGGCAGCGCCGGTGGAGGCGGTGGCGGCGGTGGGGCGGGTGCTCGACACCGCCCACGGCCCGGGTGGGTCAGGGGCAAAGGGCTCGGATGGCCTTGGCGATGCGGGTGATGCCCTCGGTGAGAGTGTCCTGGGCGGGGCTGAGGCTGACGCGGAAGCAGCGGGTGCGGTGCGGGTCGGCGGGGCCGTCGGGGAAGAAGTGGCGGCCGGGGACGATGAAGACCTTGTCCTGCTTGAGGCGTTCGTAGAGGGCCATGTCGTCGAAGCGGTCGTCGTCGATCCAGAACCAGCAGAACATCCCGCCGTCGCCGGCGTGCAGGCGCCAGGGCACGGACTCCGGCATGACCTCCTCGAAGAGCTTCTCGGCCAGGCGGCGGCGCTCCTGGTAGAAGGGTGAGACGGTGTGGGAGATCAGGCGGTCCAGGCGGCCCGAGGCCAGCGCGCGGGCCACCACCGACTGCTGCAACTGGGGGGCGTGCAGGGCCGAGTTGGCCAGGAAGGAGACCATCGGGGTGATCCAGCGCTCGGCGCCGATGGCGAAGGCGATGCGCTCGCCGGGCAGGCCCGCCTTGGAGAGGGTGAAGCAGTTGATCACGTGGTCGTCGAAGGGCGGGGGCGTCAGGGTCGGCGCGATCCGGGGGAACGGCTCGCCGTAGGCGTGGTCGAGCAGGAGCGGGACGTCCCGTCGGCGCGCGAGGTCGACGAGGGCGTCGAGTTCGGCGGCGTCGACCGCGCGGCCGGTCGGGTTGCCGGGGCTGGACAGCAGCAGCATCCCGGTGTCGGGCTGCGCCTCCAGCGCCTCGAAGTCGAAGGCGTAGCGGAAGCGGTGGGAGCCTTCGGGGACGGGCGTGGCGGGGACGCCGACCACGCCGCCCGGGTGGAGGCAGAGGCCCTGGTAGCCGGTGTAGTCCGGGGACATCGGCAGGACGACCTTCGTCCCGCCGGTGCCGGCCGGGCCGGGGCCGGCGAACAGCGCGGCGGCGGTGAAGCAGAGCATCTGGCTGCCGGGGCCGACGGCGACGTTGCGCGGGGTGAGGGACCAGCCGTACCGGGTGTTGAAGTAGTCGGTGATCGCGTCCACCAGGGCGGCCGAACCCCGGGACGGTCCGTACTGGCAGCTGGCCGAGGCGAAGTCCTCGGTCAGTGCCTCCTCGGTCAGGCTCCGCCACTCGGCGATCGCGTCCGGGATCGAGGCCGGGTTGCCGATGCCGAGGTTCAGCCAGTCGGCCGGGCCCGAGGCCGTGCTGACGGCGATGTCCTCCATGATGCTGCGGAGGCCCGAGAGCGTGGCCATCTTGCTGCCGATGAGGGACAGCGCCATGTGGAGGTTCCCTTCTGGGGGCGGGAGGGGGAGGGCGTGGTGGAGGGGACGGAACGGGACGGGAGAGGAGGGGCGGCCGGGGGCCCGCGGGGGGGGCCGGGGCCCCCCCCGGGGGGGCGGGGGGGGGGGGGGAGGCCGCCCCATCGGCCCCCCCCGCCGCCCCCGGGGGCGCGGGGGGCGGGGGGGGGGGCGCGGGGGGGGCCCCC